>NZ_JAMYSB010000004.1:0-425379 GCF_040321695.1 Mesorhizobium sp. M0292
ATAGTGATCCGGCAAGCCTGTGGATGCGGGAAATGATGTTGCAGGAGGGATCTCGTATGATTCCTCTGCCTAAGAGCACCGGACGGCTCAGTTGTCCCCAAATTGAGAAACTGGACCCGGCGGGGGGGGGGGGGGGGGGGGGGGTGGGCCGGGGGGGGGGGGGTGTGGCAGCGCCGGCGCCAGTCACCCCTCCCCGCCGCTTCGCGGCGACCCTCCCCATCCAGGGGAGGGTAAAGCGCGATCGGCCGAAGGCCGCAAGCCCGACCGGGCGTCCGAGCCGTTGCGAGGCGACTCCCGCGACGCCGAAGGCGCGCAAAAAAGAGGGGGCGGAGGGCCCGCGCCGGCACGCGCGGAACAGCCCGTGAGCCAAAACAAAGTCAACATTTGCTGCGTCGGCGACGACGACCAGTCCATCTATGGCTGGCGTGGCGCCGAGGTCGACAACATCCTGCGCTTCGACAAGGATTTCCCGGGCGCCACCATCATCCGGCTGGAACGCAACTACCGCTCGACGGCGCACATCCTCGGCACCGCCTCGCACCTCATCGCCCACAATGAGGGTCGCTTCGGCAAGACGCTGTTCACCGAGAAGGTCGCCGAGGACGACGAGAAGGTGCATGTCCACGCCGCTTGGGATTCCGAGGAGGAAGCGCGCGCCGTCGGCGAGACCATCGAGACCTACCAGCGTGCCAAGCACAATCTCAACGACATGGCCATCCTGGTCCGCGCCTCCTTCCAGATGCGCGAATTCGAAGACCGCTTCGTCACGCTCGGCCTCAACTACCGCGTTATCGGCGGCCCGCGCTTCTACGAGCGCATGGAAATCCGCGATGCGCTGGCCTTTTTCCGCGTCGTCGCCCAAGGCGCCGACGACCTCGCCTTCGAGCGCATCGTCAATGTCCCCAAGCGCGGCCTGGGTGAAGCCACCATCCGCCAGATCCACGACACGGCGCGGAGCTTGCGCATCCCGATGCTGGAGGCAGCCGCCAAGCTTGCGGAAAGCGACGAGCTGAAGCCCAAGCCCCGCGCGGCCTTGCGCGAAGTGGCGGCCAATTTCGAGCGCTGGCAGAAGGCGCTGGAAACCACGCCGCACACCGAACTCGCCGAGACCATTCTGGAGGAGAGCGGCTACACCGACATGTGGAAGAACGACCGCTCGGTCGAGGCGCCGGGCCGGCTGGAAAACCTGAAAGAGCTTATCCGCTCGATGGAGGAGTACGAATCGCTGCGCTCCTTCCTCGAGCATGTCGCGCTGGTCATGGACGCCGAGCAGAACGCCGAGCTTGACGCCGTCAACATCATGACGCTGCATTCGGCCAAGGGCCTCGAATTCGAGACCGTGTTCCTCCCCGGCTGGGAGGAAGGCCTGTTCCCGCACCAACGCGCGCTGGACGAAGGCGGCCGCTCCGGCCTGGAGGAAGAGCGCCGTCTCGCCTATGTCGGCCTGACCCGGGCCAAGAAGAACCTGCATCTGTGGTTCGTCTCCAACCGCCGCATCCACGGCCTGTGGCAGTCGACCATCCCGTCGCGCTTTCTGGACGAACTGCCGGAAGCCCATGTCGAGGTCGCCGAAAGCGGCAACTCCTATGGCGGCTACGGCAATTCCTATGGCGGCGGTTCGTTCGCGTCGGGCCGTGGCGGCCAGGGCGCAGGGCGGCAGAACCCCTACGGCGCCTCGCGCTTCGACAATGTCGGCGCGGAAAAATCCGGCGCCTTCTCCAACACCTATGCGACGCCCGGCTGGCAGCGCGCGCAGGCCAACCGCACCGAGGCGACCGACCGCAACTGGGGCTCGCGCTCCGGCCACCAGGTCGAGCGCATCGGCTATGGCGAGACCGACTCCGGCTACGGCGCCGGCCGAACCAGCGTCAAAGGCCGCACCATTGACGGCGAACTGGTCGCCAAATCCGTCGCCGACACGCCGTCAGCCTTTAGTGTCGGCGACCGCGTCTTCCACCAGAAATTCGGCAACGGCAACATCTCCAACATCGAAGGCAACAAGCTGACCATCGACTTCGACAAGGCCGGCCAGAAACGCGTGCTGGACGGGTTTGTGGCGGCGGTGTGAGCGCCCGCTTGTCCTGTTGTCCTACAAGCGACCACATTGTTGTAGTCTGGCGGAGCCTCCCCGCCTCGTCATCCACGGGCGGAGCAAGGAGCGTAGCGACGCAGCGTAGACCCGAGGATCCATCCCGCGTCTTCAACGCGTTGCCACGGTGCGGAATCCTGCGCAGCTGCACTCCAAGGTCGCGGAATGGATTCCAGGGTCTACGCGACGGAGCTTCGCTCCTGCTCCGCCCTAGAATGACGAAGCGACGGGCGTCTGCCCAGTCGTCGGGGCATGCGGTCCGCAACATGAGCGTCCCCGTCAATTTAGCCCGCCCCTCACCTGTACCGCGCCTGGTTCCACTTGTGCCCCAGCAGCGACAGGATGATGATCAGCCCGTTGAAGAACTGGACGTAGAAGCCGCTCAAGCCCGCCGCCACGACGCCGGTCTGGATGAACGACACGGTGACCGCGCCGATGGCGCCGCCGGCAACCGTACCGATGCCGCCCCAGGTCGGGGTGCCCCCGACGAACACTGACGCCAGCACCGGCAGCAGATAGCCGTCGCCCGCGGTCGGCCACCAGGTGAAGTTGATCATCACCGAAAACGTGCCGGCGATCGCAGCCCCAATGCCGGTGAAGATGAACACTTTCACCCGCACGCGTTTGACGTCGATGCCCATCTGCTGGGCGCTGTCGGGGTTGTCGCCGACCACCCTCACCTGCGCGCCGAAGCGGTGCCGGTTGTAGAGCATTGCCGACAAAATGACGAAGGCGAGTGCCCAGAAGACCTGTACCGGAAAACCCCACACCTGACTGGAGAAGATGGTGTACGCCC
Organism: Mesorhizobium sp. M0292; assembly: GCF_040321695.1. NCBI lineage: Bacteria > Pseudomonadati > Pseudomonadota > Alphaproteobacteria > Hyphomicrobiales > Phyllobacteriaceae > Mesorhizobium > Mesorhizobium sp. M0292. The sequence goes on from NZ_JAMYSB010000004.1 coordinate 2,886, forward strand.
AGCTGTCGCTGAGACCGGTCAGCGCCGTCGACCTGCCCTCGTTGATGATCTGGATTAGGCCGCGCAGCAGGAAATTCATGCCGAGCGTGGCAATCAGCGACGACAGCCCGCCATAAACGACGAGCGACCCGACGAGAAAGCCAAGCAGCGTGCCGGTGAGAATCGCCGCTGCGATGCCGAGGAACGGATCATAGCCGGCCTGCACCACCAGCGCGAACACCCACGAGGCAAAGCCCATGGTTGCGGGAAATGACAGGTCGATCTCGCCGCAAGTGACGACGAAGACCAGCGGCACCACCACGAACAGCGCAACGGGCAGCGTGGTCAGCACGGATCTGTAGAGATACCAGGTGGTGAACACGGTTGGGTTGGCGATCAGGAACGCCGCCATCATGATGATGAACACGGCGAGCGTGCCGAGCGCTGCGCGGTTGTCGATGACGAAACCGCGCAGCCAGTGGTCGGACGGGTGCTTCCACTCGGGTCGGGCTGCCTTGCCGCCGAGAGGGCTCTGCAGATCGGGTTCCATGGTCTTGCTCATCGTGCTGCCCTCTCCGCGTCGCCGGCCTCGTGCAGCCCCGGCAATCCTCCGGGATGCGCAACGTCTTCCATGAAATTGATCAGCTCTTCGGCCGACTTGACCTCGGTGCGATCGGCGGTCAGCGCCACCTTGCCGCGGTCAATCACCACGAAGCGGTCGGCGATGTCGAAGACATGGTGGATGTTGTGGCCGATGAACAGGATCGAACGGCCGCTCGCCCGCACCTGGCGCACGAAATGGAAGACCTTGGCGGTCTCGGTGAGCGACAGCGCCGTCGTCGGCTCGTCGAGGATGATCAGCTCCGCCTGCTTGTAGATGGCGCGCGCGATCGCCACGCCCTGGCGTTCGCCGCCGGAGAGCTGGCCGACGATCGAATGCGGCGTGAACACTTTCGAGGTAAAGCCGATCTCGCGCATCAGCCGGCTCGCCTCCTCTATCTCTTTATTGACCTTCAGAAAGCCCATGAAGCCGGTGAGTTCGCGGCCCATGAAGATGTTGCGCACGATGGTCTGCTGCACGGCCAGCGCCCGGTCCTGGAAGACCGTCTCGATGCCGGCGTCGCGCGAGCGTGCCGCACTCCAGCCGGTCACCGGCTTGCCGCGCACCAGGATCTCGCCGCTGGTCGGCTTGACGACGCCGGACAGGATCTTGATCAGCGTCGATTTGCCGGCGCCATTGTCACCGATCAAGCCAACCACCTCGCCGCGGTCGACCGAGAGATTGACCCCGCCCAGCGCATAGACCTGGCCATAGGATTTGCTGATGTCGCGCAGTTCGATAATGCGTTCGGCCATGGCGATCCTCGCTCCTGTGGTATCATCCCGGCCTGGTGCCGGCGGTCCTGCCGGCCGGGCTTGCGCCCAGCCGGCAGTTTGGGAGGTCAGCGCAGCGCCTGCTTGGCGAGCTCGGCGACGATCTCGTAATTCTGCGGCGTGACGAAGCCGGCGCCAGTGTCGACATTCATCGGCGCCAGGCCCAGCACCACCTGCTGGCAAAGGCTGAGGATCGGCAGATAGCCTTGCAGAAACGGCTGCTGATCGGCCGTCAGTTGCACCCAGCCGCCCTTGAACGCCTCGACGATCTGCGGGCTGGTGTCGAAGCCGAAATTGAAGATGTCGCCCGGCTTGCGCCCCGCCGCCTGCATGTAGGTGGCGACGTTGCCCAGCATCTGGCCGCCGGGATAGCCGACCGCCTTGACGTCGGGATTGTTGAGCAGGGCCGCGGTGATCACCGGTATCGCCAGATTGGGGTCGGACGCCCATTCGCCGCTCGGCGGCGACGACAGCTGGATGACCTCGACGCCGGCTTCCTTGAGTGCTGCCACGGTGCCGCGCTCGCGCGCGCCGCGGGCCTCGTTCTCGAACGGGCCGATCATGATCGCCTTGTCGCCGGACTTGAGATTGCCGAGCTTGAACGCTTCGACGCCGAGCGCGCGGCCCTGCTGCTCCTGCTGGGCGCCGACATAGCCGCCGCCGAACGCAGCCACCACCGTCGGCACCGGCACGTTCTGGTACATCATCTTGATGCCGTCCTTGTGCGCCTGTTCGGCCAGCGGCATGATCGCGGCGTCGCCGGGATGGCCCATCATGGCAATGCCGTTGGGCTTCACGGCGACGGCCTCGCGCAATTGCTGAACCATCTTCTCGACGTCCCACTGCGAGAAGATGTAATCGACCTTGGGTCCGAGATCGGACGCCGCCTGCTTGGCGCCATTGTAGACGATGGTGCCGAAAGCGTCGCCCTCGGCGCCGCCGACGAAAAAGCGGATGTGGACATCCTTGCACCACTGGGCGTCGAGCGCCTGCGCCGGCAGAGTGGAGATGGCAGCGCACAGCGCCGTGGCTGCGGCCACGACGGTCGAGCGCAGAAGTGTCGTTCTCATTGCGATGCTCATGCACGTTCCTCCCTTTTGTCCTCGGTGAGCCGAGGGGTTTCGTGGTTCGCCTGTCGGCAGTGCTTGTCGGCAGTGCTTGGCAATCTGTCAGGCCGGCTCCTCCCACCGGCCCTCGGTCACGCCGGGTTCGGCAGGTAGGTCGCTCCTCCCCGGCATTGCTTGAGGTATTCCAGCCCGCGCACCTGGCCTGTGATTTCGAGGTCGCCGCAATAGACCGGGTCGTGCCAGCCCTCGATGTCGATGGCGCCCTTGTAACCGGCCAGCCGCAATTCGCTGATCACCCGCGTCCAGTCGCTGTCGCCAAACCCGGGCGTGCGCATCTGCACGAAGGGCAGCTTGCCGAACACGCCGTGCTCGCGGATCACATCCCAGCGCACCGTCGCGTCCTTGCCGTGGACATGGAAAATGCGCGGCGCCCATTTGCGGATCTGCGGCATCGGGTCGATGAGGTAGACAAGCTGGTGGCAGGGCTCCCATTCGAGGCCGAGATTGTCGTCGGGCAATTCGTTGAACATCAACTCCCAGGCATCGGGATTGTGGGCGATGTTCCAGTCGCCGGCCGCCCAGTTGCCATCCATGGCGCAATTTTCGAAGGCAATGCGCACGCCCTTGTCGGCGGCGCGCTTGGCCAGTGGTCCCCAGACCTCACGGAAGCGCGGCAGGCTGTCGGTCAGCTTCTTGCCGCGAAGGCGGCCGGTGAAGCCGCTGACCGTCGAGGCGCCGAACAGATGCGCGTTGTCGATGACGGTTTCCCAGGCCGCGAGCACGCCGCGATCGACCTCGCCATCCTCCAGCGGATTGCCGAACACGCCGATCGACGACACGGCGACATCGGCATCGCCGATCGCCTCGCCAATCTCACCGGCGAGCCGCGCCAAATCCTTGCCGCCCAGCGTCTGCCAGAAGAAGGGCTGGATGCTCTCGAAGCCGAGCGGCAGAATCTCTTTGATGTAGGCGGCCGGGTCTTCGAGATTGGCCCGCACCATGGTGCCGATGCGGATGTCGAGAAGCGGGTTTGGCATCATGATGCTTCCTGTGTGATTGCGACGCGCCGTCCGGTCTCGGCGCTTTCGATGGCGCCAAAAACCATGGCCAGGCTTTTGATGTTGTCGCTGCCACGGGTTTCCGGCTCGCTGCCGGTCTCGATGGCGTGGATGAAATCCTTGATGATGCCGAGATGACCGCCGACGCGGTCGGCGGAATCGAGCGGCGGTACTGTGATGGGCTGGGTCAGGTCGAACAGGCCGTCGCGGACCGACAACACAACCTCGGCCTTCAGTCCGTCCTCGCCGTCCCAGACCAGGCTGCCGTGCTCGGCGACGATGCGCCACGTGCTCTCCCAGCTGGTGCGGAAGCCCGCCGCGCACCAAGAGCCTGCATAGGTGAACACCTTGCCGCCGCCGAGATCGAAGATAGCGCTGGCCGACGATCCCTGCCGGTACCAGGAATTCGCCGGCTCCCATTCCTGGCAAAAGACGCCGGCGGGATCGCCGCCGACCATGTAGCGGGCGGCGTCGAAAGTATGGATCGCCATGTCGAGCAAAAGCACATGCGCCATCTCCTCGCGGAAGCCGCCGAAATGCGGCGCGACGAAGAAGTCGGCATGGATGCTGGTTGGCTTGCCGATGGCGCCGGAGTCGAGAAAGCGCCTGATGCGCCGGACATTGGCGACGTAGCGGCGGTTCTGCACCACGGCATGAACGCGCCCTACCTGGCGCGCCGCGTCGACAATGGCGCGGGCATTTTCCGGGGTGTCGGCGAGCGGCTTTTCGGTGAGCAGATGGCAATTATGGGCAAAGGCGGAAAAGGCGACGTCGCGGCGGGCGGCAGGAACCACGACATCGAACACCGCGTCGGGCTTGGTCTGGTCGAGCACCGCGTCGAGGCTGGTGCCGATTACCGCGCCGTCGAGCCCGTATTCGTGCGCCCTCGCCTTCGCCCGTTCGGCGTCGAGATCGACAAGGCCGACAATGGCCAGCCCGTCGATCTGCCTCGCGGCATCGAGCCAGGCCTTGCTCATCGCACCACAGCCGACGAGGACGGCATTCATCATCCGGCATTCCTCCCGTCCGGTCCCTCCAGACCGAATGTCACGGCATTTCCGGCATCACCGTAAACGTTTCTCCGTAAACGTTTACGAGAACACACCCGATGGCCTAGAATGTCAATCGGCTGCCCGCGAAAATCATCCCGAAGCCTTGGCCTGAGCGGCAGCCGGTGCTAGCCAAGGGTCGGGGGAGAGAAGTCCTTGGCGTCCAGCATCCATGACCTTGCGCGTCACCTGAACATTTCGATCGGCACCGTGTCGCGGGCGCTGAACGGCCGCGCCGACGTCAATGCCGACACCCGCCAGCGCGTGCTCGCCGCCGCCAAGCAATTGAACTATTCGCCCAACCAGTCCGGCCGCAGTCTGCGGCAAGGCACCACCCATTCGATCGCCTTCATGCTGCAGCCGCATCCGGGCGACCAGCAATATGGCGAACCCTTCTTCATCCCGTTCCTGATCGGTCTGCAGGGCCGACTGGCCGAGGATGACCTGGATCTGATGGTCGTCATGGGCGAGCCCGGCCAATATCAGCAGGAGAGGCTGCGCCGCGTGGTTGAGACGCGCCGGGCCGACGCGGTCGTGTTGGCCAATACACGGCGGGAAGACGATCGGATCGACTATCTCAGCAAGGCCGGCTTTCCCTTCGCCACGCTTGGCCGAAGTCAATCCGGCGACGACACCTATCCTTCGCTCGATATAGATTTCGAGAGGGCGGGTGATGAAGCCGTCGACCGGCTGGTCGCGCGCGGCCACCGCCGCATTGCCGCCATCCGCCCTTCGCTTGATCTCAACTTCGGCTACCTGTTCCTCGACGGCTACCGCAAGGGGCTGGAGCGGCATGGCATCGAAGTCGACCCCGGCCTGATCGCCGACGGCTTCATCAACGAGGCAGGCGGCTACCAGGTGACGCCGCGCGTGATGCTCTCCAAGGACCGGCCCACAGCCATCATCTTCAACAATGACGCAATGGCGCTCGGCGGCTGCAAGGCACTGGCCGAGATGGGCATCAGGCCCGGCCACGACATCGCGGTGATCGTCATCGTCGACACGCCGCTCTGCCGTTATTTCTCGCCGGCGCTGACCGCCTTCCGTCCGTCGCTGGAGCCCATGGGCCGGCGGCTGGCCGAAATGCTGCTGGCATCGCTTCCGGCCTTTGCCGGCCCGGAAGGCCCGCGCATCATCCGCGAAGTCTGGCCCCTGGAGCTGATCGCGCGCGACAGCGATTGATAGTGCGTCCTTCCCTTCTCCCACAAGGGGAGAAGGGAGAGGCCCGCTCTGTCACGCAAGTATCATGTTCGCGTCCTAGACCGCTTTGCGAGAGGGCGACATCGTCGATGCGATGCGGTGGCCCCTTTGCGCCGCTCAAGGCTTGTCACAAAGAGGATCTCCATGAAAATCTCGCACCGAACCGTCTCGCTCGGCGCCGCGCTGGCGCTGTTTACCGCCCTGACCCCTGCCCTTGCCGACAGCACAGCCACCGTTGGTGGCTTCGTCAACAAGGGCCTGGTCGGCGTCGGCCGCATCCCGGCCGATCAGAAGGACAAGTTCGGCGAGACCTTCGGCTCCGGCTCCGGCATGTCCATCGACGCCGCAAGCTGGACCCGTGGCGCGGACGGCTACAAGGGCTCGCTCTGGTTGCTGCCGGACCGTGGCTACAATGTCGTCGGCACCACCGATTACCGGCCGCGCCTCAACACTATTCGCATCGAGTTCACGCCGGTAGCACTAGGCGCCACGCCCACCTCCGGCCAGGAACAGACAGGCGTCAAGGCGACGCTTGCCGATTCCCTGCTCCTCACCGACGACAAGGGCGCTGACGCCACCGGCCTCGATCCGCTCAACGGCGTGCGCGCGGCCAATGGCGACCTGCCGATCCTGCCCGAGGCCAATGGCAAGCTGGCGCTCGACAATGAGGCGATCGCGCGGCTGCCCGACGGCACCATGTTCATCTCTGACGAATACGGCCCCAACATCTACCGCTTCTCGGCCGACGGCCATCTGTTGTCGGCAACGCAGCCGCCCGCCGCTTTGGTGCCGATGCGCAAGGGCGCGCCGAACTTCGCCTCCGACAATCCGGGCCCCGGTGCAGCCGAACCCGATCCGAAGGATCCCGAAACCGGCCGCCAGAACAATCAAGGCCTCGAAGGCATGGCGCTGACGCCGGACGGCAAGTCGCTGATCACTGTGCTGCAGTCGGCGCCCCGCCAGGATGGCGGCGATTCGCCCGCGACGCGCCAGAACACCCGCGCGCTGGTCTACGACGCCTCCGACCCGGCCCATCTCAAGCTGGTGCATGAATATGCCGTGCCGCTGCCGGTGTTCAAGGACGCCAAGGACAAGACCAAGGTCGCCGCGCAGAGCGAGATCGTGGCGCTGTCCGACAAGACCTTCCTGATGCTGGCGCGCGACAGCGGAAACGGCCAGGGGGTGAAGGGCGATACTTCGCTGCTGCGCCAGATTTTCGTCGTCGACGTCTCTGGCGCCACCGACATTGCCGGCGGCGCCTTCGATGCCGCCGACAAGCCGCTGGCGCCCAAGGGCGTGCTCGACCCCTCGGTGACGCCGGCCAAGCTGACGCCGTTCATCGACATCAACGACAACAAGGAACTCGGCCGTTTCGGCCTGCATGACGGCAAGCCGAACGACAAGAACAATCTCTCGGAGAAGTGGGAAGCAATGTCTGTGGTCAGCCTGCTCGATCCGGCGCTGCCCGACGACTATTTCCTGTTCGTCGGCAACGATAACGACTTTCTCACCCAAGACGGTTTTCAGGTCGGCGCGCCCTACAAGGCCGACGACGGCGCCGATGTCGACACCATGTTCCTGGTCTATCAGGTCACGCTTCCGGGCCTCGCCAACAAGTAGCCGTATACGGAAAGGCGGACGCGCCCGGCGCGTCCGCCTCTAACCGTCTGTCGGCGATCAGCGATGCCGTGAAGGCACCTATTTCAAAATCTCCGCATCCCTTGGCACGCCGGCATCGATCGGCTCGGCGGTCCGGCTCGACACAGCCATGATCTTGCCCGCGGCCGACAGGTTCGGGCGCACATAGACCTGGGCTACGCCGTTGACCCGGCTGTAGAGGTCGATGATGTCCTGGTTCATGAAGCGCACGCAGCCCGACGACGCGTTCTTGCCGATGGAATCCCATTCCGGCGTGCCGTGCAGCCGGTACATCGTGTCCTTGCCGTCGCGGAACAGATAGAGCGCACGCGCGCCGAGCGGGCTCTGCGGTCCCGGCGGCATGCCGTCCTTATATTTCGCCAGTTCCGGCCGGCGCTGGATCATTTCCGGCGGCGGCGTCCACACCGGCCATTTCTTGCGCGCCTGGATCACGGCGCTGCCGGTCCAGCCAAACCCGGCCTTGCCGAGGCTGACGCCATAGCGCATTGCCTTGCCGCCGTCGCGCACCAGATAGAGAAAATGCTCGGATGTATCGACGACGATCGTGCCGGGTTTTTCGCCGGTCGGATCGTCCACGATCTGGCGCACGAACTTCGGATCGAGCTTGGCCACGGGGATTGCCGGCAATGAAAAGCCCTCATCGACGCGCGCCGAATACATGGTGGCGGCATCGCCGAAAGCGGGCTCGGGTGCGGGTGCCGGCGCCGGCGTCGGCGGTACTGCCACATCAGTGGTTGTGCAGGCCGAAAGTGCCATGGCAGCGGCACCCAAAGCGGATGCTCCCAGAAACGCGCGCCTATTCAGGCGCTCGGAAAATAATGGATTGTCGGACATGATCCCCCCGGTTTGCGGCCCCTCGCGGCGATGACCCATAGCCCATTACGCAAGCTTTGAGAACCTGATCGCCTCAGCCGCGTTAAGCTTGATGTTCCGATGCCGCATCGACCTTGTCCGTTAAATCGGCGATCATTGCCGGGCGGACTTTGAGATGAACCTTCGCCGAACAGCCCATGGACGAAAAAATACCACCGCGCCGGCGCACCGGCGATCTCACCAGCGGCCCAATCCCTCGCACGCTGCTGTTGTTCGCGCTTCCGGTGCTCGGTTCCAATGTGCTGCAGTCGCTCAACGGTTCGATCAACGCCGTCTGGGTCGGCCGCTTCCTCGGTGAATCGGCGCTGACGGCGACCTCAAACGCCAATCTGGTGCTGTTCCTGATTCTCGGCACCGTGTTCGGGATCGGCATGGCCGCGACCATCCTGGTGGCGCAATCGGTCGGCGCCCGCGACCTGCCCGAGGCGCGGCGCATCGTCGGCACCAGCGCCAGCTTCTTCTTCCTCGTCTCGGCTATCTTCGCCGTCTGCGGCTGGATCTGGGTCGACGCCATCCTCAACACACTGGGCACCCCGCCCGATGCGCTGCCGCTGGCGCGCTCCTATCTGCGTATCATCTTCGTCGCCGTGCCGATGATGAATCTTCTGTCCTTCGTCATGACGGTGCTGCGCGGTGCGGGTGATTCGCGCACGCCATTCTTCTTCATGGCGCTCGCCGTCGTGCTCGACATCATCCTCAATCCGCTGCTCATTCGCGGCATCGGCCCCTTCCCCGAGCTCGGCATCGCCGGCTCCGCCACCTCGACGCTGATCGGCCAGACAGTGAGCGTGATCGCCATCCTCGTCGTGCTTTATGCCAGAAAGCATCCGCTGCGGCTCGCCGGCGCCAACCTCGCTCTGCTGCGGCCGGATCCGGCGCTGCTCAGGATCGTCGTCTTCAAGGGCGTGCCGATGGGCCTGCAGATGATCGTCATTTCGGCGGCGGCGCTGACCGTCATGGGCATCGTCAACTCCTACGGCTCGCAGGTCGCCGCCGCCTACGGCATCGCAGCGCAGCTGTGGACCTATATCCAGATGCCTGCACTGGCGATCGGAGCCGCAGTCTCGTCGATGGCGGCCCAGAATGTCGGCGCCGGGCGCTGGGACCGCATCGGTCGCATCGCGGCGTCCGGCGTCGGCTTCAACCTGGTGCTCACCGGCGCCCTGGTGGCGCTGCTGTTCCTCTTCGACAGGCCGGTGCTCGGCCTGTTCCTTAGCCGCGACAGCACCGCAATCGACATTGCAGCCCACATCAACAAGGTGGCGTCCTGGTCGTTCATCCTGTTCGGCGTCACCATCGTGCTGTTCGCCACCGTGCGCGCCACCGGTGCCGTGATGCCGCCGCTGATCATTCTGGTGATCTCGGTGCTGGTCGTGCGCACCGGCTTTGCCTATTTCATGCGCGGCGTGATCGGCGAGGAGGCGCTGTGGTGGAGCTTTCCGGCGGGATCGATCACCTCGCTGGTGCTGGCCGCCGCCTACTACCGCTTCGGCCGCTGGCGCACCATGCACATGATCGAGGATCGGCCTGCCGCCGGCGAGCCGCCGGACACAGGCCTCGGCATCCCGCGCGGACGGGCAAACATGGCGCCCGAGACGCCAAACGGGTGAGGCTCAGCGCGCGTATTTGACGCCGAACCCCAGCGCTACGACAGAGAACAGCGTGATCATGCCGGCGAAGGCCAGGCTTGCCGTCGTCGGAGTGGCCCAACTCGACAGCAGCTCAATGCCGATCACCGGCAGCGCATTGCCGCAGAAGCAGCAGATGAAGAACGCCGACACCAATTCGGCGCGACGCTCGGCAGGTGCGATCTGGTTCACCACCTGCAGGCCGCCGCGATAGCCGAGCGCCGCCGCCACGCCGCACACAGCGGTGGCGGCAACCATCAGGGACATCGACGCGAAAAACTGAGCAGCAACCATCAGCCCTACGGCCGGGATCATCAGCGCCAGCGCGGCCAGCATGCCGGCGCGGCTGGACAGTCGGGTCGTGGCCAGAATGGTCGCGGCCGCAACGATCGACAGTTCAAAGAACAGCGCGCCGGCCTCGGCATGGTTGGCCGCATGCAGTTGCTGCGCCAGGATGCTCGGCGCCAGGGCTGCATAGAAGCCGACCAGCGCCATGGCGCCGAAACCGGTGACCGCCGGCGCCACGAAGGCAGCGCGGATATCGCTCGGCACCGATAGCCGTGGCCGCAACGAAACGTCGGTCAGCCTGCCCGGCCGGGACACGGTTTCGCGGGTACGCCAGATCAGCAGCGTCACCACCACCAGCAAGGCAAGATAGACCGCAAACGTTAGTCTCAACGGCCAGGGCGCATATTCGGCGAGCAGGCCCGATGCCAGCGCGCCGAGGCCAAGGCCAACGAAGTTGGTGCTGGTGGCGATGATTGCCGCGCGCGATTTGTCCTTACCTTCGATCAATTCGGCAAGCCAGGCCGTGCCGGTTCCAGCGCCGACGCCGATGCCAAGGCCGCTCAATATGCGGGCGACATCGAGCCATGCGACATTCTCGGCCAGCAGGAACACCACCGCGCTGACCACCGCTATGGCCATCGACGCCAGCGCCGCAGGACGGCGGCCAATGCCGTCGGACAAGCGCCCGAACATCAGCAATGCGCCGAGATTGCCGACGACATAGACGGCGTAGACCAGCGTCAGCGTGATCTGCGAGAAACCGAAGGCCTGCTTGTAGATGACGTAAAGCGGCGTCAGCACCGTGCTGCCGGCGAACAGCGCGGCGATCATGGCGGCAACCGCGGCCATCGCGGGCCGGCCATCGAGTCCGTTGTCGCGCGTCGTGGTCTCGGCATAGCTGGTCATGGCAACCTCCGGCCAATCGCCCAACGCCCAATTGCGCCCCAACGTCCATGTAAGGATGGCCGTTCCACGCGCCGAACTTCATCCTGACAACCTTGTCAGGATGGTCTTGCCCGAAGTCCTCGCTTAACGTCTTTCCATCGAGAGGGAGAAACCATGGGAAAAGGTAGAGTCGAGGCATTCACCGATGGGGTGGTCGCCATCATCATCACCATCATGGTGCTGGAGCTGAAAGTGCCGCATGGCGAGGATTTTTCAGCGCTTCTGCCGCTGTGGCCGATCTTTTTCAGCTATGTCTTGTCGTTCATCAATGTCGGCATCTACTGGAACAATCTGCACAACATGTTCCACACCGTCCAAAGGGTCGACGGCCGCGTGCTGTGGGCCAACCTCAACCTTCTGTTCTGGTTGTCGCTGATGCCGGCAACGACGGCCTTCATGGGCGAGAACCATTTCGCGCCGGTCCCCGTCGCCGTCTATGGCATCGACCTGGTGCTGTGTGCGGTCGCCTACACCTTTCTCGCCACCAAGCTGCACCATTTGCACGGCAACGACACCGCCTTCGCCAAGGCGCTGGGCAATGACCGCAAGGGCAAGATCTCGGTGGCCCTCTACGCCGCAGCCGTCCCGCTTGCCTTCGTCAACCAATGGATCGGCGTTGCGATCTTCGTGCTGGTGGCCGCCGTCTGGTTCGTGCCGGACACGCGTTTTTCGCGGGTGCTGGAAAAGTAGCGTAGGACGTCTCTACTTGCGCATCGCCTTCAGCTTTTCGGCAACCGACGCCGCAAGGTCGGCATAGCGCTCCTCCAGCCGCTCGGCCGCCTTGATGATCGAAAAATCATGGCCGAATTTTTCCAGCGCCATGCGCAATTTCTCGACGAACTCGGCCTGTTTTTCGAGTGCCGAAAACAAGGTCTTCACCTGCGCTTCGCTTATGTCCGGATTGGCAAGCATCTGTGGCACCTCGCGGCCCATCTGGTCGCCGGTGGCGGTCTGCTCCTTCAGGATCGCAACCCAGTCGGTCAATCGGCAGTCTCCTGTTCAGCCGCAGCATGCACGGCCGCCGTTGATGCGGTCAACCCGAACACGCGGGACGGCCTTGCACGATGCGCGTCCCGCGCTAAGTTCGGCGCCACCCGAACCCTAGGAAAAAGATCATGACCTCCGACGCCGAAATCCAATCCGCTTTGCCCGCCCTCAACCGAGGCAACGTCGCCGTCGTCACCGGGGGCGCCAGCGGCATCGGGCTTGCCGCCGCCAAAAGGCTGGCGGCTATGGGCATGAGACTGGTGCTGGCCGACATTGGCGGCGCGCGCCTCGATGCGGCCCGCCAGGCAGTCGCCGCGATCACCGGCGAGAATGCCGTGCTTGCCGTCGCCACCGACGTGTCGAAGGCCGACGAACTCGGCCGGCTGGCGGAAAAGACGCATGCCGCTTTCGGCGCCGTATCGCTGCTGATGAACAATGCCGGCGTCGGCAACAATCCGGGAAAACCGTGGGAGAACGGCGACGCCTGGAAGCGGCTGATCGACATCAATTTCTGGGGTGTCGTACATGGCGTCGAGGCCTTCGCTCCGGCCATGCTGGCCTCCGGAGAGCCTGGCCTGATCATCAACACCGGCTCCAAGCAAGGCATCACCACGCCACCCGGCAATCTCGCCTACAACGTCTCCAAATCGGCGTTGAAGACGTTCACCGAAGGCTTGGCGCACGCATTGCGCAACGAGCCGGGCGCGAAGGTCGCGGCGCATCTTCTCATTCCCGGCTTCACCTTCACCGGCCTCACCGAAGGAGCGGTCGAAAAACCGGCTGGCGCCTGGACCGGCGAGCAGGTGGTCGACTTCATGCTGGCTTCGCTGGCGCGTGGGGACTTCTACATCCTCTGCCCCGACAATGAGGTGATGCGCCCGACCGATGAAAAGCGCATGGCCTGGGCGATCGGCGACATCATCGAGAACCGGCCTGCTCTCTCGCGCTGGCACCCCGACCATAAGGACGCTTTCGCGGCCTTTATGGGAAACTGATCGTCGAACTCAGCCAAAGCCGAGACTCAGGCGGGCGCGCGTTTTTTCGCGGTGCGCTTTTGCGCGACGGCCTTCTTGGCCGCGAGTTCGGCGAGCTCGTGGTCATGGCGTTTTGCCGCCCGCTCGCATTTGTCTCTGATCTCCTCGACCTCGGATTCGGTCAGGTGCTCGATGCCGATGAAATGATTGTGGCCCTCGCTGACGCGGATCAGTTCGTCGAGCTTGGCCTGAACCGCGGCGCCGTCGCGGTTCTGGGTGTTCTGGATCAGGAACACCATCAGAAAGGTGATGATCGTCGTTCCCGTGTTGATGACGAGCTGCCACGTATCGGAAAAGCCGAAGAATGGCCCGCTTACCGCCCAGACGATAACGATGGCGCAGCAGGCGATGAAAGTCGGCGGCAGGCCCGCCAAGTGCGAAACGGTGTTGGCGATTCTGGTAAACAGCTTTTCGATCATTCACATCCTCGACCGTTCAAAGCGCGATAAACTGCCCGACGCCCGTTCATCGCTCCAACAATAAACAACCGGCAGCCGCTTCCGGTTCCCTGTCGCAGAGGGCATCGCTGATGCAATTGTATGCACGCCAAAGGCGCAGCGCCGTGAAAAGCCGCCTTATCGGTTTGTTGCCATAGTCGCCATGCAGGCCAAAACCTGTTCCTTCCGCTTCACGCGGATTTGTCTCCAAGCCCCTTCCGCTGCGCCACCCCCGCATGGCGGAAGGGGTTCGTTGCGTTGCCGCAGCCGGCGGAACTCTTCCCGACACGTGCCGTTCAGAATTTTGGCGCCAGGATTTCGGCCAGCCAGTCGATGAAACCGCGCACGCGCGGCGAGCTCTCAGGAATGCTCTTGCTCCCAGCGATGGAGGAAATCCTCAATCGGCAAGGCCTGCATGTCGGGAACCGCTTTGGCGAGTTTCTCCGGCGGCCAGTCCCACCAGGCGAGGCTTTCGATCCGCGCCGCGATCTCGGAGGGAAAGCGCATGCGCAACGGCTTTGCCGGTACGCCGGCGACGATTGTGTAGGCCGGTACATTCCGCGTCACCACCGCATTGGCGCCGACGATGGCGCCATTGCCGATGCTGATGCCGGGCATGATGACGGCGCCATGGCCGATCCAGACATCGTTGCCGATGCTGACCGCCTTGGCCTGCCGCCGCGCGCGGAACGCTGCGTCGACGCCCAGCCAGCGGAAATACTCGTTCGGCCGGTAGCTGAGCTTGTGCTGCGTGATCCGCTCGATCGGATGCTCTAGCGCATTGATGCGGCTGTTGGCGGCGATCGAGCAGAATTTTCCGATCGTCGTGTAGATCGCCTCGGCGTGGCGCTCGAAATAGGAGAAATCGCCGACATTGACCTCGCGCAGCACCACCCGTTCGCCGATCGAGGCATAGCGGCCAAGCTTGCACGCTTTCAGCTCCGCGGTCGGATGGATGCGCGGCTCCGGATCTTTCAGGACGAGGTTTTCGGTACGGTCCATCTGGCGGATTTACCCCCGCACAATTGCGGAAGCAATTGTCGCGTTGCGCCCGGAGAATCCGCTATTTCGGCTTGCCGCCGGTCCACACCACGTTCTGGCTGAACAGCGGCACGGTCGTCACCGACATTTTCGCCGAGCCGTCCTGCACCTGGCGCGAATGCGAGAGATAGATCAGCGTCTCGTTCTTCTTGTCGTAGATGCGGTTCACCACCTGCTTCTTCCAGATCAGGCTGATGCCTTGCTTGAACACCTCTTCGCCGCCCTCGCTCATGTCGATGTCGCCGATGGTGATCGGCCCGGTCTGGCGGCAGGAGATCGAGGAATCAGACGGATCCTCGAACCAGTTGCCCTTGTGCAGCCGGTCGATGACGCTGCGGTCGAAATAGGAGACATGGCAGGTCACGCCGTCGATCTTGGGATCCTTGATCGCCTCGACGATGATGTCGTTGCCGACCCAATCGACGCTGACCTTGCCGACTTCCTCTGCCGCTGCGGCACCGGCG
This sequence comes from Mesorhizobium sp. M0292, assembly GCF_040321695.1. NCBI lineage: Bacteria > Pseudomonadati > Pseudomonadota > Alphaproteobacteria > Hyphomicrobiales > Phyllobacteriaceae > Mesorhizobium > Mesorhizobium sp. M0292. The sequence continues at coordinate 17,969 of NZ_JAMYSB010000004.1, forward strand.
CCAAGGGCAATGCATGCGGCCAGCGCGCCGCCGATCAGTTTCTGCCCAATCCGTCTCTGCCCAGTCCGTCTATGCAAGGGAGCCTCCTCAGGTTCAGTTTGCCGGTCTCAGGTGGGATAAGGGCCAGCTGTTTGCAAGGTAGCGCCCAGCCCGGTTGCGGCAACGCGGCATCTTTGCCTTGCCCCCTGCGACCGGCTAAGACTGCCGGCAGAGAGGCGCCGATCCGGCGCTCGATGATTTCTGCTACGGACAATTCCTGATGATGCGTTCAATTCTGGTCGGCATTCTCGTTCTGATGGCGGCGGGCATCGGCTGGCTCACCTTTGACTTCTATCGCGGCCACTATGGTGGCGAACCGTATGGCGCGCCATTCACGCTGGTCGACCAGAAAGGCGCGCCAATCACCGAAGCCGCCTTCCGGGGAAAACCCAGCATCGTCTTCTTCGGCTTCACCCATTGCCCGGAAGTCTGCCCGACCACTTTGTTCGAAATGGCCGGCTGGCTGAAGACGCTGGGCGACGACGGCAAGAACCTCAACGCCTACTTCGTTACCGTCGATCCAGAGCGCGACACGCCGCCGGTGATGAACACTTACGTCAGCAATTTCTCCGACCGCATCGTCGGCATATCGGGCGATCCCGACAAGGTGCACGCCATGGCGAAGTCCTTCAACATCTACTGGAAGAAGGTCGACACCGGCGACGGCGATTACACGATGGACCACACCGCCTCGGCGCTGCTGCTCAATGCCAAGGGCGAGTTTTCGGGCACCATAGCCTATGGCGAAAGCGCCGATACCGCGATCGCCAAGCTGAAGCGGCTGGCGGCAGGCTAGGCATGATCCCGAAACGTGGATTCCGCTTTTCTCGGACAAAAAAGTGTTGTCCGGAGATCATGCTCGAACAAGAAACCAGCTGATGGGTCAGACCAGGCTCCACTTCATCGCTGGAAAGACCGAGGCCGACCGCATCTTTGCCGCGCTCGAGCCGGCTTTCGAGGATGAAGGCCTGCCGATCGCCGTGCTCGAAGTCGATGAAGACCGCGACATCTATGAGGTTTCGCTCTACACCGACGGCAATGTCGACGCGGTTGAGGCGCGGCTAAGAGACAGCCTTGCCGGACTGTCCCTGTCGAAGCCGATCGAGCGCGAGGTTTTGCCCGACATCGACTGGGTGGCGCGCTCGCTGGAGGGACTGAAGCCGGTGCGCGCTGGACGTTTCTTCGTCCATGGCGCGCATGACCGCAGGAAGCGCCACAGCGGCGAACTGGCCATCGAGATCGAGGCCGGCCTTGCCTTCGGCACCGGCCATCACGGCACCACGGCCGGCTGCCTCGAAATGCTGGAGCGGGTCGTGCGCCGCGAACGTCCCAGGAATGCCCTCGACCTCGGCACCGGCAGCGCGGTGCTGGCGATCGCCGTCGCCAAACTGGCGCATATTCCGGTGCTGGCGACCGACATCGATCCGATCGCCGTCAGGGTCGCCGCCGCCAATGCCCGCCTCAACCACGTCAAGGCGCTGGTCGAAACGGTGACGGCGCCCGGCTTCCACCACCCGATCTTCGGCAAGCGCGCGCCTTTCGACCTCATCGTCGCCAACATATTGGCGCGGCCGCTGATGCGGCTGGCGCCTGAGATGGCCAGGCACATCAGCCTCGGCGGCTCGATCGTGCTGTCCGGCATCCTCGAGCGGCAGTGCAATGCGGTGATCTCGGCCTATGTCGGCCAGAATTTCCGCCATGTCAGGACCTTGCATCGCGAAGGCTGGGTAACGATCCACCTGAAGCACTGAGACGCAACGCGCTTTGGACCATCCGAGGCTGTTTGCGATTGGCGAAAATCGATTCCGGTTTTCCGGGTCATGCGCTACGGTCGCGCCCGATACAGGAGGCATACCATGTTCCAGACCTTCGATTCCGCAGGCGACCCGAGCGTCGGCAAGCCGCGCGTGACGTTGCTGCGGCGATGGCTGGCGGATAATGGCCTCGACGGTTTCCTGGTGCCGCGCGCGGACGAGCACCAGGGCGAATATGTGGCCGATCGCTCGGCGCGGCTGAAATGGTTGACCGGCTTCAGCGGCTCGGCGGGCGTAGCACTTGTGCAGCGTGACCGCGCCTTCATGTTCGTCGATGGCCGCTATACCTTGCAAGTGCGCCACGAAGTCGATCTCGACATTTTTGCAATCGAGAGTCTCGTCGACAACCCGCCGGCCTCCTGGATCAAGGGCAATCTCGGCAAGGGCGCCAGGCTTGGCTTCGACCCCTGGCTGCACACGATCGCTGAGGTCAAGGCGCTGAAAACCTCGGCCGAGCAATCCGGCGCGACGCTGGTGCCGCTCGACAGGAACCCGATCGACATCATCTGGAAGGATCAGCCGGCGCCGCCCGTGGCGCCGGTCGAAATCCACCCGATCGGCTTTGCCGGCGAACTGGCCAAGGACAAGCTGGCGCGGCTGGCGGCGGCCCTCGCCAAGGACGGCGCAACACATGCCGTGCTCACCGATCCCTCCTCGATCGCCTGGGCCTTCAACATCCGTGGCGGCGACGTGCCGCACACGCCGCTGGCGCTCGGCTTTGCGATCCTTGCAGCAGATGGCAAGCACCAGCTGTTCATGGACCAGCGCAAGTTTTCGCGCACGGTTGCCGCCTATCTCACCCAACTCGCCGATCTGCACGAGCCCGGCGAATTCGAAGCGGCGGTCGCAGCCCTTGCCAAGGGCGGCGCCAAGATCGCGCTCGATCCGGTGCTGGCGGCGGACAAGCTGAGAATGCTGGTCGAGGACAATGGCGGCACATTTGTTTCTGCAGCCGATCCCGCCCGCATTCCGCGCGCCACCAAAAACCAGGCGGAAATCGCCGGCAGCCGCGCCGCGCACCGCCGAGACGGGGCGGCCGTGGCGAAACTGCTGTGCTGGCTGGAACGGCAAAAGCCGGGCACGCTCGACGAAATAACCGTTGTCACCAAGCTGGAGGAGGTGCGCCGGCAGACCGGCGAGGAAACGCAGATGCCGCTGCGCGACGTCTCCTTCGACACCATTTCCGGCAGCGGTCCGAACGGCGCCATCATGCACTACCGCGTGTCGCGCGCCACCAACCGCGAGCTGGCAAAGGGCGAGCTGTTCCTGCTCGATTCCGGCGCCCAGTATCAGGACGGCACCACCGATATCACCCGCACGGTGCCGATCGGCCAGCCGACCGAGGAGATGCGCGAGCGCTTTACGCTGGTGCTGAAGGGCATGATCGGCATTTCCACGCTGCGCTTTCCCGCCGGCACGCGCGGCTCGGAAATCGACGCAGTGGCGCGCATGGCGCTGTGGAAGCATGGCTGCGACTTTGCCCACGGCACCGGCCACGGCGTCGGCTCGTATCTGGCCGTGCATGAAGGGCCGCAGCGCATCGCCCGCACCGGCACCGAAAAGCTGCTCGCCGGCATGATGCTGTCCAACGAGCCCGGCTATTACAAGGAAGGCTCCTACGGCATCCGCATCGAGAACCTGATCCTGGTGGCGCCGGCCGAACAGGTCGAGGGCGGCGACATCGCCATGCACGGTTTCGAGACGCTGACGCTGGCGCCGATCGATATCAGGCTGATCCGCACCGACCTGCTGACGCGCGAGGAGTTGCACTGGCTGGATACTTACCATGCCTGGGTGCTGGCCGAGATCGGCCCGATGCTCGACGGCGAGACGCTGGCCTGGCTGGAGAAGGCAACAGCGCCGCTGCCGCACGACGCCAAGATCTGAAATGAGATTCTTTCTCCCCGTCACTATACGGGGAGGTGAGGAGCGGTCCGCGAAGCGGACGAAAAGCCAATTGCTTGGCTTTTCGAGTGACGAACGCCCGGCAGGGCAATGAGGGGCAGCGCCGACAGTTCGGAACTGTTGTGCCGGCAGGCGCCCTATGCCACAAACTGCCGCGCGAGGACCAGCACCACCGCCCCGGCCAGAAACATCGCCATCAGGCCGCCGCGCAGCGAGACCACAGCGGCGACGACCAGCGCCGCCCATTCCGCCGGTCCGGCGCTAAGTGCGGCGGGCGCCACCAGCGTCGTCAACACTGCGGCCGGCACGGCATTCAAACCCGCCTCGACGCGTGGATGGATGTGGTCGAAGCGCGAGATCGCCAGATGGCCGCCGACGCGGGTGAGATAGGTGGCGATCGCGCCGGCAATGATGATCCACAAGGTCGCGCTCATCGTTTTGCCTCCACACCGCTATGGTGCGGCGGCAGGATGACGGCCAGAAGCACGCCTGCAACGGCGCCGATGGAGACGTGCCATGGCGATCCCACAGTTTTGTAGGCAATGATCGACGCCGCGGCGCTGGCGATCACCACCGGCAGCCACAGTGGCCGGTTGCGAAAGCCCATGACCAGCCCGAGGAAATAGATCGGCAGCAGGAAGTCGATGCCGAGCGCATGCGTGTCCGGGATCAGCTTGCCGAACACCGCGCCCAGCGCGCTCTCGATCCCCCAGAACACATAGACCGGCAGGCCAAGCCCCATGTACCAGGCAAAGCCAACGGTCTCGCCGGCTTCGGCCTTACGCTCGGCCACCGCGAATTGCGGATCGGTGAGCACGAAATAGCCCAGCGCTTGGCTGATAACCGGCCAGTGCGCCATTCGCCGGCCGATGCTGGCGGAGTAAAGCACGTGACGGAAGTTTACGGCGAAGATCGACAGCACGATCAGCCATGGCGCGACATGCTGGCCGAACAATTCGATGCCGACCATCTGGCTGGCGCCGCCGAAGATCAGCGCGCTCATCAAGAAAGCTTCGAGAACGGAAAAGCCGTTGTCGACGGCGATGGCGCCGAACAGCAGCCCAAATGGCGCCGCGGCGACAACCACCGGCATCGACAGCCGCACGCCGTCCCAGAAGTCGCTGGCCACGGAATTTTCGCTTAAGGTCTCTGCCGACATGTCACATTCCCATCTCGCGCTGCTATGTAGGAGCCGGCGTTTGAAAAGTCAGACGAATTCGCTTGAGCCAACAAATCAGCGAAACTGATGTTGTAAAAACAAATGAGGGGGTTCGGATGATCGCTTATGACTTCACCGGCAGGCACGCGGTCGTCACCGGCGCCGGTGGCGGTATGGGCGAGGCGATCTCGCTGGCGCTGCTCGATGCCGGCGCCTCGGTCACCGCCATCGACGTCAAGCCGCGTCCGGCGTCGCTTGCCGCCTATGACGACCGGCTCACCTTTGCCCAGGGCGACCTCACCGACGCCGCCTTCGTCGAGCAGACCATCAATGCCGCGGGCCGCGAGCGCGGCGGCATCGATTATCTCGCCAATGTCGCAGGCGTGCTCTGGTTCGGTCGCGACAAATCGGCCCTCGAGATGGACCTCGATGTCTGGGATCAGGTCTTCAACATCAATCTGAAATCCTTCGTCCACACCGCGCGGGCGGTGGTTCCGCATATGCGGGCCGGCGGACGCGGCGGCGCCATGGTGCATTTTTCCACCATCCAGTGGTATCGCGGCGACCCGACCCCGCAGGATGCCTACCAGGCCTCCAAGGCCGGCGTCTGTGCGCTGTCGAAGTCGCTCGCCATGCAGTTGGCGGGCGATGGCATCCGCTCCAATTCGATCTGCCCGGGCATGGCGTTGACGCCGCTGCAGGCGCGCTGGGACACCGAGGAGAAACGCGCTGCCGTTGCCAATTATGCGCCGCTCGGCCGCATCGGCACGCCGCAGGACATGGCCAATGCCACGCTCTTCCTGCTTTCCGATGCGGCAAGCTACATCACCGGCATTGAGCTGGCAGTCGACGGTGGGCTTTTGATGCGGATGTAGCCGTGCAGTGCGCCGGGCTGATTTAGCTCCGCGGTGCCGTGCCCTGGATCGCCCTGCCCCAGTCGAGCAGCGGCTTGGCGCGCAAGGCGAAATCGACAAGCTCGTCGACCAGCGTCGGCGCGTGAATTCCAGCCGGATCGATCATGTGCTGGACATAGAAGTGCCGGTTGCGGATGGCGTCGACAAGATCGGGTTCGTTGACCTGCTCGAAGCCGCGCGGCGTGCGCTTCATGCGGCCCTCGGTTTCAAGTTCGAAGCCGTTTTTCTTCAGCGTTGAGAGCAGTTTTCGGAACTCGGCCGGCCGGGCGACGATCGCCTTGCGCATCGCCAGCAGCAGGGACGGCTCCGGATTCCACCAGGCGACATCGGCAAAGCAGCGGTCGATCCCGACATAGACGAAGAACACGCCCTGCTCCATCTTGGTGCCATCCGGCGACAGCATGGCCGACAAATGCTGGTTGTAGGGCCGCTTGTCCTTGGCGAAGCGCACGTCGCGGTTGATGCGAAACAGTGACTTCTTGCGGTCTCCGCGCAAGCCCAGACCCGCCGCCGCGAAGCGCTCGGTCAGCGTCTCGACCAGATCGCAGAACGGCTCATGCAACTCGCTGTCGTAAAGCGCGCGGTTTTCCTGGAACCATTCGCGGCTCTGGTGGAAGTCGAGCGCCTTGAGGAACGGTATGGCCTTTTGCCCGAACCCTTTGAACGAACCGGCCATCACGCCTTGCCGACCCGTTGCAGCCAGGTGTCCTCGTCGATGACTTCGACGCCGAGTTCGCTGGCCTGCTTCAGTTTGGAGCCGGCGCCCGGCCCGGCCACCAGCAGATCGGTCTTCGTCGACACCGAACCCGCCACCTTGGCGCCGAGCCGTTCGGCCATCGCCTTGGCTTCGGAGCGTGTCATCTTTTCCAGCGTGCCGGTGAAGACGATGGTCTTGCCGGCAACCTCGCTGTCGGTCGACACGGTGACGACATACGGCTTCGGCTTGACCTGTTCGAGCAGTCTGTCGAGCACGTCGTCATTGCGTTCATTGCCGAAGAAATCGCGCAACGCATCGATCACTGTATCGCCAATGCCGTTGATGGAGGGGAAGACGCTGTGCGGATCCTCAGCCGCCGCCGTTTCCTTGCCGACGCGGATCAGCTCCTCGACGGTCGAAAACGTCCGCGCAAGCACGGCCGCCGTCGTTTCGCCGATATGGCGGATGCCGAGTGCAAAGATGAAGCGGTCGAGCTCCGGCTGGCGGCGCGAATCGATGGCCGCGAACAGCTTGTCGAGACCTTCATAATTGCGGTCCTCGACACCGCGCACATTCTTGCGCGCCTTGCCCGATGCCGCCTCGCGCAGCCGCGCCTGCTCCTCGCGCCGCTCGGCCAGCGCCCTGGTGACGGCCGGGCGGCGATCCCTGAGGGTGAAGATATCGGCGGCGGTCTTGACCAGTCCCGAATTGAAGAACAGGTCGATATTCTCGGCGCCCAGCCCCTCGATGTCGAGCGCGCCGCGCGACGCGAAATGACGCAGCCGCTCCACAGCCTGCGCGGCGCAGATCAGCTCGCCGGTGCAGCGCCGGCGCGAATCCTCCTTGCCGGTCTTCTCGTTGATTTCGCGCGTCGCCGGCGAGCCGCAGACCGGACAAATGTGCGGGAATTCATAAGGCACCGCATCAGCCGGCCGCTTATCGACGACCACGCTGACGATCTGCGGAATGACATCGCCCGCCCGTTGTATGACAACCGTGTCACCGATGCGGACATCGATGCCGTCGCGAATCGGCAGGCCGTTGCTGTCGAAGCCCTTGATGTAGTCCTCATTGTGCAGCGTGACGTTTTCGACCACCACGCCGCCGACCGTGACGGGCGCCAGCCGCGCCACCGGCGCCAGCGTGCCGGTACGGCCGACCTGGATGTCGATCTTCTGCACCGTCGTCATCGCCTGTTCGGCCGGGAATTTGTGCGCAACGGCCCAGCGCGGCTCACCGGTGACAAAGCCCCAGCGACGCTGCAATTCCAGCTGGTCGACCTTGTAGACGACACCGTCGATGTCGTAGCCGAGCGACGAACGCAGCTCCTCGATCTTGTGGTAGTGCGCGATCAGCTCCTCGACAGACTTCGCCCGCACCATCAGCGGGCTGACCTTGAACCCCCATTCGGCGAATTTCTGCACCGAATCGTATTGGGTCGGCGCCGGATCCGCTGTCGTGTAGCCCCAGGCATAGGCAAAAAATTTAAGATTGCGGCTGGCGGTGACGGACGCATCCTTCTGTCGCAAGGAGCCCGCTGCCGTGTTGCGCGGATTGACATAGTCCTGGCCGCCCACCGCCGCCGAGCGGGCCTTCAGTGCCTCGAATTCCGCATAGGTCATGTAGACTTCGCCGCGGATCTCGATGGTCTCGGGCCAGCCCGATCCTTTGAGCTTGGCTGGGATGTCGGCGATGGTCCTGAGATTGGCGGTGATGTCTTCGCCGACAGCGCCGTCGCCGCGCGTAGCACCCTGCACGAACACACCGCGTTCATAGCGCAGCGACGCCGACAGGCCGTCGATCTTCGGCTCGGCCGTAAACGCGATGTCGAGATCCTTGTCGCGGTCGAAGAAGCGCCGGCCACGCTCGATGAAATCGGTGACGTCCTCGTCTGTGTAGGCCTTGGCGAGGCTGAGCATCGGCACCGCATGGCGCACCTTGGCAAAGCCTTCCGCCGGCGCGGCGCCGACCCGCAGCGAGGGCGAATCCTCGCGTACCAGACCGGGAAACCGCTCCTCGATGGCAAGGTTGCGCCGCCGCAGCGCGTCATATTCCGCGTCCGTAATCGTCGGCGCGTCCTCGGCATGATAGCGCCTGTCATGACCGGCGATCTCCTCGGCCAGCCGCTGGAGCTCATCCGCGGCTTCGCTTTCGCTCAACGATTCGACTGGTTTTTCAGACATGCAGCGGTCCCTGGACAGTGGCGCGACACCATAAATCAGGATTTCGGAAAAAGCATTCCTGAACAGCGGGATGGAGCCATATCCTGACTCAGTCCGAAAGCCTTGCGACGACTACGCTGCAGCAATATTCTCGCGTAGCAGCCGTTCGGCGGCTGCGCGCGCCTCTTCGGTGATGGTGGCGCCGGCCAGCATGCGCGCAATCTCTTCCTGGCGCGCCGCCCGGTCCATCTCGGCAATGCCGGTGGCGACCCTGTCGGTGCCACCGGATTTGGAAATCAGGAAATGCGTTGCCGCGCGCGCCGCCACTTGCGGAGCATGCGTGACCGACAGCACCTGCACGCGCTTCGACAGCCTGGCCAGCCTTTGGCCGATCGCATCGGCCACGGCGCCGCCGACGCCGGTGTCGATCTCGTCGAAGACCAATGTCGGCGCCGAGCCACGGTCGGCCAGCGCCACCTTGAGCGCCAGCAGGAAGCGCGACAGCTCGCCGCCGGAAGCGACCTTCATCATCGGGCCGGGCCTGGTACCGGGATTGGTGCGCACCCAGAACTCGACCTGGTCGATGCCCTCTTCCATGCGGTTCTCGCCATCGCTGGCCAGTTCAACGATGAACTCGGCCCGTTCGAGCTTCAGCGCCGGCAGTTCGGCCATCACAGCCTTGGTCAGACCGACCGCCGCGGCGTGGCGAAGCGCGGAGAGCTGGGCTGCGGAAATATCGTAGGCTTCGCGCGCCGCTGAGGCCTGCTTTTCCAAGAGATGCAGGCGCCCCTCGCCGGCATCGAGATCGGCGAGATCGGCGGACATGGTGTCGCGCAGTTGCGCCAGATCGTCGACGGCCACACTGTGCTTGCGTGAGGCCGCACGCAGCGAAAACAGCCGCTCCTCCGCCTTCTCCAGCCGCTGCGGGTCGTATTCGGTGGCGCGCAATGCCGCCTCGACGCCCGATTGCGCGGCATCCAGCGACAGCATCGCCTCATCCAGCGACTTCACCACATCCTCGAGCAGGCCCGGCGCTTCGCTGGCCTTGCGCTGCAGGCGCCTGAGCAAACTGGCCAGTTGCGGCAGTGGCGAGGACGGGCCTGACAGCACATCCTGCGCATCGTGTATTTCCGAGGCGATCTTTTCGGCCCGCATCATCGTGGCGCGCAATTCGGCCAGTTGCGTCTCTTCCCCGGGCTGCGGATCGAGCTTTGCCAGTTCCGCCACCGAGGCCCTGAGATAATCGGCCTCGCGCGCCGCTGCCTCGACCTTGGCGCGGTGCCTGGCAAACTCCTGCTCGGCGCCGCGCCAATAGCGCCAAGCCTCGCCGGTCGCGCGGGCAGCGCCCAGATGGCCGCCAAAACTGTCCAGCAATTCGCGATGGGCGCCGGGATCGACCAGAGCGCGCTCGTCATGTTGGCCGTGGATCTCGACCAGCGCGTGGCCGATGTCGCGCATCAGGGTGACGCTGGACGGCTGGTCGTTGACGAAGACACGGGTGCGGCCATCCGCGGTCTGCAGCCGGCGCAGGATGATGTCGCCGTCATCCTCGATGGCGTTTTCGGCCAGCAGCGCGCGCACCGGGTGGTTGCGCGGCACATCGAAGACGGCAATGACCTGGCCCTGGGCAGCACCGTGCCGCACCAGCGAGGCGTCGCCGCGGGCGCCAAGCGCCAGCGACAGCGCGTCGAGAAGGATGGATTTGCCGGCGCCGGTTTCACCGGTCAGCACGGAAAGGCCGGGCTGGAAGTCGATATCCAGCTTCTCGATCAGGACGATATCGCGGATCGACAGTCTGGAAAGCATCAGAACCCGGACCTCAAGCAATTCCAGGAAAAGTGCGTAGCGGTTTTCCGTCCGGAATTGCGTACAACAAAAAGTTAGGACGGTTCAGCGCCTCAATCAAACCACTGAACCGCTGTGAAGCGGCATGCGACCGATGGAGTCGCAGCGCCGCACTATCTTTTTGTTTGAGCGTCGGATCAATCCGAAAAGCGCGTTCCGCCTCAGTCGATGCTCGGGCGTCAGGCGCCGGTGATCAGCTTGCCGGCCTTGGATATCCACGATCCGGCATTCTCGCGCGGCTCAAGCCCGTTGCTCTGCAACAGCTTGTAGGTATCCTTGTACCATTGGCTGTCGGGATAATTGGTGCCGAGCACCGCAGCGGCGGTTTGCGCTTCCGAGGTCAAGCCCATCGCGTAGTAGCTTTCGGCCAGACGCGCCAGCGCCTCTTCGACATGGCGGGTGTTGGAATAGTTCTCGACCACGTTGCGGAAGCGCTTGACGGCAGCAATGTATTCGCGCCGCTCGAGATAATAGCGGCCGATCTGCATCTCTTTGCCGGCCAGCTGGTCGTTGGCGAAACGGATCTTTTCCTTGGCGTCGTCGACATATTCCGACGTCGGCCAGCGCGTCACCAGATCCTGCATCGTCTGCACGGTCTGGCGTGCTTCCTTCTGATCCTGGGTGACGTCCTTGATCTGCTTGTAGTAGCTCAGCCCGATAATATACTGGGCGTAAGCCGCGTCGTCGGTCGACGGATAGAGCGTGAGATAGCGCTTGGCCGAGCCGATCGCTTCGTCATAACGGCCGGCGCGATAGTCGGCGAAGGCGCCCATCACCATCGATTTGCGGGCGAATTCCGAATAGGGGTGCTGGCGGTCGACGGCGTCGAACTTCTTGCTCGCCTCATCCAGGCGGCCGGCATTGAGATTGGCAAGGCCTTGATTGTAAAGGACGTCGGCCGGTTCGGTCTGGTCGACATAGGTCGACAGGTCGACGTCTTTCTCGGACGACATGCAGGCCGAGAGGAACAGCGATGGCACAACCACCGAAAGCGCCAGGAAAACAGCCCGATACGGCGCTTTCGATTGACCAACTCGCTTGAAGAACATGATTGGATTGCGCCCTTTCGGCGTTAGTTCAATGCCTTTCGCATGGCGTTCCCTCAAAACTGATCCCCACTTTTGAGCGACATGCGCCTAACAGACGGCAGCAGCCATAAACCATAACTGCCTTGCCCAGCAACGCTATGTCTAGCCAATCGCACATTTTTGTGGCGGCTTGGTGTTGCCCGGAAAGCTATGCACTTTCACGGCCGGTGATGCATCCGTGCAACACCGGCCAGCGTTCAGAAAGCCAGAAATACGTTAAGAATCAGATCACCCAAGGTGCAAAGACAGGGCCGGTGACGGCGCTCATCTCGGCGGTGCGGCCGCGCTCGCGGCGCGTGGTCTCGACGACCTCGAAGGCCGAACGGTCGGACAGAAGCCGCCGCAAAGCAGCCGCATTCATCCGGTGACCGCCGCGATAGGAGCGGAAACAACCGATGAAACGGGCGCCGGCCAGCGCCAGATCGCCCATCGCGTCCATCGTCTTGTGGCGAGCGAACTCGTTGGGGTAGCGCAGGCCGCCCATGTTGATCACCCGGTTGTCGTCGCCGATCACCAGCGAGTTCTCCAGCGAGGAGCCCAGCGCATAGCCGGCCGCCCACAGCCGCTCGACATCCTTCATGAAGCCGAAGGTGCGGGCGCGCGCGATATCCTGGCGAAAGATGTCGGGGTTGATGTCGGAGGCGAATAGCTGGCGGCCGATCGCCGGGCTTTCGAAATCGATCTCGACCTCGAAGCGCGTGCCGCTATAGGGCCTGAACTCGGCCCAGGACGCGCCATTCTCGATGCGGACGGGCTTGACCACCCTGATGTAGCGGCGCTTGACCGCCAGCGTCTCGATGCCGGCTTGGTCGATGGCTTCCACGAACGCCACCGCACTGCCATCGAGGATCGGAACCTCATGACCGTCGATCTCGATGACGATGTTGTCGATGCCGAGCCCGAAAAGCGTCGCCATCAGATGTTCGACGGTGGCGATATGCTCGCCTGCCGGATCGCCGAGCATGGTGCAGAGATCGGTCGCGCCGACTTCAGCAACCAGCGCGCGGAACTCGCGGCTCTCGCTTCCGTTCGAAAGGTGGAAGAGCACGCCGGTGTCGGCGTCCGCAGGGAGGAAATTGACGGTGACCGGTTTGCCGCTGTGAACGCCGGTACCGGTCAGCGTTGCACGCGATTTCAGTGTCGTCTGATAGTCTTGCAAGACAAACCCCATAGCCCAAACGCCTAAGTCCGCTTTAACCCAAAAGGCGCGGCTCTTTTTTATCGGCAGGCAGGGCCACTTCCCCGAATCCCAGCACACCGAAAGTGCTGCGGCAAAGATAATGGTCTGTCAGGGAGACTCCAAATCACGGTTTCTTACTCTGTGTAACCGCGACAGACCTTGAGCGTCACATCGTAACGCCTTGTTATTAAACCACTTTAAACGTTAACAGGCAGACAATCTCTCGTCTGCCTGTTAACAAGTGTTACATACCGTTAACGGCTCAGTTGGCCTGGCGGCGCAGGAAAGCCGGTATCTCCAGCTGGTCGTCTTCCTGGGTCGACCTGGTCTGCGGCGTCAACCGGCCCTGATCGTCGAGCTGACCGCGGCGCGGCGCGTAAAGCTGCGGATCCTGGCTGGCAAGGCGGCGCATTTCCGGCGCCGCCTGGCGCAGTTTCGGTTCGCGCGGCTGTGCCGGCTGCAACCGGGCCGGCTCTTCTTCGCGGCGCGTCAGCCCGTTGGTCAGCCGCTTGAGCAGCCCCATCGGCCCGCTGTTTTCATGGTCGGCCGGACGGCCCTTGGCTTCCACCTCGGCCCGCACCACAGGCGGAAAATCCTCCACCCGCGGCATGCGCTGCGGTGCGGCAGCCACCGGCTGCGGCATTTCCCGCATCGGCGCCGGTTGCATCACCTGCTGCACGACAGGCTGCGGCTGGGCAGGCGGGGCCTGGAAGATCTTGCTCTGCGGGCGGAAATCTTCCGCCTGGGCCATCGGCGTCGGACGAGCCATTGCCGCCGCATTGGCCTCGGCAAGTTGGATCGCCTCGGCCACCGGATCGGCCGCGCGCTGCTCATAGGTCTGCTGCTGGACCGGTGCCGGACGGCCTTCCGCCCCCGGAGCCGCTGGGCGGCTGACCGGCTTCTGCTGCGGCGGCACGGCCCGGATCGAGATCGGCGCCGCGGCAATTTCAGCTGCCGATTTGTCGATGCCGGTGGCGACCACCGAGACGCGGATGACGCCTTCGAGTTCCTCGTCGAAGGTGGCGCCGAGGATGATGTTGGCGTCCTGATCGACTTCCTCGCGGATGCGGGTCGCGGCCTCGTCGACTTCGAACAGGGTTAGGTCGCGGCCGCCGGTGATCGAGATCAGCAGGCCCTTGGCGCCCCTCATCGAGGTCTCGTCGAGCAACGGATTGGCGATCGCCGCCTCGGCGGCGGCCATCGCGCGGCCCTCGCCCGAAGCTTCGCCGGTGCCCATCATCGCCTTGCCCATTTCGCGCATCACCGAACGCACGTCGGCGAAGTCGAGATTGATCAGACCTTCCTTGACCATCAGGTCGGTGATGCAGGCAACACCGGAGTAGAGCACCTGGTCGGCCATGGCGAAGGCGTCGGCAAAGGTGGTCTTGTCATTGGCCAGCCGGAACAGGTTCTGGTTGGGGATGACGATCAGGGTATCGACACATTTCTGCAGCTCCTCGATGCCGAGATCCGCCGTCTTCATGCGGCGCTGGCCTTCGAAATGGAACGGCTTGGTGACGACGCCGACGGTGAGGATACCCCGTTCGCGCGCCGCGCGGGCAACCACGGGAGCCGCACCGGTTCCGGTGCCGCCACCCATACCGGCGGTGACGAAGCACATATGGGTGTTGGAGAGATGATCGATGATCTCATCGATGCACTCTTCCGCCGCCGCACGGCCCACTTCAGGCTGCGAGCCGGCGCCGAGCCCCTCGGTTACATGCGCGCCGAGCTGGATCAGCCGCTCGGCCTTCGACATGGTCAGCGCCTGTGCATCGGTGTTGGCCACGACGAACTCGACACCGCGCAAGCCCGCGGTGATCATGTTGTTGACGGCATTGCCGCCGCCGCCGCCGACACCGAATACGGTGATCCGCGGCTTGAGCTCGGTGATGTCCGGCTTTTGCAGATTGATCGTCATTGTCTCCGTCCTTTGCCTTTCCCGCCGCTTCGCCGCCGCGGCCGCCTATGGGGCTGTCCCCGTCAATTAGAAACTGTCTCTCAACCACTGACTCATGCGATGCAGTTTTCCGCCCGTCCCGGTCATCCTGAGACCGGAAATTCCTTTCGCCGGATGGCTCTCGAAGCTCGCCATCTGCGGATAGATCAGCAGCCCGACCGCCGTCGAGAAAGCCGGCCCCTTGGCAGCTTCCGGCAGGCCCGCCACGCCGAGCGGGCGTCCGATGCGCACATTGCGTCCCAGAATGCGGCGCGCCGCCTCGGGGAGACCCGCAAGCTGGCTGGCGCCGCCGGTCAGCACGACGCGTTTTCCCACGGCATTGCCGTAGCCCGACTTGTTCAGCCGGTCGCGCAACAGTTCCAGCGTCTCGTCGATGCGGGCGCGGATGACGCGCGTCATCACCGAGCGCGGGATCTGCAGCGGCATCTCGCCGTCTTCGCCGATCGGCTGGATCGAGACCAGGTCGCGATCGTCGGCACTGCCGGGCAGCGCCGAACCATGCATCACCTTCAGCCGCTCCGCGGCGTCGAGCGAGGTCGACAGGCCCTTGGCCATATCGAGCGTCACATGATTGCCGCCGATGGCAATGGCATCGGCGTGGACGAATTTGCCTTCCGAAAACACCGAGATGGTCGTCGTGCCGCCGCCCATGTCGATGCAGGCCGCACCCATTTCCAGTTCGTCGTCGACCAGGGCCGCAAGCCCGCTGGCATAGGGCGTCGCCACCATGCGCTCGACCGAAAGATGCGAGCGGTTGATGCAGAGCTCCAGATTGCGCAGCGGCGCGGCATCGCCCGTCAGCACATGCATATCGACGCCGAGTTGGTCGCCGACCATGCCGCGCGGATCGCGCACGCCGCGCTCGGCGTCCAGCGAAAAGCCGACGGGCAGCGAATGGATCACGTCGCGTTCGGCCTTGAGCGCCTGCTTGGCGCCGGCGGCAAGCACGCGCTTGATGTCGGCTTCGTCGGCCTGATGGCCACCGAGATTGATGGTGGCCGAATAGGTTTCGCTCTTCAGCCGGCCGGCCGTCATGTTGACGATCAGCGAATCCACGGTCAGTCCCGCCATGCGTTCGGCTGCGTCGACGGACAGGCGAATGGCGTGCTCCGCGCGGTCGAGATCGACGACCACGCCCGACTTCACGCCTTGCGATTTCTGGTGGCCGATGCCGATCACCTGGATGCGGTGCGAGCGGCCGCGCAACAGCTTGCCGTCCTCGCGCGGCTTCAGTTTCGCCACCACGCAGCAAACCTTGCTGGAGCCGACATCCAGCACGGTGAGCGTGCCGGAACGCCGCGAAGAGGCATCGCTGTTGCCGCCAAGCCAGCTCATATCTTCGTCCCCGACTTGCGCTTCAGATTTTGCGGCTTTTCATTGAGCGCGGCCTGGCGCTGCGTCGCCGCTTCCGGCGTCAGCTGCACCACCAGGCGATCGGAGATGCGCATGTCGACGGCGGCGATGTCCCGCGTCAGAAGCCCGTTGTCGTGGTCCATCCGAACCAGATCGGCAATCGCCTGATCCTCGCCATCCTCGGGCAGCTTGATCGTGATGCCGTTTTCCAGCTTAAGGTCCCAGCGCCGTTCGCCGATGCGGATATAGCCTTTGACCCGAGCCGCGAGCTCGGGAAATTTGTTGATCTTGGCCACGAAGTCGGGGGCCTTGGCCGGCGCGCCGGTGCCGATGATCAGCGGCAGCAGCGCCTGCTTGCCGCCGGAGAACGGCGCGATCACCGCGCCGGAGCGTTCGATGACCGAAAGCTCCGCGCCCTGCTGCCAGAGCGCGAAGGGCTCGCGCTCCTCGACACGCACTTCCAGCGTATGTGGATAGACCTTGCGCACCGCCGCCACTTCGACCCAGGGCAAGGTATCAATACGTTCACGCGCGGCCTCGGCATCGAAGCCGATCAGTGACGTCCAGCCGTCGAGCTCGAGCCGGTCCAGTATGTCGATCTCCGAAGTCTGGCGGTTGCCGACCACCTTGATCTGGTCGACGGCAAAGCCGGTCCGGGCGGTGATGCTCTGGACGATGTCGTCGGCATGACCGCCGAGAATGGCGCCATAGAGGCTGCTTGATGCAATGAGCGAAGCCGACAGGATGGCCGCGGAAAAGCGCGGCGCGACGAAGTCGCCGCCGCCCAGGCGCGCCAGCACGCGCACCGGCCGGCGCAGCACGCGCGGCAGCACGAAATGGTCGAACGACAACGGCATGCCGAACAGCGCCGGCCCGGCGCCGCCCCTGCCCTTGTCCTGTCCCCATTTCAACGCAGACACGAAGCGTCCTCCACCATCCAACTCAACAATTCGCCAAACGAGTGCCCGGCCTGGGCGGCGATTTCAGGCACCAAAGACGTCGGCGTCATGCCCGGCTGAGTGTTGATCTCGAGCCAGACAATCTCGCCGTTTTCGGAGTGACGGTCGTCATAGCGGAAGTCCGATCGGGAAACGCCCCGGCAGCCGATAGCCAGATGTGCCTTGAGCGCCAGTGTCTGTATTTTTTGGTAAATATTTGATGAAATTTTAGCAGGGATTTCGTGTTTTGATCCGCCGGCGACGTATTTTGAATCATAGTCGTAGAAGGAATGGCCGGTCGGAATGATCTCGCAGACGCCGAGCGCCACGTCGCCCATGACGGCGCAGGTCAGCTCGCGCCCATGGATGTAGCGCTCGACCATGACGGTCTCGCCATATTTCCATTCGGACGAGCCGATGACCTGCGGCGGATGCGACTGCCCTTCATGCACGATGACGACGCCGAAGCTTGAGCCTTCATTGACCGGCTTGACCACGTAGGGCGGCTTCATCGGATGCTTGTTCTGGATGGCAAAGCGGCTGGCAACCTTCGATTCCGCCACCGCGATGCCGGCAGCCTTGGCGACCTTCTTGGCTTGCTCCTTGTTCATGGCGAGCGCCGAGGCGAGCACGCCCGAATGGGTGTAGGGAATGGCCAGATATTCGAGGATGCCCTGGATGGTGCCGTCTTCACCGAACGGGCCGTGCAGTGCGTTGAAGACGACATCGGGCTTGAGTTCGGTGAGCACGGCGCCGACATCGCGCGCAACATCGACGCGGGTAACCTGGTAGCCTTCATTCTCAAGCGCATCCGCACACGCCTTTCCCGAAGACAGAGACACGGGCCGCTCGGACGAGAATCCGCCCAGGAGGACAGCCACATGCTTGTTCTTCATATCCCGTCATCCCTCTCACGGCGGGCCCGCAACCACGCATTCAGCGACCAGATTGAGTCCGAGTCTCCCGGCAGGTTGCCCCCCAGACGGAAAACGCGGTCGACGCGTCGAACGACTCAAATCAGGAAACGCTTTAAGGCAGAGAATCAGAGAGTTGATTCGCTGGCAAGTGCTTATGATTCCGACAGATTCACTTTCCGCGAAAACGGCCGGAAAAAGCGTGTTGTGAGTCTTTGGAGCAACGGTGGCGCTGTTGTTTCAGACCGTTTGAAGTTCAAGCATCACATGAACTTCAGCTTGCGCTAAAGAAGCTGTCCGAGGAATTCCTGCACGGCATGGCCGGGGCGGAAATTGCCGAGCCGCTTGATTTCCCACTGCAGGCGGATGCCTGAATTTTCAAGCACGCGGGCGCGCACCGTCTCGCCGAGATATTCGAGATCGTATCCGGTCGCTGTTCCGGTGTTGATCATGAAGTTGCAGTGCATCGGCGACATCTGCGCGCCGCCGATCATCAGCCCGCGGCAGCCGGCCTTGTCGATTTCCTTCCAGGCCGAGGTGCCTTCCGGATTCTTGAAGGTCGAGCCGCCGGTCTTCTCGCGGATGGGCTGCACCGTCTCGCGATGCGTCTGGACGGCGTCCATGGCCGCCTTGATCGCCGCCTGGTCTTCCAAAACGCCCTCGAAAATGGCGGAGGTGAAGATCAGCCCGGCAGGTGCGGCCGAGTGACGAT
This sequence comes from Mesorhizobium sp. M0292, assembly GCF_040321695.1. Lineage (NCBI taxonomy): Bacteria > Pseudomonadati > Pseudomonadota > Alphaproteobacteria > Hyphomicrobiales > Phyllobacteriaceae > Mesorhizobium > Mesorhizobium sp. M0292. The sequence continues at coordinate 36,649 of NZ_JAMYSB010000004.1, forward strand.
AGGCATAGCCCATTTCTTCATTGCTGAGCGTGTGGAGATTGCCCTTGCGATCGAGTGCGCGCACTTCCACGACGCGCTCGCGCGTCTCGACGCCATTGGCGCCTGCATTCATCCGCAGCGCCCCGCCGATGGCGCCGGGAATGCCGTGATAGAAATGAAAGCCGCCAATGCCGGCCTCATAAGCGACGGCCGCGACGCGCTTGTCGGGCGTCGCAGCACCGGCCTTGATGACGGTCGGCGAAACCACCTCGGCCTCGCCAAAGCCCTTTGCCGAAAGCCGGATGACGAAACCCGGAATGCCGCCGTCGCGCACCAGGAGGTTGGAGCCGATACCGACGATGGTGAGCGGGATGTCCTCCGGCACGGCGCGCAGGAAGGCAGCCAGATCCTCCTCGTCGGCCGGCTGGAACAGGGCGTCCGCCAGACCGCCGGCGCGGAACCAGGTGATCTTGTCCATCTCGGCATTGGGCGTGATGCGGCCGCGCAGGCCGGCAAGCCGGTCGCCAAGTTTGTCGAGCAGGTCCTGGCCGCGCATCATGAGACGGTACCGCCGAGTTCCCCAGGCAGCGCATAGGCCCATTGGGTGATGTTGCCGGCGCCCAGGAAGATGACGAAGTCGCCCGGTTTCGCCAACGCGCGAATGACGGGCGAAATCGCGGCAGGGGTTTCGACGTAGCGCGCATCGCGATGGCCGCCGGAGCGGATGCGCGACACCAGCGCCTCCGAGGTCACGCCGTCGATCGGCTCCTCGCCCGCCGCATAGACCGGCGCCACCATCACCGTGTCGGCATCGTTGAAACAGACCGAAAACTCGTCGAACAGATCGTGCAGCCGGGTGAAGCGGTGCGGCTGCGCAATGGCGATGACGCGGCCCTTGGTGGCGCTGCGCGCCGCTTTCAACACCGCCGTGATCTCGACCGGGTGGTGGCCGTAATCGTCGAAGATGTCGACGCCGTTCCACGAGCCGGTGTGGGTGAAGCGCCGCTTGACGCCGGCAAAGGACGACAGCCCCTTCTTGATCGCTTCGGCCGACAGGCCGAGTTCATGCGCGACCGCAATTGCGGCGGTGGCGTTGGAGACGTTGTGGCGGCCGGGCATCGGCAGCCGCAGATCCGATATCGTCGTCTGGCCGCCGGTCTTGCGGTCGCGGATCACCACGTCGAATGCCGAGACGGCACCGGCCATGCGGTGGTTGGTGAAACGCACATCGGCCTGCGCGTTCTCGCCATAGGTGATGACGCGGCGGTCCTCGATGCGGCTGACCAGCGCCTGTACTTCCGGATGGTCGGTGCACATCACGCCAAAACCGTAGAACGGCACGTTCTCGACGAATTGCCGGAAGGCCTCGCGCACCTTGTCGAAACTGCCATAATGGTCCAGATGCTCGGGATCGATGTTGGTGACGACGGCGATCTCGGCCGGCAGCTTGAGGAAGGTGCCGTCGCTTTCGTCGGCTTCGACCACCATCCACTCGCCATCGCCCATACGGGCATTGGTGCCATAGGCATTGATGATGCCGCCATTGATCACCGTCGGGTCGAGCCCGCCGGCATCGAGCAGCGTCGCCACCATCGACGTGGTTGTGGTCTTGCCATGCGTGCCACCGATCGCGACCGCCTGGCGGAAGCGCATCAGTTCGGCCAGCATCTCGGCCCGGCGGACAATTGGGAGCAACTTCTCCCGCGCGGCCTTCAGCTCGGGATTGGATTTCTTGATCGCGGTGGAGACGACCACCACTTCGGCCGCGCCGATATTCTCGGCCTTGTGGCCGACAAAGCATTCGATGCCCTTGTCGCGCAGCCGCTGGACATTGGCGCTGTCGGCCTGGTCCGAACCCTGCACCTTGTAGCCGAGATTGTGCAGAACCTCGGCGATGCCGCTCATGCCGATCCCGCCAATGCCGATGAAATGCACAAGGCCGATGGTCTGCGGCATCTTCATCAATGCGTCCCTTTCCTGAAATCCGAAACGGTTTTTCTGGACGCAATAGCCTCTGTGAGATCAGCGAGCAACCGTGCCGCGTTCGGCCGGCCAGCCGACTTCGCTCCGGCAGCCATGGCCGTCAGCCGCTCGGGAGTGTCCATCAGCCCGCCAATGAGAGCCGCGATGCGCTCCGGCGACAGTGACGATTGCGGATGCACCTCGCCGCCGCCCGCCGCGGCAAGGGCGGCTGCGTTCGCCGCCTGATCGTGATCCAGCGCATAGGGATAAGGCACCAGCAGCGCCGGCCGGCCGATGACGGCGATCTCCGAAACCGTCGAGGCGCCGGAGCGCGAGATCACCAGATGCGCCGCGCCCATGCGCTGTGCCATATCGGTGAAGAAGGGCGAGACCTCGACATGGACGCCGAGTGCCGCATAGCCAGCCTTCACCCGCGCCACGTCGTCGGCGCGGGCCTGCTGGGTGATCCCCAGCCGCTTGCGCTGCGCCTCCGGCAGAAGTGCGATCGCCGCCGGCATGGCATCGGAAAAGAACTGCGCGCCCTGGCTGCCGCCGAACACCAGGAGCCTGAACGGATCCGCCCCTTGGGATGCCTTATAGGGCGTCTTTGCCGCCTCCAGGATTGGCGGCCTGACCGGATTGCCGGTCGTCACCGTCTTGGCGCCTGTGGCGCTTTCATCTTGCGGCAGGAAGCCGCCGGCAATGGCATCGACGCGCCCGGACAGCGCCCGGTTGGCGCGGCCCATCACCGCGTTCTGCTCATGGATCAGCGTCGGCAGCTTGCGCCGCGTCGCGGCATAGAGCGGTGGCAAGGTCGGATAACCGCCAAAGCCGACGACCGCATCAGGCTTGATCCTGGCGATGACGGCGGAGGCCTGGCGCACGCCGCGCCAGATCTTCCAGAACGCGCCAAGCAGCGCGACAGGGTTTTTCGAGCCCATCGTCGCCGACTGGATCGGATGGATGGCGGCGGCCGGGAAATGGCCGGCAAAGCGCTCGGCGCGGTCGTCCGTCGCCAGATGCACGCTCCAGCCGCGCTCGATCAGCTCATGCGCCAGCGCCTCGGCCGGAAACAAATGTCCGCCTGTTCCGCCCGCCGCGAGAAGGATGACACCCCGCGCCATATCACTCCGCCGGCAGGGCGCGCTGCGACAGGGCAAAGCCCATCTGCTTGCGCTTTTCCGGTCGCTTGCGGGTCAGCGCCAGCACCATGCCCATCGAGATGGCAATGGCGATCTGCGAGGAGCCGCCATAGGAGATGAAAGGCAGCGTCATGCCCTTGGCCGGCATCAGTTGCAGGTTGACGCACATGTTGATGACCGACTGCAGGCCGAACACGGTGACGAGACCGCCGACGGCGTAGCGGGTGAAATCATCATGTTCCTTCAGCGCCGTGCTGAGGCCGCGCAGCACGATGAAGGCGAAGATCGACATGATGAAGAAGCACATGATCAGCCCGAACTCTTCGCCGGCGACCGAAAACACGAAGTCGGCATGCGCGTCGGGAATGACCCGCTTGACCGTGCCCTCGCCCGGCCCGACGCCGAACCAGTGGCCGTTGATCAGCGCCTCGCGGCCCATGTCGACCTGGAACGTGTCGCCTTCGCCGGTCAGGAATTTGTCGATGCGGGCGGCAACGTGCGGGAACACAGTGTAGGCGGCAAACAGGCCGCCGGCGCCGGTGGCGCCAAGCGCGATGATCCATAGCCAGGGCAGGCCGGCCATGAAGAACATGACGCCCCAGGTGCCGGTCACCAGCATGGTCTGGCCGAGATCGGGCTGCGCCACCAGAAGCGAGATGACCAGGATCAGCAGCAGCATGGCAAACAAATTGCCCGGAATGTCGGGCTGGCGCTTGTGTTCGGCGAACAGCCAGGCGCAGACGATGACGAAAGCGGGTTTCAGGAATTCCGACGGCTGGATCGACATGCCGACAAACGACACCCAGCGCCGCGCGCCTTTCACCTCGACGCCGATATAGAGCACGGCCACCATCAGCACCAGCATGATGCCCAGGATGATCAGCGCCATGCGCCGGATCTGCCGCGATTCCAGGAAGGACACTGCCAGCATCACGCCGAGCGCCGGCACGGTGAAGATGATCTGCCTGGTGGCAAAGTGGAAACTGTCGAGGCCGATGCGTTCGGCCACCGCCGGGCTTGCCGCAAAGGACAAGACGATGCCAAGCCCCATCAGCGACAGGAACGCCGCCAGGAACCAGCGATCGATCGTCCACCACCAGGTTGCAACCGGGCTTTTGTCGAGACGGCTTTGCATTATCGTGCCCCTCCGATGGGTTTCACGCCCTCGATAGCATTCGCAGCTTGCCTGAAGGCTTCGCCGCGAACTTCGAAATTCTTGAACTGGTCGAAACTGGCGCAGGCCGGCGACAGCAGCACCACCGCCTCGCCGCTGTCATCCTTGGCCGCGTCTTTCGCGGCATGGTCGACCGCGGCGGCCAGCGTGCCCGAGATTTCATAGGGCACGGCTTCGCCGAGCGTCGCCGAGAACGCGGGCGCCGCCTCGCCGATCAGATAGGCCTTGGCGATGCGTGGGAAAAAACCGCGCAGCGGCTCGATGCCGCCTTCCTTGGGCAGTCCGCCAGCGATCCAGTAAATGCGCGAAAAACTCGACAGCGCGGGTGCCGCCGCATCGGCATTGGTCGCCTTGGAATCGTTGACAAACAGCACGTGGTCCTTGCGTCCGACCTGCTCCATGCGATGCGCGAGGCCTGGAAAGCTCTCCAGTCCCGCCTGGATCTCGCCCAGGCTCAAGCCGACCCTGAGGCAGGCGGCAACAGCGGCAAGCGCGTTCTGCGCATTGTGCTGGCCGCGCAACGAACCGATGCCTTCGAGGAAGGCGACGCGGCTGTAGCGGCCATGGACGGCTTCCATCAGATCGGAACCGTCTGCGAAATAACCGTCGGTCAGCGGCAGCCGCTTGGAGATGCGGATCACCTCCCGGCCCGCCCTCTCCAGCCGGTCAGCGATCTGCGCGCACCAGGAATCGTCAACGCCGACGATCGCCGTCTCGCTGCCGGCAACCAGCCGCTCCTTGATCGAAGCGTAATGCTGCATGGTGCCGTGGCGGTCGAGATGGTCGGGCGTCAGGTTGAGCAGGATGCCGGCCGTCGGGTTGATCGAGGGCGCGAGATCGATCTGGTAGGACGAACACTCGACGACATAGTCCCGGTCAGCCTGCGGTGGATCGAGCGTCATGATGGCCCGGCCGATATTGCCGCCCATTTGCGTGTCGCGCCCTGCCGATTTGAGGATATGCGCGGTCAACGCCGTGGTCGTCGACTTGCCGTTGGTGCCGGTGATAGCGATGAACGGCGCATCAGGCGCGCGCGCAATCCGCTCGCGGCAGAACAATTCGATATCGCCGATCACCTCGACGCCGGAGCCACGCGCCAACTCCACCGTCCAGTGCGGCTTGGGATGCGTCAGCGGCACGCCGGGCGAGAGCACGAAGGCCGAGAATTTCGACCAGTCGGCGCCGCGCAGATCGGCGGTCGCAATGCCTTGGTCAGCAGCCTTGGCGACGCTATCGGGATTGTCGTCCCAGGCAAGCACGTCGGCGCCGCCCTCGATCAGCGCGCGCGCCGTGGCGATCCCCGAGCCACCGAGCCCGAAGAGCGAAACGCGTTTGCCCGAAAAGGATGCGGCGGGGATCAAGCGGGTTCCTATCTCAGCTTGAGGGTCGACAGGCCGACCAGCGCCAGGATGACGGCGATGATCCAGAAGCGGATCACCACCTGGCTTTCGGTCCAGCCGAGCTTTTCGAAATGATGATGGATAGGCGCCATCAGGAAGACGCGCTTGCCGGTCATCTTGAAGTAGCCGACCTGGATGATGACCGACAGGATTTCCACGACGAACAATCCGCCGACGATGACCAGCACGATTTCGTGCTTGGTGGCGACCGCGACCGTACCGATCAGGCCACCCATGGCCAGCGAACCGGTGTCGCCCATGAAGATCGCTGCCGGTGGCGCGTTGAACCAGAGGAAGCCGAGGCCGGCGCCGATGACGGCGCCAAGCACGACAGCCAGCTCGCCGGTGCCGGGCACGAAATGAATCTGCAGATATTCGGCGAACACCGCGTTGCCGGAGAGGTAGGCGATGACGCCGAAGGATGCCGCCGCGATCATGATCGGCACGATCGCCAGCCCGTCGAGGCCATCGGTCAAATTCACCGCATTGCCGGCGCCGACAATGACGAAGCAGGAGAACGGCACGAAGAACCAGCCGAGATTGATGATGAATTCCTTGGCGAAGGGGAAAGTCAGCGACGATGAGAACGGCGCCTGGCCATTATGCATGATCGCCCAGGCGGCAATGCCGGCGATGACGAATTCCAGCGCCAGCCGCGCCTTGCCGGAAAAGCCGAGATGCGACTGCTTGGTTACCTTGAGATAGTCGTCGTAAAAGCCGATCGAGCCGAAGCCCAGCGTCACCAAGAGCACCACCCAGACATAGATGCTGGACAGGTTCGCCCATAGAAGCGACGAGCCGACGATGCCGCACAGGATCATCAGCCCGCCCATGGTCGGCGTGCCGGCCTTCTTGAAATGCGTCTGCGGGCCGTCGGCACGGATCGGCTGGCCCTTGCCTTGCCGCAGCCTCAGCGAATTGATGATGGTCGGCCCGAAGATGAAGACGATCAGCGCCGAGGTGATCAGCGCACCGCCGGTGCGGAAGGTTATGTAGCGGAAGACATTGAAGACCGAGACCTTGTCCGCAAAATCGACGAGCAATGTAAACATACGATTCCGTTCCCCGGACTAGTTCTGTTTCGTGCCTGCGGCTTCCGCCGGATATTTGCCGAGCAAGGCCTCGACCAGCTTTGAAAAGCCGATGCCTTTCGACGATTTGATCATCACCACGTCGCCGGCCTTCAGCGTCGACAACAGCAGCGGCTTCAATTCCTCGGCGCCGGCGCGGTATTCCGTTTTGATCTCGTCGGGCAGGATGTCTGCCAGCGCCCGCATTTCCGGGCCGCCGAGAAAGACCGTGTGCGTGCCGGTCCCGACGATCAGTTCGGCCAGGGCTGCATGCAGCTTGGCCGAATGGTCGCCGAGCTCGAGCATGTCGCCGAGCACGGCGATGCGCCGGCCCTCGCCCGTGACAGGCGTCGCATTGAGCAGCGCCATGGCAGCAGCCATCGAGGCCGGATTGGCGTTGTAGCTCTCGTCGATCAGTGTGATCAGTCCCTTGGGATGGCGCAGCACATGGCGCTTGCCACGGCCGCGTTCGGCGGAGAGATCGGCCAGCGCTTCCGCCACCTTTGCGATGTCGGCTTCAACGAGATGCGCCGCGCCAAGAACGGCGAGCACATTCTGTACCATGTGGCGGCCGGGCGCGCCGATCCGGGCAACGACATCCTGCCCGCCGATCCTGGCGGCAATGTCGGAATGATCGGCATGCAGCTCGCATCTGGTGAGCTTGTAGGTCGAGCGGGCGTTCTCACCGAAGCCAAAGACATGTTCGACGCCGGCGGCCCGCGCCATCTTGTCGAGCAGCTTCCAGCGCGCATCGTCGCGGTTGAGCAAGGCCGCACCGCGGGGCTCGATGCCTTCGAAAATCTCGGCCTTGGCCTTGGCGATCTCGTCGAGATTTCTGAAGAAGCCGAGATGCGCGGCGGCAATCATCGTGACGATGGCCACATGTGGCCGGACCATCTTGACCAGCGGCCGGATCTCGCCGGGATGGTTCATGCCGATCTCGAACACCGCATAGTCGCAATCATCCGGCATCCGCGCCAGCGTCAGCGGCACGCCCCAATGATTGTTGAAGGACTGCGCCGAGGCATGCACCGTGCCGACGGTCGACAGCACATGGCGCAGCGCCTCCTTCGTGGTGGTCTTGCCGGCCGATCCGGTCACCGCGATGATTTTTGCGTTGGAACGGGCGCGGGCGGCAACACCAAGTTTCTCCAGTGCTGCCAGCACATCCTGCACGACGATCATCGGCGCCGTCAGCCGCCCGAGCGACGGCAATTTGACTTCGGCGACGACCAGAACGCCGGCGCCGGCCTTGATCGCCGCGGTCGCGAAGTCATGGCCGTCCATCGCCTCGCCCTTGATGGCGAAGAAGGCGTCGCCCGGCTGCAGGCTGCGGCTGTCGATCGAGATCCCCGAAATTCCCTCCGGCATCGGCCCGAGCGGCCGACCGCCCATGGCGTCGACCAGCGCCTCGGAAGTCCAGAGCACGCTCATGCGGCCCGCTCCCGCAGCGCCGAGCGGACTTCCTCGTGGTCGGAGAAGGGAAACGTCTCGGCGCCGATGGTCTGGCCCTCTTCATGGCCCTTCCCGGCAACGATCAGCGTATCGCCCGCTTTGAGCATGGCGACCGCTTCGTGGATCGCCTTGCGGCGGTCGCCGATTTCAATCGCGCGGGGCGCGGCTGCCAGGATCGCGGCACGGATCGTTTCCGGCACTTCCGAGCGCGGATTGTCGTCGGTGACGATGACGACATCGGCCAGCCGCGTGGCGATTTCGCCCATGATCGGCCGCTTGCCCCGGTCGCGGTCGCCGCCGCAGCCGAACACGACGATGACGCGACCGGTGGTGAACGGGCGCACGGCGGCCAGCACATTTTCCAGCGCATCCGGCTTGTGGGCATAGTCGACATAGACGGGCGCGCCATTGGCGGTGGCGCCGACAAGGTCGAGCCGTCCCGGTGCCCCCTGAAGTTTCTCCAATGCCATCAAAGCTTTGGCGACCGGCGTTCCAGTGGAAATGGCCAGCCCGGCCGAAACCAGGGCATTGGCGATCTGGAAGTCACCTGCGAGCGGCAGGTCGATCTCGTAGAGCACGCCGTCGGCTTCGACCTCGGCGCGCTGGCGGTGGCGCTCGTGCTCGACCCGCTTCAGGCGCAGGAAATCGCCATGGCGGCCGACCGTCAGCACCTTGAGCCCGGCGGCCTGCGCAGCCTGGATGGTCGGCGCCGACCACGGATCGTCGGCAAAGATGACCGCCGGCGCGCCTTTCGGCAGCAGCGTGTCCAACAGGCGCAATTTGGCGCGATGGTAGTCCTCGACCGTCGGATGATAGTCCATATGGTCGCGGCCGAGATTGGTGAAACCGCCCGCGGCGAGCTTGACGCCATCAAGGCGGCGCTGGTCGAGACCATGGCTGGAAGCCTCCATCGAGGCGTGGGTGACGCCGGCCTCCGCCAATTCCTTGAGCAACTGGTGCAAAGCCACTGGATCGGGTGTGGTCAACGAACCGTAGTCGTTGCGGCCCGGCGCCACCACGCCGGTGGTGCCAATGGACGCGGCGGCAAAGCCGGCCTGCTCCCAGATCTGCCGGATGAAGGCGGCGACCGAGGTCTTGCCTGCGGTGCCGGTAACCGCGACCATGGTCTCCGGCTGGCTGCCGAAGAAACGTGCCGCGCTCAGCGCCAGCGCCAGGCGTGGGTCGTCGACGCTGAGCACCGGGACGGACAGGCCGGAAACGGCGCTGGCGTTGCCAACGACAACCGCCGCTGCGCCGCGCTTTGCCGCATCGGCGGCATAGGCCGAACCATCCGCCTTGCTGCCGGCGAGCGCGAAAAAGACCACGCCGGTCTTGACCGTGCGGGAATCCGACGAAATCCCGGTTACCTCCACATCGCGGGAAGATGTTCCCTCGACAGGCAGGATACCGGCTAAATCTCTCAGGTGCATCGAACCCCGTTTATCTCAACAAAATGGCGCGCAGTTGCCGGCGCGCCCTAAGAATCACTGATAGGAAACCAGCGTTGCGCCATTTTCATGGCTGAAATCTGGCTTCACGCCAAGCATGGCGGCTGCCCGCCTGATGATGTTTCCGGCCATGACACCCGCATTGTTGGCGGCGACGTCGGTCATTCCGGGCTTTTCCGGGTGCGGAGCGTCAGCGATCGTAAACACCAGATACTGCGGATCGTCCATCGGGAAGGCGGCGACGAAGGTGTTGAAATTCAGTTCCTTCGAGTAGCGGCCATTGATCACCTTCTCGGCGGTTCCGGTCTTGCCGCCAACGCGGTAGCCGGGGGCCCTGGCGTTTCTGGCCGAGCCTTTCTCAGCATTGAGCGTGTAGAGGTAGCGCATGCCCTCCACAGTCTTTTCGCTGACCACTCTCTTGGCCACCGCCATGGCATCCTGCTCGCTGCGGACCAGGAAAGTCGGCGGGATCAAATAGCCCTGCATCAGCGCCGCGCAGCCGACGGCGGCCTGCAGCGGCGTCGTCGACACGCCATGGCCGAAGGCGATGGTGAAGGAGTTGACCTGTTTCCAGACCTTCGGTTCCGTCGGGCGCGCGACCTCAGGCAGTTCGGTCTGCATCCTGTCCAGAAGGCCAAGGCGATGCAGGAATTCGCGGTGCCCCTCGATGCCGACCATTTCGGCCTCACGCGCCGATCCGATGTTGGAGGAGTAAAGGAACACCTCCGGCAATGACAGCACGCGGTTCTTGCCGTGGAAATCGTGAATGGCCTGATGGCCGACCCGGATCGGATGCGAGGCGTCGAAACGGCTGTTCATGTTCGCCTTGCCGGAATCGAGCGCCATGGCCGAGGTAAAGCTCTTGAAGGTCGAGCCCATCTCGTAGAGGCCGGCCGACATGCGGTTCAGCCGATCCTTGTCCTGCGCATTGAAGGGATTGTTCGGATCGAAATCCGGCACCGAGGCCATCGCCACCACTTCGCCGGTCTTGATGTTGAGCACGACGGCGCCGGCGCCCATGGCGCGATAGCGCTCGAGGCCGGCGGCAATCTCGTCGCGCACCACATGCTGGACGCGCAGGTCGATCGACAGCTGAACCGGCTTCAGATCCTTGGCGATCGCAAGGCCTGAGGCCTGCAGGTCGCTTAAGCCCTGCTCGTCAATGTATTTCTCCATGCCGGAGATGCCCTGATTGTCGATGTTGGTGAGGCCGACAATGTAGGACGAGGTCACGCCGGCCGGATAGAAGCGGCGCTTTTCGGTGCGAAAGCCGATTCCGGGAATGCCGAGCTGCATGATGTCGGCCTGCTGCTTGGGCGTCAGCTGCCGCTGCAGCCAGACGAAGCCGGCGCCGCTCTTCAGCTTGTGATAGGTCTGCTCGGGGTCGATATCTGGCAGAATGGTCGACAGCTTTTCGATCGCCTCGTCGGCATCGACGATGCGGCGCGGCTCGGCAAACAGCGATGCCGTCTTGATGTCGGTCGCCAGCACCTCGCCGTTGCGGTCGACGATGTCGGGACGCGACGCCGTCACCCGGCTTTGCGGCCCATTCGACATGTCGGGGGACTGGAAACCGAGATAGACCAGCCGCCCGGCGATGGTCGAATAGATGCCGAAGAACACCGCCATCGTCATCACGATGCGAGTCTTGGCCTTGCCGCCGGTCGCCTTGCGCGCGCCTTCGACCACGATGGAGCCGTCCTCGCCGGTCCGTGCGCGGCGCTTCAGCAATTTGCCGACCGACGGAAGTTTGGCGCGCATTGGAAATCCAGCGATCATTGGACGATGGCTCCGGTGACCACGGGATCCTTGTCGGCTGGTCCTTTGCCGGAATTGTCGGCCATGCCGCCAAGCCGCTGCGACGACAGGTCCTCGATGTTGAGCGGTTTTGCCGGCAGGTCGTCGAGCCCGACGATCTGCCGCGCATTGACCGGCTCGAGTGCGAGCTGCGATTTGTAGATTTCAGCCAGCTTCTGCAGGCGCGACGGCTGGGTCAGCAGGCTCCAGTCGGCCTTGAGCAGGTCGATCGTGTCCTCCTCATAGCGGATCTGCGCCTCGATCTTCTGCACCGAAGCCAGCTGTTCCTCGGCCTCGCGCTTGGCCTTGTAGGTCAGAGCCGCGGCCGAGACCATGACGGCGATCAGGACTATGTCGCTGGTTCGAAACACGTATTCACCTCTCTCGCGGCGCCTGGATGCCGGGAAGTTTTGGAAGGCCGAAAATGGTGAGATCCCCGGCGCGCGCCGGCGCCTCGGTGCGGATGGCGGCGCGCAGCCTGGCCGAGCGCGCCCGCGGATTGGCAGCGACCTCCGCATCGCCTGCCGTCACGCCGCCACCGGCCTTGCGGAAGGTCGCGGTGCGCGCATGCGCCTCGGGCAAATGACGTGAGCCGGTGGCGACGTCGGCGCGGTCGGCGATGAACCGCTTGACGATGCGGTCTTCCAGCGAATGGAACGTCACCACGGCAAGCCGCCCGCCGGGCTTCAATATCCGCTCCGACGCCACCAGAGCCTTGGCCAATTCGCTCAACTCGTCATTGACGAAAATGCGCAGCGCCTGGAAGACGCGGGTGGCCGGATGAATCTTGTCCTTCGGCGCGCGGCCGATATGCGTTTCGATGGCGTCGGCGAGATCGAGCGTGCGCTCGAACGGACGTTTTTCGCGGCGTGACTCGATCATGCGGGCAATGCGGCCGGCATTCCGCTCTTCGCCGAGGAAGCCGAAGATGCGGGCAAGGTCGCCTATCTTGAACGAATTGACGACGTCGGCAGCACTCAAGCCCGCCTGCGCCATGCGCATGTCGAGCGGCCCGTCGGTGCGGAACGAAAAGCCGCGCTCGGGCTGGTCGACCTGCATGGAGGAAATGCCGATGTCGAGGACAACGCCGTCGGCGCTTTCGACCTGCTCGTCCAGCGTCGAAAATGGCGCCTGCACCAGCCTTAGCCTGCCGCCGGATTGCTGTTCCAGGCCGCGCCCGGCGGCAATCGCATCGGGATCGCGATCGATCGCCACCACCGAGGCGCCGCTCGCCAAGATCGCCTTGGTGTAGCCGCCGGCGCCAAACGTGCCGTCGACGATCACATCGCCGGCTTTGGGTGAGAGCGCCTCCAGCACTTCGGCGAGGAGGACCGGAATGTGGCGGACCGGTCCGCCAACGGCGCTGAGATCATCGCCGTGATCCGCCATCATTCCGGCCGCTCCCCAGCCTTGGCCTCGTGAGCCTTCGTCCCCTGCCGAAGCTGCAAAAGCCGAGCGCGCGCCTGCGCCCCATAGGCGGCCAGCCGTCCAGGCTCCCAAACTTGAAAGAAATTGCCACGGCCGACAAAGGCCACTTCGCTCGTGATGCCCGTATGCTCGCGGATGAAATCGCTCATCGTGATGCGGCCATCCTGATCGAGCTTCAGGAACGTCCCGTCGCCATGGCAGAAGAACGACATATCGTCCGCCGTCTGCAAAAAAGGGTCTTCCAGCGCGATGCGCTGCTCGTAGCGGTCGAGCAGATCGAGCCCGCCGACATCCATCGCAGGCACGTCCAGGCCGCGCAGCGCATAGAGTTCCGAATAGCCACGCTTCTGCACGACCGCACGGAAATGCGCCGGAACGGAGACCCGCCCCTTGGCATCGATCCTGTTCACCGCGCTTGACAGAAACCGGTCCATGACACGCTGCAGCCGCTTCCGCCGCCGCACCCCTCTCCATGTTTTCGTCCGCGCCGAAGCGCGTCCCCTGCCGAAAATCCGCTTCGGTCCCAGCGGCAAAACCCCGCAAACGCACAGCCGCCGCGGCTGCCCGATTGGCGTACGCTTTACCCTGACGCGGAACGAAGGCTTTGGTATCGAAATGGGATATCATGGGGCACTATGGGCGTCAACGGGAACAGGCTTCACAAACGCGCGCGCCACAACCGGTGAGAGCAGCTCTGACAACACTCCCGTCTTTATCTCCCATTAAGCCTAACGAACCGTTTAGAGCGGGCTGGCCCAAGCGGAAGCGGCTTGCCGCGCATCACTGCCGCGAATAGCGTCGTCAGTCTTTTCGCTGAGCAACAAGGTCAGAAATCCATGTCCGAAACAGCAAGGTCCCGCGCGGCCTCCCTTGCCCATCTGCGGCGCGACGGACTTGCCAAAGGCGACCCCATCCCATTGCCGCTGACCATGGCCGCTATTTTCCACAACCCGGGCGACGGCGCCGGCTACAGCCAGTACGGCCGCTACAGCAACGCCACCTGGGATGCAGTCGAGCACATGCTGGCGCATCTCGAAGACGCGCCATGCGTCGGCTTCCCATCCGGAATGGCGGCAATCTCGGCGGTGTTTTTCGGCCTGTTGAAATCCGGCGACCGCGTGCTTTTGCCTTCGGACGGCTACCATGCCACACGGGCGCTGGCGGAACGCTTCCTCAAGCCCTTCGGCGTCGCCTATGATCTGCGGCCGACAGCTACATTCCTCGATGGCGGCTTCGGCGGCTACCGCCTTGTCTACGTTGAAACCCCGTCAAATCCGCGATTGGACATTTGCGACATCACAGCCGTCACCGAGGCCGCGCACCAAGCGGGCGCGATCGTCGTCGTCGACAACACTACGATGACGCCGTTCGGCCAGCGCCCGCTCGATCTCGGCGCCGACATTGTCGTTGCTGCCGACACCAAGGCGGCCAATGGGCATTCCGACGTGCTGTTCGGCCATGTCGCCAGCCGCAATCCAGATATCATCGCGGCCGTCACCGGCTGGCGCGAGACCGCGGGCGGCATTCCCGGCCCGTTCGAGGCTTGGCTGGTGCATCGCGGCCTGGAGACGCTGGACGTACGCTTCGACCGCATGTGTTCTTCTGCCGAGGTGATCGCGAAGCGCCTGAAAGACCATCGCGCCGTTAGCGGCTTGCGCTACCCCGGGCTGGAGGGCGACTCGTCGCACAACCTCGCCCGGGCGCAGATGGAGCGCTTCGGCTTCCTCATGTCCTTCGAACTCGCTTCCGAAGACAAGGCCGAGGATTTCATCAACAACTGCACGCTGATGCAGGCGGCAACGTCGTTCGGGGGTGTCCACACCTCCGCCGAGCGGCGGGCCAAGCGAGGAGATTCGGTTCCGCCCGGCTTCGTGCGCCTGTCGGTGGGCTGCGAGCCGGTGGAAGAACTCTGGCAGGCGATCGAGGCATCGCTGGACAAGATCGGCGTCTGAACTGGTGGATTAGGTCACCAAGTCGTCGGCGCCAATATCGCGCCTGCCGTGCAAAACGCGGACGATCTCGATCGCGTCTTCGCCCATGCGATACAGAGTGACATATTCGCCGACGATCAGATGACGAATGCCGGGCGCGATATCATCGCGCGGCGCACCTGAGAACGGGTGCAAGGTGAGCAGTGTCCAGCGCCTCTCCAAAGCGTCCACAAGGCGCATGGCTCCCTTTGGGCTATGTTCCGCAATGTAGTCACCGATGCCTTCGACATCTGATATCGCCTGAGGAAGCAGCCGATATTTCACTCTTCCGAGCCTGCAGCTTCCGACATCCTGTGATATTTGGCTCGCAGCCGGTCCATGAAGGGCTGGCCGTCCACCGCCGGTCCGCTGTCGATCCCCTCCTGAATCAGCCTGCGCAATTCCTCGACCGTGTAGCCGAGAAGATTGCGGCGGTCTTTCCATTGCCGCAGCGCATCACGGATGACTTCGCTGGCCGAGGCATATTCGCCGGCGGCCACGACATCGTCGACCGCCGCCGCCAGTTCCGGCGAAAGCGTGATGCTGCGTTTGTCGACGTGACCCATGATGCGCTCCTGATCAGACCATGACAATCATGGTACGATTAAATCGTACCAGCTTCAAGGATGCGTTTGTCTCGACCCCAGCATGCGTACTTGATTCAATCGCTCAAGCACCTGAATCGCCAGCTGCGCCCGAAGGCGCAGACTGCTGATCCAAAGGATTAATCGCGATATGGGGGAGAAATTGCCAGCTGGCCTGTAAGCCGGGTTTTGTATGGCCCTCGCCCCTTTCGGGGCGAGAACGTGGCGGCCATTCATCTTGGGCGCATGTTGCCATGCGCCTCACGCAACCTACCCGGACGGTGAGCCGGAAACAGCCCTCGAAGGTTTCCCCTCGCACCGTCCCTATTCGGTCTTGCTCCCGGTGGGGTTTACCGTGCCGCTCCTGTTGCCAGTCGCGCGGTGGGCTCTTACCCCACCCTTTCACCCTTGCCCCGATAAATCGTGGCGGTTTGCTTTCTGTGGCACTTTCCCTGGGGTCGCCCCCGCCGGCCATTAACCGGCACCGTGTCTCCATGGAGCCCGGACTTTCCTCACCCGCAGCCTTTCGGCTTTGCGGGTGCGGCCGCCCGGCCAGCTGGCAGAGCGTATAAAGGGGTTCACGTTCCAAAACGCAAATGAAAAAGCAGACTTATGCCGGCGATCCCAATGCCGCCAACTGCACCTTGACCTTGCCGCAATAGGCCGCCGACACCGGGTTCATCCTCGTCGCGGCATGGCCGGCATTGTATTTCAGGATTGTGCCGCAGGTGGTGCCGCCGCCGAGATTGCGCGCCATGGCAAGGTACTTCATGCCGTATTTGATGTTGGTGTCGGGATCGAACAGACCCTTGGCGGAGCCGCTATACCCCATCATCCGCGCCGTTGCCGGCTTGATCTGCATCAGGCCGATTTCACCCGCGCTGCCGACGATGTTCGGCCGGTAGTTGCTCTCGATCTTGATGACCGCCTGGGCCAGCGACACCGGCACGCCTTCGGCCGCAGCATAGCGGGCAATGATTGCCGAATACTGGCCGCCAAGCGCGCCTGCCGCAGTCGACTCCGCAGCGGTGCTTGGGCGGATCGATGCGGTCGTCGTCAGGTCGACACTCTTCCTGTTGCGCTTAACATGCCTCTTGGCCGTGGCTTTTCTGGCCTTCACCACGGCTGCTTTGCGCACTTTCGCGGTGGTTGCCCTTTTTGCTTTCGGGTTTGCCTTCGTCATGGTGGCCTTGGCGGGTGCGGCGATGAAGCCCTGGTCTGCCCTCTGGCTCAGTGATGCGGCATCGGCCGTGCTGAAGGCAAAAGTCATTACGCCGGCAGCAATAGCTGCCGTTACAACGGTCAATTTCTGCATGTGGTCCTGTTCTGTTTGGCCGCGCGAAGATCTTCACGCAGCAACGCCTAATCAATATCGGAGCATCCGGGGGCTGGAGGTCCGATAACTTGCACGAACTGCCTTTGAGGGCGGAATTTGTGTCGAACAAGGCGAGGCAATTCACTTTCAGTGACAGGCTGTAACTTGAATATCCGGAAAAGATTATTTAGACGCAACTGACCTAAGGGAAGTCAGCAGGCTTTGCAGCGTGCTAGATGTAGAGCCGTCGGCGACGCCATCCACCAGGCGTGGTCGGAAATGCCGCTGAAAAGCTTCGACGACGATTTCCGTCTGGCGGTCGAAGACACCTGATATCTCGACGCCATAGCCATAGAGCGCCAGCATCGACTGCAGTGCCTCGACCTCGGCGCCGGTATCGCCGGCTTTCAGCACAGCGCCGCGCCGGACCGGCGCCGCAGGCACGAGATGGCCGACCCCGGCCGCAAACAGCGCCTTCCAGGGGAATTTCTCGCCTGGGTCGATCTTGCGCCCCGGCGCGATGTCGGAATGGGCAAGCACCCTTTGCGCCGCAATGGAATGGCGTTCGATGATACCAAGGCAAAGCCCGATCACCGCTTCCACCTGCCGCTTGGGAAAGGCCGAATAGCCGAGCGAATGGCCGGGATTGACGATTTCGATGCCGACCGAACAGGAGTTGATGTCGCGACGACCGAACCAGGAACTTGCACCGGCATGCCAGGCGCGGTCGCTTTCGCGCACCATCTGGATGATGCGGCCATCCTCATGGACGAGGTAGTGCGACGAGACTTCGCTTGCGGGGTTGCACAACCAGGCTTCCGCGGCAGCACCAGTCGCCATGCCGGTATAGTGCAGCACGATCATGTCGGGCCTGAGCGTTTCGCGCCGCGGGCCGAAATTCGGCGATACCCTGACCTCCGCGCTTGGCTCGTCGGGCGAGAAGCCGGTCATGCGTGCCTGAGGCCCCGCTCGATCATTTCATAGGCCGCGTTGATCGCCGCGACCCTGGTCGTTGCAATCTTGATGAATTCCTGCGGCAGGCCGCGCGCGATCAGCCGGTCCGGATGATTGTCGGAGACCAGCTTGCGGTATCGCTTCCTGACCTCCTCGAACGGCTTGCCGCGCTCAATGCCGAGCACGATATAGGGATCGCCGGCGCCGAGATTGACGTGCCTGGCCATGATGGCCTCGTAGTGCACCTCGTCGATGCGGAAAATCTCGGCAATACGGTGCAGGAAAATCCCTTCGCGCTCATGCACCAGCCCATCCGCCTTGGCGATATGGAACAGACCGTCGAGTATGTCTTCCAGCATGACGCAGTTCGAATGGCCCGAGCCGCACATCTGCGCCATACTCTCGGCATAGGTCTCGAACCCGGCGACGTCGCGCTTGGCCAGATCGTAAAGCCGCGCCACATTGCGGGTCTGTTCTCGCGGCACCTCGAATATTTCCTGGAACGCGCGAACCTCGTCCTGGGTGACGATGCCATCGGCCTTGGCCATCTTGGCTGACAGCGCAATCATCGCCACAGAGAAGGCAACACGCCGGCGCAGATCAGCGTCACCGGAGAAAACCGTGCGCACGGCCTCAACCACATCGGCTACGCCGGACGTGGCTGAAGATGAAACGCGGGTGATGAAGTCGCCGAGGCGATCCCAAATCGACATGAGCGCTTATTAGGGCCGCCGGCCATTGCTATCAAGCCAAGACAGCGCCGCAGAGTGGACCGAATTTACGCAAGCAACCGACGCGCCAGATCCCAAACCGTAGGAAAGAGCCGGTTCAAGGCCCTTGAGCCCCGAATCGACCTAAACGCAGGAAGGCCGGCGCGAAGCCGGCCTCCTCTCTCGTCACGTCAAAGTGACCGGGACTGCTGCTACTGCGCGGGGGCAGGAGCAGGTGTTGCCGGAGCCGGTTCTGCAGGCTTCGGTGCATCCGGCGTCGCCGGCTTCATGGGCTCGGCGGCTGGCGGATTGGTGCTCTGGGTGGTGGTGTTATCCGTACCGCTGTCGCTGCAGGCGGCAACGCCGAACAGGGCCAGGGCGGAAACGGAAGCAAGAATGAGCTTTTTCATGACATCTCTCCTTCAACACACGCTCACGTTGCGGTGAACGGTCGAAGGCAAAATGCATCAAACGGCCATGAGTTTCGTAACGTTGCGTTTCCTGATGTAACATCCGCGCACTACCGATTGCGGGCCGGGCGATGCCGAACTAACAGTCTGGACCCAAATGCAATGCCGGAGTTCTGCGTGGACAAGAAATGGGATTTTTGGATCGACCGCGGCGGCACCTTTACCGACGTGATCGGACGTGATCCGCAAGGCGGTTTGCATCCCAGGAAATTCCTGTCGGAAAATCCCGAAGCCTATCCCGACGCGGCCATAGCCGGCATCCGCGAGCTTCTGGGGCTGAAATCCGGCACCGCTATTCCTCCGGGCCTGGTCGGTGACGTCAAGATGGGTACCACCGTTGCCACGAATGCGCTGCTGGAGCGCAAGGGCGACCGTGTGCTTTTGCTCATCACCAAGGGCTTTCGCGACGCGCTGAAGATCGCCTATCAGGCGCGGCCGGACATCTTCGCCAAGGAGATCATCCTTCCCGAACAGCTCTACGAGCGAGTCATCGAGATCGACGAGCGTGTGCGCGCCAATGGCGAGGTCGAGCGCTTGCTCGACATCGCCGCCTGCCGGCCCGCCATCGAACAGGCGAAGGCCGACGGCATCGATGCGGTGGCCATCGTCTTCATGCATGCCTGGAAATATCCCGACCACGAGAAGGCGGTGGCGAAAGTCTGCCGCAAGATCGGGTTCAGCCAAGTCTCGGTCAGCCATGAAGTCTCGCCGCTGATCAAACTGGTCGGCCGCGGCGACACCACCGTGGTCGATGCCTATCTGTCGCCGATCCTGTCGCGCTATGTGCAAAGGGTGGCGGGAGAACTGGGCGCGACGCCAATCTCCCCACTTGTGGGGGGTGAGGAGCGGTCGGCCAAAGGCCGAGAAAAAGCCAACGATTTGGCTTTTTCAGCGACGAACGCCCGGAGCCATAGCGAAGGGCAGTCGGCAAAGCCGACAGAGGGGGTTCTCTCAGGAGGCACCACCAAAGCGTCGAGCACTGCCGCGGCGACCCCACCCGGCGGCTTCGCCGCCACCCTCCCCTCGAGGGGGAGGGAGAACCCTCGCCTGATGTTCATGATGTCGTCGGGCGGGCTTACCGCCGCCGACATGTTTCAGGGCAAGGACGCGCTGCTGTCCGGCCCGGCCGGCGGTGTCGTCGGCATGGTCGAGACGGCGAAACTCGCCGGATTCGAGAAAGTCATCGGTTTCGACATGGGCGGCACCTCGACCGACGTCGCCCATTATGACGGCGAGTATGAGCGCGCCTTCGACACCGAGGTCGCCGGCGTGCGCATCCGTGCGCCGATGATGCGCATCCATACCGTCGCTGCCGGCGGCGGCTCGATCCTGCACTACGAAGCCGGCCGTTTCCGCGCCGGCCCGGATTCCGCCGGCGCCAATCCTGGCCCCGCCGCCTACCGGCGCGGCGGCCCGCTGGCCGTCACCGACGCCAATGTCATGCTGGGCAAGCTGCAGCCCGATTTCTTCCCGGCAATTTTCGGCCCAGGCCAGGACCAGCCGCTCGATGTGGCCGCCGTGCGCAAAAAATTCGCTGCGCTGGCCGTCGAAATCGGCGATGGCCGCACGCCGGAAGCCGTCGCCGAAGGCTTCGTCACCATCGCGGTGGAAAACATGGCCAATGCCATCAAGAAGATCTCCGTGCAGCGCGGCTATGACGTCACTGAATATCTCTTGAACTGTTTTGGCGGCGCCGGCGGCCAGCATGCCTGCCTGGTTGCCGACGCGCTCGGCATGGAGGCGGTACTGATCCACCCCTTCTCCGGTCTGCTCTCAGCCTATGGTATCGGCCTGTCGTCGGTTTTCGCGTCGCGCCAGCAGGCGCTCCTGAAGCCGCTTGCCGAAGAATCCAGGACCCAGATGGGCAGCCTCATCGGCACGTTGAAAAAAGCCGTCATCGCCGAATTGGTAGCGCAAGGCATCGCCGAGGACAAGATTGCGGCAAAGCCGGTGCTGCACATCCGCTATGACGGCACCGACACCACGCTGCCGGTGAATTTCGAAGGCGACTCGATCTTCCAGGCCAGGCGCGATTTCGAAATCGCCCACAAGGCGCAGTTCGGGTTCGTCTATGATGACAAGCCGATGATCGTCGAGACCGTTGGCGTGGAAGGCGCCGAGATCGTCGAGACCACGGCCGAAGCCGTTGCGCCCGCCGGACCGGCAAGGGTTGAAGCGGGTGCGTCCGGAACGCGGCGCATCTACACCGAGGGCCGCTGGCATGAGGCCGGCATCCATCGTCGCGAAAATCTGCGCCCATCCAACCTAATCGCAGGCCCCGCTTTGATCATCGAGCCGAACCAGACCATCGTCGTCGAGCCGGGCTGGCGGGCCGAAATCACCAACCTCAATCACGTCGTCATCCGCCGCACCGAACGGAAAGTTCGCACGGCTGCCCTCGGTACCGAAGCCGATCCGGTGATGCTGGAGGTCTTCAACAACCTCTTCATGTCGATCGCCGAACAGATGGGCGTTACGCTGCAGAACACCGCCTATTCCGTCAACATCAAGGAAAGGCTGGATTTCTCCTGCGCCGTCTTCGACCGCCACGGCGCGCTGGTCGCCAACGCGCCGCACATGCCGGTGCATCTCGGCTCAATGGATCGCTCAGTCGAAACCATCATCCGGCTGAACTCCGGCGACATCCACCCCGGCGACGTCTTTGCGCTGAACGCACCTTACAATGGCGGCACGCATCTGCCCGACATCACCGTGGTGACGCCGGTGTTTTCCCTCCCCCTTGAGGGGAGGGTGGCCGCGCAGCGGCCGGGGGGGGTCCTCTCAGAAGGCACCACAAGAGCGTCGTGCACTGCCGCAACGACCCCCTCCGGCGGCTCCGCCGCCACCTCCCCCTCAAGGGGGGAGGAAGTAATCTTCTACGTAGCCTCACGCGGCCATCATGCCGATATCGGCGGCACTGCCCCCGGCTCGATGACGCCGCTTGCCACCACGGTCGACGAGGAAGGCGTGCTGTTCGACAATTTCCGCGTCGTCGATCGCGGAAAATTCCGCGAGGCGGAGCTGCAAACGCTGCTCACCGACCACCCCTACCCCGCCCGCAACCCGCACCAGAACATCGCCGACCTAAAGGCGCAGATCGCCGCCAATGAAAAGGGCGTGGCGGAACTGCGCAAAATGGTCTCCCATTTCGGCCTCGACGTCGTCGAAGCCTATATGGGTCACGTCCAGGACAACGCCGCCGAAAGCGTGCGCCGCGTGCTGGAGCGGCTGCCCGATAGTTCCGAGTACGAATACCCGACCGACACCGGCCAGGTGATCAAGGTGAAGATCACGGTCGACCGGCAAAAGAGCGAAGCGACCGTCGACTTCACCGGCACCTCGCCTGTCATGAAGAACAATTTCAACGCGCCCGAGCCCGTCGCCCGCGCCGCCGTGCTCTATGCCTTCCGCGTCATGGTCGAGGACATGATCCCGATGAATGCCGGGTGCCTCAGGCCCATCAACATCATCATCCCCGACGGCTCGATGCTGAAGCCGGCCTACCCCGCAGCAGTCGTCGCCGGCAATGTCGAGACCTCGCAGCATGTCACCAACGCGCTGTTCGGAGCCATGGGCGCCATGGCCAATGCGCAAGGCACGATGAACAACCTGACCTTCGGCAACAAGCAGTACCAGTATTACGAGACCATCTGCTCCGGCTCGCCGTCAGGCCGGATGAACTCCGGCCGCGGCTTTGCCGGGACATCCGGCGTCCACACCCACATGACCAATTCGCGCCTGACCGACCCGGAGGTGCTGGAATTGCGCTTTCCCGTGCTGCTCGAGGATTTTCACATTCGCGAAGGCTCCGGCGGCAAAGGCGAATGGAGCGCCGGCGACGGCACCAGGCGGACGATCCGTTTCCTCGAAAAGATGGAATGCGCCATCCTGTCCTCGCACCGCAACCGCCCGCCGCAAGGCCTCGACGGCGGCAGTGACGGCGAGGTCGGCTCGACCAAGGTCCGCCGCCAGGACGGCAGCGTCGAGACGCTGAAGGCCTGCGACCAGACCGTGCTCGACGCCTGCGACGCCGTCATCCTGACAACGCCGACACCGGGGGGATTTGGCAAGGCCTGAACTCGCGTCAACAGCCTGTCACCCGCCTGTCATGCCCGTGAGTTACCCGCTTGCGGCAAAGCAAATGGGGAATCACTTTGCCATGACGGACGTCTCCTCGGATCTCGTTTTTCGCCGCGGCAAGGAAGTTGGAAAAGCCGTCTACCAGAACCGCCCGCTGTCGAAGGCCGGCATCTCGGAGCGGCTGTTCGCCCTCTTGTTTTCCGGTCTCGTCTATCCGCAGATCTGGGAAGACCCTGAAGTCGACATGGAGGCCATGCAGCTTGGCCAGGGCCACCGCGTCGTCACCATAGCGTCGGGCGGCTGCAACATCCTCGCCTACCTCACCCGCTCGCCTGAACGCGTCGATGCGGTCGACCTCAACGCCGCCCACATCGCCTTGAACCGGATGAAGCTGGAGGCGGTGCGGCATCTGCCCTCGCAGGGCGATCTGTTCCGTTTCTTCGGCGCCGCCGACACCAACCACAATTCGCAAGCCTATGACCGCTTCATCGCGCCGCATCTCGACCCGGTCAGCCGCCACTATTGGGAGCGTCGCAGCTGGCGCGGCCGCCGGCGCATCACCGTCTTCGACCGCAATTTCTACCAGACCGGCCTGCTCGGCCTGTTCATCGCCATGGGCCACCGCATCGCCAAATTCTTCGGCGTCGATCCCGCCGGTATCATGGCGTCGAAGAGCCTCGCCGACCAGCGCCGCTTCTTCAACGAAGAGCTGGCGCCGGTCTTCGACAAGAAGCTGTTGCGCTGGGCTACCTCGCGCAAGGCTTCGCTGTTCGGCCTCGGCATTCCGCCGGCGCAGTACGATTCGCTGATCACCTCGGGCGATGGTTCGATGGCCAGCGTGCTGAAGGCCCGGCTGGAAAAGCTCGCTTGCGATTTTCCGCTGAAGAACAACTACTTCGCTTGGCAAGCCTTCGCCCGTCGCTATCCCAATCCGGGTGAGGCCGCCCTGCCCGCCTATCTAGACGAGGCCAACTACAAGGCGATCCGCAACAATGTCGATCGCGTCGGCATCCACCACGCCAATCTGATCGAATTTCTGGCCGGCAAGGACGCAGGCACCGTCGACCGTTTCGTCCTGCTCGACGCGCAGGACTGGATGACGAACGACCAGCTCAATGCCCTTTGGTCGGAGATCACCCGCACCGCCTCGGTCGGCGCCCGAGTCATCTTCCGTACCGCCGCCGAGCCCAGCCTGCTGCCGGGCCGCGTCTCGATCTCGCTGCTCGACCAGTGGACCTACGAGGACGAGGCCTCGCGCGACTGTTCGGCCCGCGACCGCTCGGCCATCTATGGCGGCTTCCACCTCTATGTGAAGCGCGCGGCATGAGCGCGAGCGAGCTGCCGGCCGACCATGCCGAACTGATGGACGGCGTCTATCGCTGGCAACGCCATATCTACGACCTGACCCGCAAATACTATCTGCTTGGCCGCGACCAGATGATATCCGGGCTGGATGTGCCGGCGAATGGCAGAGTGCTCGAACTTGGCTGCGGCACCGGCCGCAACATCGCGCTTGCCGCCCGCCGCTATCCCGACGCCCGCCTCTACGGCCTCGACATCTCGGCCGAGATGCTGGAGACGGCGAGCAAGGCGATCGGCCGCGACGGCCTGTCCGGCCGCGCCGTGCTGGCGCGCGGCGACGCCACCGATTTCGACGCCAAGACGCTGTTCGGCGTCGAGCGCTTCGACCGCATCTTCGTGTCCTATTCGCTGTCGATGATCCCCGGTTGGGAAAAGACGGTTTCGGCAGCCCTTGCGGCACTCGCGCCCGGCGGCTCGCTGCATGTCGTCGATTTCGGCCAGCAGGAAGGCTTGCCCAACTGGTTCCGGACATTGCTGCGCGGCTGGCTCAAGAAATTCCATGTCACGCCACGTGAATCATTGCGCGAAGTCTTGGAATCGGAATCTCGGCGAACCGGCGCAAGCTTCTGTTTCCGCGCGCTTTATCGCGGCTATGCCTGGCTGGCGGTCGTCAAGATCGCGCACTCTTACCTCCCCCCCGATGGGGGAGGTCGCGCCGAAGGCGCGGGTGGCCAGGCACCCCGCCCCGGCGCTACGCGCCGACCCTCCCCATCAAGGGAGGGTAAGGGAGCTAGCGCAGTGCCTTCATCAGCGCGCCGACCATCACCTGCGGCCGGTAGCCGAGCTTGGCCGGCGTCAACCCCAGCCGCACCACCACCAGTTGCTCCGACGGGATGATGGCGATCGTCTGGCCGTCATGGCCCTCCATCCAGTAGGTATCGTTGGGCAGTCCGGCGGCGACGCCGGCGCCGGGATTTCCTTCGTCCCCCGGGGCTTCGATCCAAAGTTGCCCCTTGCCGTAGACTTTCGAGGCCGGTGCCGGTTCGCACATCCAGTCGACGAAACCGGCCGGCAGGATCTGGTTGCCGTTCCAGACGCCGCCCTGCAGCAGGAATTGGCCGAACCGCGCCCAGTCATGCCCCGTGGCATAGAGGTAGGATGAGCCGACAAAGGTACCCTCCTCGTCGGTTTCGAGCACCGCGCTCTGCATGCCGAGCGGCCCGAACAGCGCTGTCCTTGGCCACATCAGCGCCTTGTCCTTGTCGCCGATAGCATCCTGCCACAGCCGCGACAGCATCACCGCCGTGCCGCTCGAATAGGAAAAGACCTTGCCGACGTCGCCGGTCAGCGGCTTGGCCTCGGCGAAGCCCGCCATATCCGGTTCGAGGTAGAGCATGCGCGTCACATCGGCAACGTCGCCATAATCCTCGTTGAACTCGAGTCCGCTCGACATCGCCATCATATCGGCAAGGCTGATGGCGGCGCGGCCGTCCGCCTTCCATGAGCCGAACAGACCCTGATTGGTCACCGCCATCTTGCCGTCCTTGACCAGCGTGCCGACGAGCGCGGCGTTGACCGCCTTGGTCATCGACCAGCCCAGCAGCGGCGTTTTCGCCGAAAAGCCGTCGCCATAACGCTCGGCAACAATGCGGCCGTTTTTGACCACCACCACGGCGCGCATGCCGATGCCGGTCATTGCCGCACCGTCGAGGATCTTGTTGATTTCGGGATTTTGCGAGGCGTCGACTCGATCTGCCTCGGGCCACAGATCGCCCTTGGTGGCCGCCGACGCCTCGGCAGGGATTGACGTGCGCCGTGCCTTGCCGACGTCGCCATCGGGAACCGACGCGCAACCCAGGCCGGCGCGCGCAACGGCAACGCTCTTGCCGAGGAAGCCAAGCAGCCCGGCCGAGACGGTCCCCCTGTTCTTGTCGACCGACACCTTCATCAGCCTGAGAAGCGGATGGCCAGGCGCCTGCACGTCGATGGCAAGCACCTCATTGGGATCACGGCCGGCGATAAAAACATTGGAGCAGACAATCTTGGCGGAATAACCGGAACCGACCCGGATCAGGTCGGGCGGCGCGATGTAGAGCCAGGTAAACAGGGCGGCTATGGCCAACACGACCAGGCCGAGCAGCCATTTGATGATCTTCACGGCGATCCGCATCTTTCCGTCCCTGCTTTTCCGCTGGCCGTGGCTTGCGGCCCGATTTATGTCATCGATTTGCCGCCATTGCTTCCGCACAATCGGTGTTCTTGTCGAGCGCCGTCAACCTGTTATCAACCATGATCGGCGATCACTGATGCATGTCGCCCAAAAGTGCGCAGCGGTTTTGGGACAACGACATGCACGAAAATAGCGTATCAGGCGATGCTGTGGGGCGATCGCCTGAGGGGCACCTGCAACGACAACCCAACAGCGACCGGCTGATTCCGGCTCGGGAAATGCGATGCGCCGTTTTGCGGCCCTCATCACGTTGACGCTGCTGGCCGCCTGCTCGACCGCCAGCGATCTCGTGCCCTCGATGTCGCCATCCAGCAGCCCGACGGTTGCCGTGCGCGCACCGCGTTTCGAAGACTCCAAGCCGCATGAATGGGATAGCGGCGCGCCCTGGAACTATGCCGTTCACGGCACCGACGTCTCCAAATACCAGACCTCGGTCGACTGGCCGACGGCCAAGGCCAGCGGCATCTCCTTCGCCTTCATCAAGGCGACCGAGGGCGGCGACCGTTTCGACGAGTATTTCAACGAGCATTGGTCGCGCACCAAGGCCAATGGCATTCCGCGCGCGGCCTACCATTTCTTCTATTTCTGCACGCCGGCCGCCACCCAGGCGCGCTGGTTCATCCAGAACGTGCCCGTCGACCGCTCGGCCATGCCGCCGGTGCTCGACATGGAGTGGAACCCGCAATCGCCGACCTGCCGGCTGCGCCCGGATTCGGCAACGGTGCGGGCCGAAATGACCACCTTTCTCGAGATGATCGAGCGGCACTATGGCAAGAAGCCGATCATCTACACCTCGGTCGACTTCTTCGACGATAACGACCTTTCGACCTTCCGCGGCTATCCCTACTGGCTGCGCTCGGTCGCCGGCCACCCCCGCCAGAAGTACGGCAGCCACCCCTTCGCCTTCTGGCAATACACCGGAACCGGTATCGTTCCCGGCATGACCGGCAAGTCCGATATCAACGTCTTCAACGGCACTGAGTCAGCCTGGAAAAAGTGGCTGCGGCAGAACACCCGTTGACACCGGCTCTGCCGCCTGCTTTTCGACGTCCCATGCGCACCTACCTGCAACCACTGGGATATTTACGCCGGAAACAGTCGAAGAGCCGCCTGCGCTCCGGGCTGCTCGCGGCCCTGCTGCTCGGCGCTACGGCGATGCCGGCGGGGGCGCAGGAATGCGGCGGCGACTTCGAAACCTGGAAGCAAGGCGTGGCGGCGGAAGCCAAGGCGGCCGGTGTCGGCGCTGTGGGCCTTGACGCACTGGAAGCCGCCACCGTCGACGACAAGGTGCTGGCGCGTGACCGCGCCCAGGGCGTCTTCGCACAGACCTTCATCCAGTTCTCCAACCGCATGATCTCGGCCTACCGGCTGAAGCAGGGCGCGGCCAATCTGAAGAAATACGCCGAAATCTTTGCGCGCGCCGACCAGCAGTTCGGTGTCCAGGCGCCGATCATCACCGCCTTCTGGGGGCTGGAGACCGATTTCGGCGCCGTACAGGGCGATTTCCACACGCTGAGCGCCTTGGTGACGCTGTCGCATGACTGCCGCCGCCCGCAGCTGTTTCGGCCGCAACTGGTGCCGCTGTTGACGCTGATCGATCGCGGTGTCGTTCCGGCCGACGTCACCGGCGCCTGGGCCGGCGAGATCGGCCAGACGCAGATCCTGCCTTCCGACTATCTGGCGCGCGGCGTCGACGGCGACGGCGACGGCATCGTCGACCTCAGGCGCAGCGTACCCGACGTAATCATGACCACGGCCAACAAGGTGCTGTCGCGCGGCTGGAAACGCGACCAGCCCTGGATCGAGGAAGTGCGCGTGCCCGAGGACATGCCCTGGGAGCAGACCGGCCGCACCAACAAGCTGCCGCTGTCGCAATGGGCCGCCTGGGGCGTCACCAACCCCGATGGCACGCCGCTGATCGACAATGGCCTGAAGGCCGGCCTGGCACTGCCGATGGGCCGCAAAGGTCCGGCCTTCCTCGCCTATGACAATTTCGACGTCTATCTCGAATGGAACCAGTCCTTCACCTACGCGCTGACCGCCGCCAACTTCGCCAGCCGGCTGGCCGGGGCAAAGCAGTTCGACCCGCGCAATCCCGAAACCGGTCTCAATGGCGACCAGATGAAGGAATTGCAGACCAAGCTCGAAGCCAGGGGCTATGACGTCGGCACCGTCGACGGCATTCTGGGCACCAACACCCGCGAAGCCATCCGCAAGGAACAGATGCGGCTCAGCATGCCGGTCGACGGCTGGCCAACGCCGGAGCTTTTGGGGAAGTTGTGAAGAGAGTGAGTAGGCGTTGGGGTTGGGAGTAGAAGCTCCCCAAGCCGAATTCCCTATTCCCTACTCCTTGCCCGGACGAAGTCGACAAATGCCCGCAAAGCCGGGGGGACGTGCCTCGAACTCGGGTGATACAGGAAGAAGCCTGGAAAGCTGGGCGACCAGGGCTCTAGAAATCTCATCAGCCTGCCCGCATCGATCCACGACTGGACCTGATAGTCGATCATGTAGGCGACGCCTGCTCCACCCAGCGCCGCCTTCAGCATCAGCTCGGTGTCGTTGACAGTCAGGCTGCCCTGAACAGCAATTTCCAAAACCCGCTTGCCGCGAGAAAACTCCCACCGGTAGAGGTTGCCGCCGCCCGGCCATTGGAAGTTGATGCATTGGTGCTGGTGCAGATCCTGGGGATGACGGGGAGTTGCGCGGCCCTCAAGGTAGGCCGGGGCGGCCACCGCCGCCATCTGCAAATCGTCGCTGAGCTTGACCGCCACCATGTCCTTCTGCAGCCGCTCGCCGAGACGGATCCCGGCGTCGAACCGGCCCTCGACGATATCGGTCAGGGTATCGTCGACGATGACGGTCAGCGCGATATCAGGATAGGCGCGTTGGAAGTCGCCAAGGATCGGGCCGATGAACCGCACCGCGGCAACACGCGGCACGTTTATTCGTAGCGAACCCGCCGGCCGATCACGCGCGGCATGAATGTCCGCTACGGCGCCCTCCAGCTCTTCGAACGCAACGGCAAGGCGCGCAAACAGCGTCTCGCCAGCACCAGTGGGTGAAACACTACGCGTCGTCCGATTCAGCAACCTGACGCCGATGCGAGCCTCCAGTTGCCGGATCGACTGGCTGAGCGCCGGCGGGGAAACACGCAGCCGGGCGGCGGCGCGGACGAAACTACGCTCTTCCACGATTGCGGCGAATGCCTTGAACTCGGTGAATTCAGAACCGCGCATTGTGTATCCCTAGATTAACAAGCTAGTCAGATAATAGGCCATTATCTGATCAGTTGCAGGGCCCTATTTCTCGACTAGCGGACCCGTCAGATGAAACCGGCACGGGCCTGAATGATTGAAGGAAACGTATCATGCCCAAGTCCTTGCAAGGCAAAACCGCACTCGTCACCGGCAGTTCGCGCGGCATTGGGCGAGCCATCGCCGAAGGACTCGCCTCCAAGGGCGCTGCCGTCGTCGTCAACTATGTCGGCAACCACGAAGCCGCTGACGAGGTCGTGGCCGCCATCGCCGGCAAGGGAGGAAAGGCGATCGCCGTCCAGGCCGACATATCAAGCGTCTCGGATATTCATCGCCTGTTTGACGAGGCTGAGAGTGAGTTCGGCGCGGTCGACATCGTGGTTGCCAATGTCGGCGTCGCCGTCATCAAGCCTCTGACCGAGGCAACCGAAGCCGATTTCGACCATGTCTTCGGCACCAATGCCAAGGGCACGTTCTTCGTGCTTCAGGAAGCAGCGCGCCGTGTGCGAAACGGCGGCCGCATCATCGCGGTCTCCACCGGCGGCACCAAGATGTTCTTCACGCAAACGGCGCTGTATCTCGGCAGCAAGGGCGCCGTCGAACAATTCGTCCGTGTGCTCTCGCGTGAACTCGGACCGCGCGGCATCACGGTGAATGCGCTGTCGCCTGGCTTCACCGACACGGACCTGCTTCCCGAGCGCGATCGCGCCGTGGCGGCCGGCATGTCTCCATTTGGCAGGATCGGCGCGCCCCGCGACGTTGCCGATGTCGCGGTCTTCCTGGCCAGCGACGAGGCCCGCTGGCTGACCGGCGAGAATATCCAGGCCGGTGGCGGGGTCGCTTAGTCCGCCATCGTCTCCAGGCTGGCGAATCCCTGCGGCGCATCGCCTTCGTCAAACGGCGTCGTCACCTCGACGAAGGTATCGGGATAAAAGCCGTTGAAGCGGGTTCTCAGCGACAGCGAATAGGCGCCGATATGGCCGATCTCGATCCAGTCGCCGGTGTCGACGGTTTCCGGCAGCCAGAACGGCCGCGACAGGATGTCGACGGAATCGCAGGTCGCGCCGCAGACCTTGAACGGCACGATGTTCTTCTCCTCGCCATTGCGCGAGCGGATCGCCGGATCGGGGATGAAGCGGGCCGGCAGTGTGATCTTGCCGGTCCAAGAATCCGACAGCGACGCCCAGATGCCGTCATTGATGTAGAGCCGCTTGCCCTTGCGCAGCAGCACCCGCACGATCAGCGACAGGCAGCGCGCCACGATCACCCGGCCGGGCTCGGCCACCAACGGGATCTGGTCGAACTGGTATTCCCTCAGGTCGCCCGACAGCCGCGACATGATCTGGCCGAGCGACGGCATCTCGATCTGCTTGCGATTGGGGTCATGGCCGTACTCGGCGGGAAAGCCGCCGCCGACATCGAGGCCCGCAATGTCGAAGGTCAGCCGGTTGCGCACCCAATCGGCGGAGGCCAGCGCCCGCTCATAGGTGTCGGGATCCTCGATCTGGCTGCCGACATGGAAGCACAGGCCGACCTTGTAGCCGGTGCGGTTGAGTCGCTCGGCGAGTTCCACAGCATAGGCCGGCCCGGCGCCGAATTTCTTTGACAGTTCATAGGCCGCCGAGCCCTTGGTCTGGATGCGCACGAACACGCTGATGGAGCCCGGATCGATGTCAAGCGCCCGCACCACCCGCGTCAGCTTGGTGATCTCGTCCTCATGGTCGAGCGAAATGACGCGGATGGCGTATTTTTCCAGCGCAAGCTTGATGTCCGACTGCGCCTTGACCGGATGCATGTAGAGCATCTCGGCGTCGGGTGAGACGGCGCGAACTGCGGCGAACTCGCCGGGCGAGGCCACATCGAAAGCGGTGACGCCGGCTTCGACCAGCGCCTTCAGCACGATCTGCTCGCCATTGGTCTTGACTGCGTAGGCGGTCTTGCCGGGAAACATGCCCATGAACTGTTTGGCATCCGCCTTCAGCACCTGCGGGCGAAAGCAGTAGACCGGATCGTCCGGCCGAAGCGCCAGCGCCGCCTCGCGGGCATTCTCGAATCGCTGCATGGACGAATCCCCTGACTTCTCGGCTGCGCACAATTATCCAAGCTAGCGGCCAAAGAAAACAATTCTGTGTCTGGCGGCACTGACCCAGCGGCACACCCTCCTGGCAGCACTGTTGCCAGCAATCAGGTTTCGGGTGGCTCTTGTCGCCGGACCCGATATGCCTTCTGCCTGAGTGGCTGGCATTGATGCCGCGGGGAAGGACGTTCACAATGGCAATAGCCACGACAGCCGTGCAGCGCGGACCGATGACGCTGAGGGACTGGGGACAGCTTCTGCTGCTCGGCGCCATCTGGGGCGGCTCGTTCTTCTTTGCCCGCATCGCCGTTGCCGAAATGCACCCGCTGGTGCTGGTTCTGTTTCGCGTTGCCATTGCGGCCATTGCACTGCAGCTCTATCTCGGCATTCGCGGTCCGTCCTTCCGCCTCGCCTTCCCGCATGCCGGCCTGTTTTTCCTTTTGGCGCTCGCCAACAATGTCGTCCCGTTCTCGCTGATCTTTGCCGGCCAGACCGCGCTTGGCGCCGGCGTCGCCTCGGTGCTCAACGCGACGACGCCGTTCTGGACGCTGATCCTCGCCAACGCGCTGACGGCGGACGAAAAGCTCTCCTGGAACAAGCTTGCCGGCATCGGGTTCGGCATCGCCGGCACCGCTGTCATGATCGGCCCCGGCCTGCTGGCCGGGCTCGGCGGCCCGGTCTGGGCGAAATTCGCGCTGATCGGCGCCTCGCTGTCTTACGCCGTCGCGCTGATGATTGCCCGCCGCTTCAAGGGCGTGCCCTCGCCGGTCATCGCCACCGGACAATTGACGGCGTCGACCATCATCATGATCCCGGTGGTGCTGCTCACCTATGGCCCGGCCGGCCTGTTCTCGGCCTCGCCGCCGGTCTGGACGGCGGTGCTGGCGCTGGCGCTGCTCTCCACCGCCTTCGCCTACATCCTCTATTTCAACCTCGTCGCCTCGGCCGGCGCCACCAACGCCTCGCTGGTCACGCTCATCGTCCCGGCCAGCGCCATCCTGCTCGGCCTCCTGTTCCTCGGCGAGCGGCTCGCTCTGTTCGAGTTCTGCGGCATGGCACTGATCGCGCTTGGCCTGGTGACGATCGACGGGCGGTTGTTTGGTCGGCGCTAATGCCTGTCGACCAAAAGTGCGCAGCGGTTTTGGGACAACGACGCGCTTTAGGTCTGGTAGCGCTGCCATGCCTCGCTTTCGCCACGGCGGCGTCACAATTTATTCACAGGCTGCCAGCGGCTTTTGCCGAAGAGTTTCAACGCTTAACGACAGGTGGCAGGTCGCAAATTCCACAATCGCGTCGCATTGCAGCATATTTTCCGCTTGCCTGTGGCACAAATGCCCCTAGACTCCACCCATAGCTCTTGAAGAGGAGACTATGACATGGGACTTACGAGGCCAATCAACGCATTGATGATCTGTGCTGCATTTGCCTTCATTGGCGCCCTTATCATAGGTGTTCTTCCGTAACCGCCGGAGCGGAAGAACAGCAGCAATAGCCCACAAATTCGAAAGGCCGGGTGTTTCGCCCGGCCTTTTGCATTTCAGATTTCATACCACGATGAAGCTCAGGCGGCGGCGGATCCAGCTGCCTCTGTTTCGTGGGAGCGGATGCCGATCATATGGCAGATGGCAAACACCAGGTCGGCCCGGTTCATGGTGTAGAAATGGAAGTCGCTGACGCCGCGCTCGACGAGATCGAGCACCTGCTCGGCCGCCACGGCAGACGCCACGAGCGCATGCGTCTGCGGATCGTTGTGCAGCCCTTCGAAACGCTCGGCCAGCCATGCCGGCACCAGCGCGCCGCAGCGCGCCGAGAAATTGGCGACCTGGGTGAAATTGTGCACCGGCAGGATGCCGGGCACGATCGGGATGTAGATGCCGGCACGGCGCGCCTTCTCGACATAACGCTCGTAGAGATCGTTGTCGAAGAAGAACTGGGTGATCGCCCGCGTCGCGCCATTGTCGGCCTTGCGCTTCAGCATGTCGAAGTCGGTGGCGAAGTCGGGGCTTTCCGGATGCTTTTCGGGATAGGCCGAGACCGAGATGTCGAAATCGCCGGCGTCCTTCAGCGCTCCGACAAGTTCGGCGCCATTGGCATAGCCATCGGGATGCGGCCGGTAGGCCGTACCGACACCCGCCGCCGGATCGCCGCGCAACGCAACGAAGCGCTTCACGCCCATGTCGGCGAATTCGCGGACGACGGCGTCGACCTCATGGCGGGCGGCGTCGACGCAGGTCATGTGCGCCGCCGGCGTCAGCGTCGTCTCGTTCAGGATGCGCTTGATCGTGCGGGCCGTGCGCTCACGCGTCGAACCGCCGGCGCCATAGGTCACCGAGACGAATCTCGGCTTCAGCGGCTCCAGCCTGGTGACGGTGTCCCAGAGCCTGGCTTCCATCTCGTCGGTCTTCGGCGGGAAGAACTCGAAGGAGACGCGGACCTTGTCGCCAATGTCGGGACGGCGGGAAAAGCGGAACTGGTTCATCAGGCGATTTCCCCCATAGGGTACGCTTTGGTGGGTTGGGTGTCATTTGAAGGCTCGGCGATCAGCATGCGGCGGTCGCGGCCGAGCCACAGCTTGACGGTGAGCCTGGCTTCGTTGCCGCCGCGCGGCTCGAATTCCTGGGCATCCTCGAGATCGAGCCCGGCATCGGCAAACCATTCGGAGATCTGGCGGTCGGAAAAGCCCAGCCTGACATGCGCATGCTGGTCGCGCAGGAATTCCAGTGCATGCGGCGCGAAATCGACGATCACCAGCCGGCCCGACGGGCGCAGCAGCCTTGCCGCCTCGCGGATGGCGCGGGCGGGATCGTCCAGATAGTGCAGCACCTGATGGATGGTGACGAGGTCGAAGGCGTCGCGCTCGACCGGCGGCGCGAAAATGTCGCCTTGGCGGACCTGGGCATTGGCGATGCCTGCCTTGTCGAGATTGGCCCGCGCCACCGTCAGCATTTCGCGCGACATGTCGATGCCGACACCGCGCCGGTAGAGCGGCGAAAATATCTCCAGCAGCCGCCCGGTACCGGTGCCGAGGTCTAGCATCGACTGGAATGGCCGCTTGCCGACCAGCTTGAGGAGTGCGGCTTCCACCGCGCGGTCCGGCACATGCAGCGAGCGGATGT
Source organism: Mesorhizobium sp. M0292 (assembly GCF_040321695.1). Lineage (NCBI taxonomy): Bacteria > Pseudomonadati > Pseudomonadota > Alphaproteobacteria > Hyphomicrobiales > Phyllobacteriaceae > Mesorhizobium > Mesorhizobium sp. M0292. Next base: position 71,566 of record NZ_JAMYSB010000004.1, read on the forward strand.
GATCCCAGCTGGCGGCGTTCTCGGAGAAATACTCGGCGGCACGGTCCTGGCGCTTGCGCTTGACCGATGCCAACCGCTCGAGATCGCGCTCGACCTGTGGATCGGCGCCGCGAATGCCAGAGACCAGCCCCATGACGAAGTCGCGCGCGGAATCCGTATCCGACAGCCGGAAGAAGGCCCAGGAGCCCTCCTGGTAGCGGCCGATCAACCCGGCCTCCAGCAGCAGCTTCAAATGCCGCGACACCCGCGGTTGCGACTGGCTGAGGATCTCGGTGAGGTCGGACACGGTGAGATCGCCGCGCGACAGCAGCGCCAGGATGCGCAGCCGGCTCGATTCGGCCGCAGCCTTCAACGTATCCACCATCGTATCGAGCGAAACATGCATCGGCGCGTTCTCGTTGAAAAAGATATAAACATATGTTTATGTCAGCTTTGACGACATGGCAAGGCCTATGTCGCTTCCTGACAAGAAAATGCCGCACACATGGTCCCCGCCTGAGAGAACCGCTTTTCCCTGACGATCGGCTGGAAACTTGTGCTAGGGCGAAAGCCATGTTCGAGACGCGCGACGGCGAAAAGCTCCTGCAGACCGACCCGGCTGACATGCCGGCGGATGGCCATATCGTGTTCATCGGCCGCATCGCCTCGCCATGGACATCCAGGCAAACCTGCCCGAAGAACATGCGCGCGGCGCGCGAGACAGGACAGGCGGCCACCGTTCTCATCGACCCACCCTATCGCGACGGCCTGCTTGCGCTGGAGCGGGCCAGCCACATCGTCATCCTGTCCTGGCTGCATCACGCGCCGCGGGCACTGATTGTCCAGAGACCCCGCCATGCGGCTGAGCCGAAAGGCGTTTTCTCGCTGCGCTCCCCTGCCCGGCCGAACCCAGTCGGGCTGCATATCGCCGGCCTGATCGCCGTCGACATCGACCACGGCCGCATCGCCATCGACGCCATCGATGTGCTCGACGGCACCCCGGTGATCGACATCAAGCCCTATTTCGCCTCGACCGACGCCTTTCCCGAGGCGACCATTGCCGGGCGTGACGAAAAATGAGCGCGCCCACCGGCCGCCGCCGCGCCATCGCCAAGGCGCTGACCGCACTGCTGCCCCTGGCGCCCTATGCCGATATGGAGAAAATTCGCACCGAGGCCGGCGCCGTGCACATGAAGACGCTGCCGCCGGGCATCGCGGTCTGGCTGGCGACGATCGCCCATATCAGGCACGGCCATACCGACTATGAAAAGCTGCTGGCCGAGGGCTATGACCGCGACTCGGCGCGGTTCTTCGTCATCGAGCAAACAAACATGGTGCTGACCCGTTGGCGCGCCACGCGCCTGCTCGATGCAGAGGACGAAGAGGAATAACTTCAGCTACCGTCGCTTCAATACGGCAACCGCATTGTAGGGCTGGCCGTCGGCCTGGCCAACCCAGGTCCAGGACAGGTTCCCTTTGAAAAATCGGACGGCGATGCCGCCACCGTCGATGCACTTGTCCTGGCCGTAGCTGATGTTTTCCCGGTATTCCGCCGAACTGTCGTCGCGAGAAATCTGGGTCAACGATCCGCCGCAGCCGAGCGACGGATAGTCGATCGACGCGGCGCCATCGCCGATTGTCATTGCGATCGCCCAATCGGCGCCGGCAGCACCGGCCGGACTTTGATGACCGCTGCCGGTCCAGACGCCGTTGAGCCCCGCCGCGTTGACCACGCAAGGCACGTTCTGAAAGATCGGCGTCAGCTCGCTGCCCGTCTTCTCGCAACGATAGGTCTGGCCGTTCTGGCACAGCGCCTCGCCCTCGCGAGCGCATTGCGCGAAGGCATGGCCAGTGACGAAGACGAGGAAAATTGCAAAGCTGATGGTCCGAAAAGATCTGCCCATTTTGCCCCTCCCGGCCGGATATTTTCAAGCCGGACCATAGGGCATATCGAATGTGCTACCTAGGACAAACAGCGATGGTTGGGTGGCCCTATGCCGCCTGCAGGGGACCACTAGCTTGAATCTGCCGCATCAAGCCGAAGGGACCAATCGCCATGAACCGAAGCGCAGCAGCCGGTAGCATTGTGCCATTGCCGGCTTTGTCGGATCGCCATATCGATCCGCATTCCTATCCCGACGGCATCGCCTTTCTCGATGGTCAGTATCTGCCGATGTCGCAAGCCAAGATCTCGGTGCTGGATTGGGGCTTTCTGCATTCCGACGCCACCTACGACACCGTGCATGTCTGGGACGGGAGCTTCTTCCGACTCGACCTGCATCTCGACCGCTTCTTCGCCGGCTTGCAAAAACTGCGCATGACGATCCCGTCCGACCGCGATGGTGTGGCCGAGATTCTGCACAATTGCGTGGCGCTGTCGGGCCATCGCGCCGCCTATGTCGAAATGCTGTGCACACGCGGCGCCTCGCCGACCTTCAGCCGCGATCCGCGCCAGGCGGTCAACCGCTTCATGGCCTTCGCAGTTCCCTTCGGCTCGGTCGCCAATGCCGAGCAGTTGCGGCGCGGCCTGCATGTCGCCATTAGCGACAAGGTGCGCATTCCGCCGGTCTCGATCGATCCGGCGATCAAGAACTACCACTGGCTCGACCTCGTGCGCGGCCTCTACGACGCTTATGACCGTGGGGCCGAAACCGCATTGATTCTCGACTTCAACGGCAATGTCGCCGAAGGCCCCGGCTTCAACGTGTTCTGCGTCAAGGACGGCAGGCTGTCGACGCCAGCCGCCGGCGTGCTGCCCGGCATCACCAGGCGCACCGTCTTCGACCTCTGCGCCGAGGCAGCGCTTCCCACCACGGCCGTCGACGTCAGCGTTGCCGCGCTGAAGGCTGCCGACGAAGTCTTCATCACTTCCACCGCCGGCGGCATCATGCCGGTGACAGTGATCGACGGCGCTGCTGTCGCCGACGGCAAGATAGGCGGGATCACAAAGCGCTTGATGGCGCTCTACTGGCAAAAGCATGACGACCCGGCCTGGTCGAGCCCGGTGCGCTATCCCTGACCGGCGAAGGTCCTGCTCCACACGATGACGTGACCAAAAAGATTCCCCCTCGCCTCTGGAAAATCGCTCGACGCACCGTATATCGCGGAAGCGGAGAAGCCTCCGCTTCCCAGTTCACGGCCCGCATGGGCAAGGATTCCACGTCATGACAAGCAAGGTTTGGTTCATCACCGGATCGTCGAAAGGCTTTGGCCGAGTCTGGGCCGAGGCCGCACTCGCTCGCGGCGACCGTGTCGCCGCAACCGCGCGCGATGCCGGCACGCTCGCCGATCTCGTCGCGAAATATGGCGATAATGTCGCCGCGATCAAGCTCGACGTCACCGACAAGGAGGCTGTCGATGCGGCCATCGCCGAGGCGCACAAGCGCTTTGGCCGGCTCGACGTCGTCATCAACAATGCCGGCTATGGCCATTTCGGCGCCATCGAGGAAGTCAGCGAACAGGAAGCTCGCGACCAGATCGAAACCAATGTGTTCGGCGCGCTCTGGGTCACACAGGCGGCTTTGCCGATCATGCGGGCGCAGGGCTCCGGCCATATCATCCAGATCTCGTCGATCGGCGGCGTCAACGCCTTCGCCTCGCTCGGCCTTTACCATGCCTCGAAATGGGCGCTCGAAGCCTTCAGCCAGTCGCTCAGCATCGAGGTCGCCGAATTCGGCATCCATGTGACGCTTGTCGAACCGGGCGGCTTCTCCACCGATTGGTCCGGCGCCTCGGCCAAGGTCTCCAAAGCGATCGAGGCTTACGCGCCGGCCCGCGCCAAGATGGCGGAACGCCGCGCCAACTCGGTCGCCGGCGACCCCGAGGCCACCGGACCGGCGATGCTTGAAATCGTCGACGCGGCCGAGCCGCCGCTGCGCGTCTTCTTCGGCGATGGCGGCCTGCCGATGATCAAGCAGGAATACGCCAACCGCATCGCGCTGTGGGAAAAGTGGGACCACGTTTCCGTCGAGGCGCAGGGCGCCAAGAAGAACCGCAAGGCGGCCTGAGCGCGTCTTGAAATCCGGCTGCGTCGCCCCGGCGGCGCAGCCCGTGCCCTAGCCCGGTACTAGGATCGATAAATCCACTGCTCGGGCACGCGCACCGAGATCTCTTCCCCTGTTGTCATACGACCCGGTTTCTCGACCCAGGCAACGAGGCCGCGCAGCCGTTTCGCCGCCTTCGGGAAGGCCAGCGCGCCGGCCTCCCGATCGGCCATCCCGGCGTTTTCGGCGATCGAACGTCCAGCAAGCCGGCAAGGCCCGTTCTGCGCATCGACCTTGATCGTCACGCCACCTCTAAAGAACAGCAGCGTGCCTGACGGCAGCATCGAGAGATGCGGCACGCCTTCGATCAGCAGATTGGCGCCGATCCATTCCGGCTTGATCTCGGCCAGCCCCATCCGCTCGGCAACGACGGCGAGTTCATCCGCTGCTACGATTGATATCTGCCGCTCGTTGCGGATTTCGGTGCCGCGCGGATACCAGGGTTCGCGACCGCCGGAACGACGGGTGGCGCCGGCGTGGAAGTCGCCGTCGATGCCTTCGAAACCGAGCTGTAATTCTTCCACCGAGCGCGTCTGAAAATGATCGAACGACGCCACGTAGAGGGCAGCGACCTTAGCGGCGAGTTTTCTTGCAGGAATGATTTCGACCGGACTTTCGGCCTCGGGGAAGAGATCCAGCATCGCCGTCTGTCCTTGAATCAAGCCCTAAATCCTGCTCTCCGGTCGCCAAAGCCGCAAGAGCAGTTCGTAGGCAGAGTCGCGTGTCGTCCAGTGCCCGCTCTCGTCTCGAAGCGGGGCGCTGTATCCCCGAATCCTTTGGGAAATCGAAAATTGCCGCGTGCACGGGCAGCTGTGATAACTGCTGAACAGCGGACTATCCCTGCCTGTGGTGGAATGTCTCTCGCTTGAATGGACTCACGTCGCTCCTTACATGTTCTACAACAGGAGGGGTTTATGGTTGACAGATTCGCTCGCGAGTTCTTAAAATTTGAAGTATCGGAAACCTCTGATACCAGGGGATACTGGCTAGATCAGCCGTGGATCGAGAGCGGCCAGCGCCCAGGCTTGATTAAAGCGTCGATCCTTGCTCTTCCCCTAACCGACGGAGATGAGAAGCCCGTCTTTCCCATTGGGACTGGCGACTTTGTCGAACGGTTCCGCAACGCATTGGGCACCGAGGCGACGTTGGCTGTCGCCATACGAAATGACGAATACCAGGAACTCGCCCTCCACTCAAAAGCTTGGCGCATACCGACCTTACTCTTGACAGTTGGGGTCTTGCCAGTTGCCCTTAATATTTTCTCGAATCGGCTCGACGAACTACTGCCTGGACACAAGTCGGGTGACACAGCGGAATTAACGTTGATTGTCGAAGGCCCGAACAACAAAGCCCTAAAACTTTACTACAAAGGCGATTCTCACCAGCTAGGGCCGATGTTGAACACCGCCATCCCACGCTTCATCGAGGAACTAAATGAGCCCCAAGCCGCGCCCCATCAGGTTCATCCGCGCAAGCGGGCTCGCCACTCTGCTCACTAGCCATGTCGGCCCAGCTCAGTTCAGCCAATTTGGCTGCCCAGGTAATAGCTCACCGGGATCGGTCAAGTCGAATTTACTGGCGCGAGCTAGCCAAAAGCGCAGGAAGACCGAAGGCGATCACTAATGATCCTGAGGAAAAGAACCGGCTTTGGTTTATCGGCGCATTCATAGACGGCACGGGCCTTTATCTTGAAGCATACCGTCAGCTCAGACGAGGCCATTATCTCGACGGATGGTGCACCTTGGAGCAAGCAGAGCTAGCGTTTGCACGCCAGGAGGACAATCCGTACGTCCCGGAGCTGTTACCTTACGTGAAGCAACGGGCAAACTTGATTGCCCTTTGGCAGTCTACTTTTCCCTATCGACACTTTATCAGCCCAGGAATGATATTGAAGCGCTGGGCATGCTCGATTTGCGGGAAGCAGAGCACGCCGGTCGAGCCATGTGGGCATACTCCCAATCGAGTTTATGCTGGAGAATTCTGCTTTCGCAAGATTCTCGAGTTCGAGCCCCAGGAGATGTCAATCGTCACCGATCCCGTCCAGAAGTACTCGGTCCTCCAGCTCGACTATGACTACAGCGTAGTTCGATATGTGCTGGATCATCTCGCCGGCCCTTTCGACGAATGGGACGGCGAATGGACGCACAAGAGGCAATCACATAAGCATTTCGAGGACCGACCACATGAAGGGCCATGTCCATGCGGCTCAAAGCTTCACTATTCGGAGTGCTGCCTGCCAACCGATGGAGTGCGCCTGCCACATTTCCAGATTAGGGTAGCACACAGAACTTCAGGTGTCGCCGAAGACCGGATCGTGCTTCGCTCGAAGTGTGACGTCACTTAGTGGTGGGTCTAACACTACAGCGTGAACGCAAGGTCCGTTCTACGCATAGGCCGCCCGAACGCCGCGTGGCGCCGGCGTGGAAGTCGCCCGCTATGCCCTCGAAGCCGAGCTGCAATGCTTCCACCGGGCGCCTCTGGAAATGATCTGACGGGGCGACGTAGAGCGCCGCCACCTTGGCGGACAGCTTCCTGGCGGGGATGATTTCGACCGGCTTCTCAGACTCCGGGAAGAGGTCCGGTGTGGCGTTCTGTTTTTGAATCATGCCCTTGGTTTTTCGCCCCGGCCGGCAGGGCCGCAAGAGCGGCTTCAGCTAGGTCGCGCAACTCTTCGACGGACGCGCCGTCCCGCGCCTGGATCGACATGCCGTTCATGACACCCGCAATATATTTGGCGAGACTTTCGGCGGAGAGCTCCTCAGGCAAATCACCTGCCGCCTTGCCCGCCACCAGCCGCGCCGCGATCGCCGCCTCGCTCGCCTTGCGATAGCCTTTAAGCTCATCGGCAATGGCTTGCGCCTGCGGCGAGGTCGCCAGCGCGCCGCTGACGAACAGGCAGCCGCCGGGCTTGCCGGGCCTGGAATAGGCCTCCGCCGCCCCCAGCAGCAGCAACCGGATCGCCTCGCCGGTCGACACCGGCGCGCTCAGCGCTTCCAGCGCAAAGCCGATCTCGGTCTGGTGGTAGCGTTCAAGCGCCTTGCGGAACAAGGTCTCCTTGTCGGTGAAGGCGTTGTAGATCTGCGGTGGCGTCAACCCCATCGCCTCGCGCAGCATCGCCAGCGACGTCGCTTCATAACCATGCTCCCAGAACAGATGCATCGCCGCATCCAGTGCCCGGCCGGGGTCGAAGGCACGTGGGCGGCCGCCGCGCGGCTTTTCCAATTTATCCATAGCGATCGATACGAAACCTGTTGACTCGTCTTTCTCTTATATCGTAACAATCGATACGAAACATGGCAAGCAGCAAATGCAAAGCCATGTGACACCAAGAAAAGGACAGCAAATGCCCATCACCGTGACCGCACCGCAAGGCGTACTGACCCAAGCCGGAGAGCGCGAGATTCTGCCGCGTCTCAGCGCCGCCCTCATCGAGGCTTCCGGAGCCACCGGCAATTCGTTCTTCAACGCCATCGTCGGCGGCACGGTACACATCCTGCCGCCGCACCACATCTATGCCGGCGGGGCCAACCGGCCCGTCGTCATGGTCGAACTGAAGCTGCCCAACATCGGCCTCGGCTCGCTCGAAGCCCGCAGGGCCTTCATCACCGATGCCGTCGCAATCGTTGCCGATCTATGCGTGCCCGGTCATAAGCCGGAAAACACCTGGATCAACATCGTCAATGCGCCCGACGGCGGCTGGGGCATCGGTGGCAAGCAATATACAGGTGAGGCCCTTATCGCTGCGGCCACCGCAGCGGCGCAGTAATACAGCAAACGGCACCGGCCAGGAGCAAACCGATGCGGCTCTCCCCTTCGCTGTTCTTCACCACCAACTGCGAACCAGCGCTGGCTTTCTACGAGCAATGCGGGCTTGGCCGGGGAACCATCCTGCTGCGCTGGGGCGACAACGGCATGCCGGTGCGAACCGAAGCCATGCGCGGCAAGGTGCTGCATGCGCGGTTCGAAGGTCCGGGCGTGCTGTTTCACGCTTCCGACAATGACGATGCGGAGCCGATGAAAGGCTCCGCATTGATGCTGGAGTTCGACGACCAGGCCAAAATGCGGGAACTTTTCGACCGCATGGCCTCAGGCGGGCGGATCACCGTGCCTTTGGCGCGGCAAGTTTGGGGAACAAGTTTCGGCATGCTGGTCGATGCGTTTGGCGTACAGTGGATGTTTTCCGGCAAATGAGCGCCGATCACGATCTTCTTACCTGAAAACAGCACAGGTTCCGTATTGCGCCGCATTGCCGCCGCGCCGCACCGGCTTCATGGTAGACAGTCGGTGGAGATCTCCCATGCGTCCCGGTACGGCAATCGCATTGCTCTGGCTGATCTGGGTCGTGTCCTGGTTTCTAGCCGCTTTCTGGTCCGATCCGGCGAAAAAGCGCGCCGGCATCCAGGCGGAGCTTCGCTATCGCGCTTTGTGGTTGATCGGCGCGGTGCTGCTGTTCGTTCCCGCGCATGGCTATGCCGGCCGGCTGCGGTTCTGGCTTCCGACCCTTGCCGAAGCGTGGATCTGCGCAGGGCTCATCGCCATTGGCTTGATATTCGCATGGTGGGCGCGGCTGCATCTCGGCCGTCTCTGGTCGGCTTCGGTGACGGCCAAGGCCGAACATCGTGTCGTCGACACCGGCCCTTACGGGCTGGTCCGCCATCCGATCTACACCGGACTGCTTTTGGCGATCCTGGCCACCATGGCGGCCAAAGGCACGGTCTGGGGCATCGCCGGCGCGGTCTTTCTCACCGTCGGCATCGTCGTCAAGGCAAGGCTTGAGGAGCGTTTTCTGCGCGGCGAACTGGGCAGCGCCTATGACGACTATGCCGGGCGGGTGCCGATGCTGGTGCCGTTCACGCCAGCTTGATTACAGCATCCTGAGCAGGGCGCCGCCAATCGAATAGCCGGCGCCGAAGGCGCACAGCACGCCGAAATCGCCGGGCTTCATGTCGGCATGGTTTTCCGAAAGCGCGATGATGGCGCCGGCGCCGGCGGTGTTGCCGAGCCGCTCCAGCACCATCGGCGCACGGTCATGGTCGACCTCGTGGCCGAAAGCCAGCTTCAGGATCATGGCGTTCATCCGCGCATTGGCCTGATGCAGCCAGAAACGCCTGACGGCCTGCGGCGTCAGCCCGTGCTCGGCGAGGAACTCGACGATGAATTTGTGGCCGGCGACGGTGACTTCCTTGAACACCTTGTTGCCGACCTGTTTGATCAGATTGCCCTCGAGGTTGATCATGTAGGGATCGTCCTGGGCGGTGCGGGTGTGATAGCCCAGATTGGTGCGGATGTTGTTCGACATCTGCGTCCAGGTGCGCGTGTCCAGCACCTCGAAACGCCCCGGCCGCTTCTCGCCCTTGGCCAGCCCCTCGACCACCATCGCCACCGACGCGTCGCCGAAGATGAAATGCGTCTGCCGGTCGCGGAAATTGAGATGGCCGGTGATGATCTCAGGGGTGACCACCAGCACACGTTTGTGTGCGCCCGTCCGCACCAGATTGACCGCGATGTGCAAGGCGGCCGCGGCCGAAGAGCAGCCGAGCCCCATGTCGAAGCCGGCGCCTTTGGTGCCCAGCGCCTCCTGCATTTCGATGGCGATCGCCGGATAGGGCCGCTGCTGGTGCGAGGACGAACAGATCACCAGGTCGATGTCGGATGGCTTCAGGCCGGCATGGTCGAGCGCCTTTTTCGCCGAAGCGACGCCGAACTCGGCCTGCAGGGACAGCGCATCATCGGGCCGTGCCGGAATGCGCGGCGCCATGCGGGTCGGGTCGAGAATGCCTTCCCGCTCGATGACATGGCGGGTCTGGACACCGGAAGCGTGGACGATGAAGGCGCTGTCGGATTTCTGAAGCAGCGTCTCATCCGTGCCTTGCCGGCGCGCATTCTCGGTGTCGACCCAGGCATTGAAGCTGGCGACCAGTTCTTCGTTGGTGATCTTGGCTTCAGGGATTTCAACGCCAATGCCGCTGATGATGACGCGATGCATATCCAGTCCGTCCATGCGCAGGCGTTGTCGTTCTCATGTGGGCGACGAAGGGGCGCGACGCAACACTTTTCTCACCCAGTCGGTTTACGCCGGCTTAAGCCGAGAATTGGCCGGCGTTCACCAGAGCCCTAGCCAGCCCGCTTGGCGACGATGAAGATGCGCGGAAAGCGCAGCAGCACCTTGCCGTTTGCGGTCTTCGGATAGGCCTTGGCGATCTTTGTCGTGTAGCTGTCGAGGAACAGCTTGCGCTCGCCGGCGTCGAGCGGATCGAGGAAAGGCTTCAGCCCCGTCGACTTCACCCATTCGACGATCGCCTCGGCGTCGGCCAGCGGATGATTGTAGGCCGTGTGCCAGATGTCCACCCGGTCGGCGAGCGGCGACAAGAGATCGTAGTAGAACGACACCGGCGGCAACGGCCCGCGCGCGGCCCCCGCCATCTTGGCGGCGAACGGCATTTCGGCTGCGGTGTCGCGCATCAGCTGATGCGAGGGCTCAAGCAGATTGTCGGGCATCTGGACGGCGAGCGCGCCGCCGGGCGCGAGAAAGCCCATCAGCCGCTGGAACACTGCCGGGTGGGTCGGCAGCCACTGGAACACCGCATTGGCGAAGATGACATTGACCGGCTCGGCCGGCTGCCAGGTCGAGGCATCGGTAAGATCGAAATTGACGCTGGGCAGGCGCGCCCTCGCCTTCTCGATCATGTCGGGAGAGGTGTCGAAGCCGCTGACATCAGCATCCGGCCAGCGCTCGACCAGCAGCTCGGTCGAATTACCCGGGCCGCAGCCGATGTCGACCACCCGGCGCGGGAAATCCACCGGCACCTGCGCAACAAGATCGCGCGCCGGCCGTGTGCGCTCATCCTCGAATTTCAGATATTGGGCGGCTGACCAGTCGGTCATTCAAGCTTTCCTCGTATCAGTTGAGAAATTCGCCGCCCCGGTTGCTCCCTTACCGCGTCAGCCTCTTGTAGGTCATCCTGTGCGGGTTGACGGCTTCGGGGCCGAGACGACGGATCTTGTCCTGCTCGTAGTCCTCGAAATTGCCCTCGAACCATTCGACATGACTGTCACCTTCAAAGGCCAGGATGTGGGTGGCCAGCCGGTCGAGGAACATACGATCGTGCGAGATGATGACGGCGCAGCCACCAAAATTTTCCAGCGCGTCTTCGAGCGCCGCCAGCGTTTCGGTGTCGAGATCGTTGGTCGGTTCGTCGAGCAGCAGCACATTGCCGCCGGTCTTCAGCATTTTTGCCAGATGCACGCGGTTGCGCTGGCCGCCGGAGAGGTTGCCGACCTTCTGCTGCTGGTCGCCGCCACGGAAGTTGAACGATGCGCAATAGGCGCGGGTGTTGGCTTCGAACTTGCCGAGCTTGACCACTTCGGCGCCGCCCGAGATTTCTTCCCAGACGGTCTTTGACGGATCGAGCGCATCGCGGCTCTGATCGACATAGCCGAGCTTCACCGTTTCGCCGATGCGGACAGAGCCGGCATCCGGCGTTTCCTGGCCGGTGATCATGCGGAACAGCGTCGTCTTGCCGGCGCCGTTCGGGCCGATGACGCCGACGATGCCGCCTGGCGGCAGCTTGAATTCCAGACCCTCGATCAACAGCGTGTCGCCAAAGCCCTTCGACAGGCCTTCCGCCTCGATCACCACATTGCCGAGCCGCTCGCCATGCGGAATGACGATCTGCGTATCGCTCGGCCGCCGCTTGTCGGCTGCATCCAGCAGGTCCTGGAACGCCTGGATACGCGCCTTGGACTTGGTCTGGCGGGCTTTCGGGCTGGACTGGATCCACTCGCGCTCGCGGCCGATAGCGCGCTGGCGGGCGTCGTCCTCGCGACCTTCCTGCTTGAGGCGCTTGGCCTTGGCTTCGAGGTATTTGGTGTAGTTGCCCTCATAGGGAATGCCGCGGCCGCGATCGAGCTCGAGGATCCATCCCGTGACATTGTCGAGGAAGTAGCGATCGTGGGTGATGATCATCACGGCGCCCGGATAGGCGCGCAGATGCTTTTCCAGCCACGCCGTGGTTTCGGCGTCGAGATGGTTGGTCGGTTCGTCGAGCAGCAAGAGGTCGGGCTGACGCAGCAGCAACTGGCAGAGCGCGACGCGTCGGCGCTCGCCGCCTGAAAGCTTGGTGACCTCGGAATCCTTGGGCGGGCAGCCCAGAGCTTCCATCGCCATTTCGACCTGCTGTTCGAGATCCCACAGGTTCAGCCGGTCCATCTCGTCCTGGAGCTTGGCCGACTCGTCAGCTGTCTCGTCGGAATAATTCATCATCAATTCGTTGTAGCGCTCGATGATGGCGGTCTTGGCGGCGACACCTTCCATGATGTTCTCGAACACCGTCTTGTTGGCATCGAGCGCCGGCTCCTGCGCGAGATAGCCGACGGTGGCGCCTTCGGCGAGCCAGGCTTCGCCGTTCCACTCCTTGTCGAGCCCGGCCATGATCTTGAGGATCGTCGACTTGCCCGAGCCGTTGGGGCCGAGGATGCCGATCTTGGCGTCGGGATAGAAGGAGAGATGGACATTCTCAAGCACCTTCTTGGTGCCATAGGCCTTGTTGAGGCCGGCCATGTGATAGATGAACTGGCGTGCCACGCGCGCTTTCCTTGATGATTGACCGAAAATGTCGGATTGAATGGAGGTTGGCCGCTATGTAGGCGATGCCGGGCCGAACGGCAATCGCTTTTGCCATTTCAAGCCGGGTGTACACCGCACGTTAAGTTTTCCGCCGGTTGTAGGGCGCGTTGAAATCCCCGGTTAACCCTTCAGCGTCAAAACAGGATCGATCGCTGACCTGTCGCGATCGAAAGTAAAGATCGGACCGAAGGTAGTGCTGAACAGTTTCCTGCTCCTTGCCGAAGCGGTCGTCTACTTCAGCGTCATGGTCACGCTGTTCCGCTTCAGGGATCGCATCGGCCTCGGCGTCTTCGTCTGCGCGCTCGGCGCCATGCATTTCCTCGAAACCTATCTCGCCAGTGTCTTCTACGTCGCCCTGCCCTTCGGCATGGTCTCGCCAGGCTCGGCGGTGCTGTTTTCCGGCAAGCTGGTGATGCTGCTTCTGCTCTACATGAAGGAAGATGCGGCCACGGTGCGCCAGCCGATCTATGGTCTTTTGCTCGGCAACGCCTTGATGATCGGGCTGGTCCTGATCCTGCGCCTGCACGATATTTCAGCCCTTTCCGACGGCAAGCTTCCCGATATCGGTTTCATCGACCAGTTGGGCTGGCTGATGGTGTGGGGCACGACGCTGCTCTTCATCGACGCCATCCTGATCATCCTGCTTTACGAAAAGCTCGGGCGTTATCTGCGCAGGGCGCCGTTCTCCCGCATCCTGATTTGCGTCGCCTGCGTGCTCACCTTCGACCAGGCCGGATTTTTCAGCGCCCTGCATTTCGTCGCCGGCGCGCCGATTGCGGTCTTCTTCGGCGGCTGGTTCGCCAAGATGGGTGCCGCTTTTGCCTACAGCGCCATGCTTGTCGCCTACCTCAGATGGTTCGAAACGCGTCAGGTCGTGGCACCACGTGGGTTGTCCGACGTCTTCGACACCTTGACCTATCGCGAGCGCTACGAAGCCCTGGTCGAACATGTCGGCCGCGACGGCCTCACCGGCCTGTTGCACAGGGGACGCTTTGACAGCGACGGCGAACGTCTGGTCGCTGTCAGCCTGCGCACGGCCCAACCGCTCAGCCTGCTGATCGTCGACGTCGACCATTTCAAGTCGATCAACGATCGCTTCGGCCATGCCGAGGGCGACAGGGTGCTGAGATCGATCGCCCAGGTGCTGACCCAGGCGGCCGGCGCGCACGATCAGGTTTTCAGGATCGGCGGCGAGGAGTTCGCCATCCTTTGCTCGCAACCGCATGCGGTCGCCAGGTTGCTCGGAGAAAACCTCCGCCAGGCCGTCAAGGCGTGCGTAAACCGGTTCGACATCAGCGTCAGCGCCGGCATCGCCACTGTCGATGAGACCGTAGGCTCGCTTGCCGATCTCTTCGCCCTTGCCGACGAGCGTCTCTACAGGGCCAAGTCCACCGGGCGTGACCGCGTCGTCGGCGAAGCGCATGACGATGCCGAAGACCTAACCGCGTGGACATTGCCCACGCGTGGCGTCAGCGGATAAGGCTGTCAGCTCCGCTTGCGCTGCTGCAACGCGCCGACCGCAACTGAAACGGCTATCAGCGCGATGGCCAGCCATTTCAGCACGGTGATGATCGGACTGGCATCGATGTCATAAGCGATGAACAACAGAATGCCGGGCACCAGCAGGCCGCACATGACCAGCATGATGCGGTTGATCTGCCAAGACACTTTTGCCGCCAGCGCTTCGTCACCGGCTTCGCCGACAAGACCGGCGCGCATCTCCCGGGAGATGGCCAACGCGCTCGACAGGCGCATGGAGATCGGCAAGCCGAGCCCGATTATGAGGAAGGCACACGCCGCCAGCAGAGCCGAGAATTTGAGCGCGCTGGTGTCGGCCGGCACCGGAAACAAAAGTGTCGCCAGCGGCAGGAAGACACAGACGATGCCAAGCGCGGCAATGGCGATGAAGATCGCGGCATTGACCCAAGTGAACAGCTGGTAGCGGCCTGCCCCGATCGGCGCGGCAAGCACGCGCATGCGCGCCCACTCGGCATCGGTATAGGAAAAGCCCGGCCATTCCATGCGGCCGTCTTTTATGGCTGTCATTCCCCTGGCCCAGAAAGCCAGCCGCGCCAGCCCGCCTGATGTCATGCCACTCATCGCCACCCCCGCCGAATGAAACACATCCAGACCATATCACCGCGTCACTGCTAAGCGACAGACGGATATCCTACTGGAACCCGGCCGCATCGACCGAACCCTTCGGACAGCCCGCCTTGGTCGTCGGCGCCGAGGCGAGCATGAGAGAGCCCAGCGAACTGTCGGGGCCGATCGGGCCGGTCAGGCCCAGCGTCAGCTCGCCGATCAGCCGCCTGCCGCTCGACGGATCGACCAGGCAGGAGACACGCACCCGCGCGCCCGCCCCGGCGCCGAAGGCGCTGTCGAAGGTGCTGCGGATCTGGTCCGAAGTCAGCTGCTTGCCGACATTCCTGGTGAAGAGTTGGCGCACCGGCGAGGCATTCACCGCCCGCATCAGGTTCAACGCCTCGGCAAAATACTCCTGCTGGCTCTTGCCGTAGCAGGTGCCGTGCTTGATCCATTCATGCCGTTCGAGCTTGGAGGCGGTGCCAGGCATCACCTGGTCGAGTTCGGCGCGCGTATTGGCATCGAGGTTGACCGGCGGCAGGTCGGCCCAATGGGCCGGATTATCATTGGCCTTGTCGCTCGCCGGCACCTGGCAATAGAAATTGCCGTTCGGTTGCGGCCACAGACCATGCAAAGTGAAATGCGACGCGTCGAAACCGCCCGCCGTCTGCGCCTGGCATTCGGGCTTGCTTGCCTTGGTTTCGCAGAAGGCCGGCTGCCAGCTCAGCGCGAAAACATATTCGGGTTTTCCTGAAGCCGGCGCCGCAGGCTTGCCCTGATCGGAGGGCGCGGCCGGCTGGGCGGCTGCGCTGCCGCCGGCGACATGACCGCAGCTGATCTTGACCCAGCGACGCTCAGGATCGGCGCCCGGCACGCGGATGAGGTAATGCGTCGGCGCATCCTTGTTGCCGGCCAGAAGGTCGTAGCTCAGTCCAGCCGTTGTCGCGATATTGCCGGGGTTCTTGCCGCTCTTGATCGCCTGGGTCGCTGGACAGGCGGCATCGGCCACGAAGGAGCCGCTCATCTTCACATCGGCACGCGCTAGGCCGACACCGGCCAGCGCCACCAACACCGCACCCCATATCGCCGATATCCGCATTCCAGCACTCCTAGCGTTTCATAGCGCAAGCTAGAAACGTGTGACATGTCAGAATTACGATTTCTTTCGTCCGCCGCAAAAAACAATCGCTCGGTCGATCAGACCCCGCCCTCCTCGACCCGCTTCGTCAACATACGCAGCAGATCAAGCGCTGTCTCGAGCGCGCGAGCCTCGATGCCCTCGCTGATGCGGTTGGCCCAGACATGCTGGCGCGTGCCGATATCCCGGATCGCGGCCCGGCCGGCATCGGTCATCGCCAGGAGCTTCGCGCGGCGGTGCGCCGGGTTGTCCGCATAGGCGGCAAGCCCTTCGGCGGCCAGAATATCGGCCAGGCGCTGCACGCTCTGGCGCGCAAGCCCCATGTCGCGGGCAATGTCGGCCACCGATTTCGGCTCCTTCAGCACCGCGCCCAGAACCTGCCAGCGCGCCGCCGTCAACCCGGCAGGCTCCGCCAGCCGGTCGGCCGCGTCGAGAAACCCGCCATTCAGCCGGAACACGGCAAGCACCAGTTCGGTGAGCACATCTCCGGCTTCGGTCCTGCTTGTCATTTCTGGCCGGCCTCGATGGTGGAAACGAAAGTGTTGACGGCTTCAGCCACCGCCTCCGGCTTGTCAAGCATCACCCAATGGCCGGAACCGGCGACGGTTCTGTGGCCAATTCGGCTGCGCAGCCGAAACAGAGCCGCCGCATTGTCATTGGCCTCCGTGGCCAGCACGAAGATCGGCCCATGATAGGCGTCGAGCGTCGGCTCGGGATTCCATTCCGCCAGCGCCTTGCCGACGCCTGCCCGAGCCGCCGGATCGACCACCGCCGCATCGGCGATGACCTGTTTGCGGACATCTGGGTTGGAGCCGGCGATCGAGATGTAATAAGCGCTCAGGACATCGCCGCCGTTTGGCCCCGCGAGATCGTGCACGAACCCGTCGCGAATCTCTTTGGGCAGGGCGCGCGGATCGGTCGCCGGATCGACCAGCAGGATGCCGGCAACACGGTCGGGATGGCCGGAGGCATAGGCGAGCGCGGCCCCACTGCCGCCGCTATGTGCAACGAGGACAAACCGCTTCAGGCCGAACGCATCGGCCACCGCACCAATATCGTCGGCACGGCCGTCATAGCCGTAGTCGGCATCAGCTGCAGGCGCCGATGCGCCATGGCCGCGAAAATCGAAGGCGACCGCCTCACGGCCACCTGCGGTGAGCTGCATCACCCGGTTCCACTGTGTGGCGCGGCTGCAATCGCCATGCGCGAACAGGATCGGCAGGCCGCCGCCGGATTTGATGTCGTAGCCGGCAAGCTGGCCCTGCGGGCCGGCAATGGTTGAGGTCTTCATGGTCGTCTCCCTGGTCTGGCTGGAAGCAATGCCGGGCAGGAGCATTGCGGATGAAAGGCTCGCCAGCAGAAACGCGCGGCGCGAAACGGTTTTCATGCTCATGTTCCCGATGTAATTTGACAGCATGCTGTCATATAGCCAAATTGACAGCACACTGTCAATAGTGACGCCGGCTGATTTCGACCTCCCCTTGACGTCGGTCACGCGGTCGCCCAACAGTCGCCAAGGGAGCGAGACATGGCATTTGACAAGCAGACGACGCTGGCCTCACCGACCGGGGCCACGCTCAATCTCTATGTGAAGCACGCGGGGGGCTCTCCACGCGCGGTAGTCCAGGTCAATCACGGCCTGGCCGAACACGCCGCGCGCTATGCCCGCTTCGCCGATTACCTCAGCACCCGCGGCTTTCATGTCTACGTCCACGACCATCGCGGCCATGGCGCGACCAAGGCGCCCGATGCCCCGCTCGGCAGATTCGCCGGCACAAGCGGCCCGGCCAAGGTGATCTCCGATGTCGACGCAGTCCACGATTTGATTGCGAAGGAGCAGCCCGGCCTGCCGGTCATCCTGTTCGGCCATTCGATGGGTGCGTCGGTGGCGCTCAACTACCTGCTGGCGCACTCGCCGCGCGTCCACGCCGCGGCGATCTGGAACGGCAATTTCTCACAAGGCCTGCTTGGTCAGCTTGCACTCGCCATCCTCGCTTATGAGCGCTTCAGGCTCGGCTCCGATGTTCCCTCACGCGTCTTGCCCAAACTGACCTTCCAGGCCTGGGGCAAGGCGGTGCCCAACCACAAGACGCCGTTCGACTGGCTGTCGCGCGACGAGGCTGAAGTGGCCAAGTACATTGCCGACCCGCTGTGCGGCTGGGATGCCTCGATCTCGATGTGGCGCGATGTCGTGGAGATGGCGCAGAAAGGCGGCAAGGATGCGGGCTTTGCCGGCATCAGGCGCGACCTGCCCGTCAGCATCGTCGGCGGCGAGAAGGATCCGGCCTCCGACTATGGCAAAGGCATCGATCATCTCACCAAGCGGATGCGCGCGATGGGCTTTTCGAATCTGGTTTCAAAGGTTTACGCCGACACCCGCCACGAAAGCCTGAACGAGGTGAACCGCGACACCGTTATGGACGATTTCGCTGCCTGGGCCGATAGCGTGCTCAAAGAGTGACATCGCTGGCCTACCGCAAGGCCCGTGACAGCGGCATCCCGGGTTGATAGAGGCTGCGGTTCCGACCCGTTTTTGGTGATTTATGGCTGAACCTCCGCTGAAAGGCGTCCGCGTCGTCGAACTCGCCCGCATCCTGGCCGGCCCCTGGGCAGGACAATTGCTGGCCGATCTCGGCGCCGATGTCATCAAGGTCGAGAGCCCCGACGGCGGCGACGATACCCGCAAATGGGGTCCGCCCTTCGTCATGAGCCATGATGGCGAGAACCTGTCGGCCGCCTATTACCATTCCTGCAATCGCGGCAAGCGTTCCATCGCCGTCGATTTCTCGACATCGGAAGGGGCCGAGACGGTGCGCCGGCTGGTTGCCACGGCCGACATTCTGATCGAGAACTTCAAGCTCGGCGGCCTCAAGAAATACGGGCTCGATTACGAGAGCCTGAAGGCGATCAATCCAAAGCTCGTCTACTGCTCGATCACCGGCTTCGGCCAGGATGGGCCTTACGCACCCCGCGCCGGCTATGATTTCATCATCCAGGCCATGGCCGGCATGATGTCGATCACCGGCGAGGTCGGGCGCGAGCCGCAAAAAGCCGGCGTCGCCATATCGGACATCTTCACCGGCCTCTATTCGGTGATCGCCATCCAGGCAGCGCTTCGCCATGCCGAAAAGACCGGCCAGGGACAGCATATCGACATGGCGCTGTTCGACACGCAGATTTCCGCACTCGGCAACCAGAACCTCAACTATCTCGTCTCCGGCAAGGCGCCGGTGCAGATGGGCAATGCGCATATGAACATTGCGCCCTATGAGGTTGTCCCGGTCAGGGACGGCCATATCATCCTGGCGGTCGGCAATGACGGCCAGTTCGCCAAATTCTGCGCCGCCGTCGGACTCGACCATCTCTCAGCGAATCCCGATTTCGCCACCAATCCGGCCCGCGTCGCCAACCGGGTGAAATTGCGCGAGCACATGATCGAGACGCTGAAGAACTGGGACCGAGACCCGTTGCTGGCCAAGCTCGAAGCGGCAAGCGTGCCGGCGAGCCCGATCAACAATATCGGCCAGATGTTTGCCGACCCGCAGACGATCGCACGCGGCATGCGGCTCGACCTCGACGATGGCCATGGCAATCGTCTGCCCTCGGTGCGCGCGCCGATGGTGATGTCCGGCACACCGCTGGTCTATGAACGCCCTTCGCCACGCCTTGGCGAACATACCGAAGAAATTCTTGCCGAACTGGAGAAGTCTGGACGATGAAGACCGGTGGACAACTGATTGTCGACGCACTCGAGGCGAACGGCACCGACCGCATCTTCTGCGTGCCCGGCGAATCCTATCTCGCGGTGCTCGACGCATTGCATGACTCGCCCATCCGCACCATTGTCTGCCGACAGGAAGGCGGCGCCGCCATGATGGCCGACTGCCAGGGGCGGCTGACCGGCCAGCCCGGCATCTGCTTCGTCACCCGCGGCCCCGGCGCCACCAATGCGTCGGCCGGCATTCACATTGCCATGCAGGATTCGATACCCGTCATCCTGTTCATCGGCCAGGTCGCCAGCCACGCCAAGGAGCGCGAGGCTTTCCAGGAGGTCAACTACAAGCGCTTCTTCGGCGACATCGCCAAATGGGTGGTGGAGATCGACGATGCCGCGCGCATCCCCGAACTCGTCACCCGCGCCTTTGCTGTCGCGACATCGGGCCGCCCCGGCCCCGTCGTCGTCTCGCTGCCGGAGGACATGCTGACCAGTCTTGTCGACGCGCCCGCGGCCTTGCCGCACACGCCGGTCGAAACCCGGCCCGGCGAAGCCGAACTCGATGCTTTGGAAAAGCTTCTGGCCAAAGCCAAGCGTCCCTTCGTCATCCTCGGCGGCACACGCTGGGACGAGGAAGCGGTGGCACGTATGCGCACCATTGCCGAGGCCTGGTCGCTGCCGGTCGGCTGCTCCTTCCGCCGCCAGATGCTGTTCGACCATCTGCACCCGAACTATGCCGGCGATGTCGGCATCGGCATCAACCCGAAGCTGGCCACCGCCATCAAGCAGGCCGACCTGGTGCTGCTGATCGGCGGCCGCATGGGCGAGATGCCGTCCTCCGACTATACGTTGCTGAAGAGCCCTTACCCCGACCAGACGCTGGTCCATGTCCATGCCGATGCCGGCGAACTCGGCCGCGTCTACCGGCCGACCCTGGCGATCAACGCTTCGCCTTCGGCCTTCGTCGAGGCTTTTGCCAAGCGCAAGCCAACCTCCACGCCAGCCTGGGCGGATGAGACAGCGAAAGCACACGCTGCCTACCTCGACTGGTCGACGCCGCCTGAGACCGGCCCCGGCCCGGTCCAGATGGGGCCGATCATGAACTATCTGGAAAAGATTTTGCCCGATGACGCCATTTTCACCAACGGCGCCGGCAATTACGCCACCTGGGTGCACCGCTTCCACCGCTTCCGCCGCTTCGCCACCCAAGGCGCGCCGACCTCCGGTTCGATGGGTTACGGCACCCCGGCTGCGGTCGCCGCCAAGGCGCTCCATCCCGACCGCACCGTGATCGCCTTTGCCGGCGACGGCTGCTTCCTGATGAACGGACAGGAATTCGCTACCGCCGTGCAATACGACCTGCCGATCATCGTTATCGTCGTGAACAACGGCATCTACGGCACCATCCGCATGCACCAGGAGCGCGACTATCCCGGCCGTGTCGTCGCCACCGATCTGAAGAACCCTGACTTTGCCGCTCTTGCCCGCGCCTATGGCGGCCACGGCGAGACGGTCGAGAACACGGCAGATTTTGCCCCTGCCTTCGAGCGTGCCCGCGCCAGCGGCAAGCCGGCGATCGTCGAAATCAGGCTCGACCCCGAGGCGATCACGCCGACGCGGACGATGACGCAGATCCGCGACAAGAGCTGAGAAGTTGGCAGCGAAAGCCGAGTTCCGTCACACCCCCCTCTGTCCTGCCGGACATCTCCCCCTCAAGGGGGGAGATTGGATGTCATGTCGCCCTTCGCCAATCTGCAGCGTTGCAGACAGGGCGCTATGGTCAGAGCTGCTGATCTCCCCCCTTGAGGGGGAGATGTCCGGCAGGACAGAGGGGGGTGCTGTCCCGCCGACGCTGCCAAGACGATCGCCCCTTTCCTGATATCTACAAGCGAGCTATCAGACCGCTGCCAGCGCCTGCGTCAGGTCGGCGATAAGATCGTCCGGATGCTCGACGCCGATCGACAGCCTGACCGTGGTCTCCAGCACGCCGATGCGCTGGCGCACGTCGAAGGGAATGCCGGAGTGCGTCATCGCCGCCGGGTGGCTGGCGAGTGACTCCGTGCCGCCGAGGCTCACCGCCAGCTTGAATATTTGCAGCCCGTTGAGAAATGCGAAGGCCGCCTTCTCTCCGCCTTTGATATCGAAAGAAAATGTCGACCCGGCGCCGCTGCATTGCGCCTTGTAGGCCCGTCCCGCTGCGGTGTCCTCGCCCAGGAACGGCAGGTAATGCACCTTCTCGACCTTGGCGTGATCGCGCAGGAATTCGGCCACGAGCCGCGCATTGTCGTTGGCGCGCTCCATGCGGATGGACAGCGTCTCCAGCGAGCGGCCGAGCATCCAGCAGGAATGCGGGTCGAGCTGCGTGCCGATGGCGCCGCGCAGCGCCTTGATCGGCTTGGTCACCGCCTTGCTGCCCATCGCCGCACCGGCGATCAGGTCGGAATGGCCGCCGACATATTTGGTCAGCGAATAGACGGAGACATCGGCGCCATGTTCGATCGGCCGCTGGAACACCGGGCCGAGCAGCGTGTTGTCGCAGACGATGATCGGCGTTGATCCTTGGCTTGCGCCGATCTCGTCGGCAATCTTCCTGATCAGCGCGATATCGACCAGGCTGTTGGTCGGATTTGACGGCGTCTCGATGAGGATGACCGACACACGCCCCTTTGCCACCGCAGCATCCGCAGCCGAGCGCACCGCCTTCTCGTCGACGCCGTCGGCAAAGCCGACAGCGCCGATGCCGAAGCCGGACAGCGTGCGCGTCAAGAGCGTCTCGGTGCCGCCGTAAAGCGGCTGCGAATGCAGGATGACATCGCCGGGGCGGGCATAGGCGAGCAGCGTCGTGGCGATCGCCGACATGCCGGACGAGAACAGGATGCAGGCGTCCGTTCCCTCATAGACCGCCAGCCGGTCCTCGACGATCTCTGAGTTCGGATGGTTGAAGCGCGAATAGACCAGGCCGGACGCCGTGCCGCTCGGCGGCTCCTTGCGGCCGGATGTGTAGTCGAAGAAGTCGCGTCCCTCCTCCGCCGATTTGAACACGAACGTCGAGGTCAGGAACACCGGCGGCTTGACGGCGCCTTCCGACAGTTGCGGATCGAAGCCATAGCTCAACATCAACGTTTCCGGATGGAGCTTGTGGTTGCCGATGTGGGTTTTCGACGGGCGCGGCGCGGTCATGGCTTTTCCTGCATCTGGAGGAGTCTCGTCCAGCAATTTATGCGATCCCGGTCCGCCAGTCCTTGCTATTTTCGGCCTCGCATGGCTGCATCCCGGCAACAAATTGCCGAGCGAGAGCAAAAGTGCAGCAGAAGATAGCCGACGATTTCGACCGCAAGATCCTGCGCGAGCTGCAGGCCGACGCCCGCATCACCAACAATGAGCTGGCGGAGCGCATCGGCCTGTCGCCGTCGCCATGTTTGAGGAGGGTACGCCGGCTGGAGGAGGCCGGCATTATCCGGGGCTATACCACGCTGGTCGACCCGGCCGCCTTCGGCTGGAACATGGTCGCCATCGCCACCGTCCGGCTCAGCCGCCAGAACGAGGACGAGATCGTCATGTTCGAGGACGCCATCCGCGGGTGGGAAGAGGTGCTGGAATGCCACCTCGTCACCGGGGCGCGCGACTATGTGCTGAAGGTGGTGACCGGCAGCCTCGAACAGTACGAGCGCTTCATCAAGGAAAAGATCGCGCGGCTGAAATGCGTCGCTTCGATCGAGACCAGCTTCGTCATGAACACCATAAAGGAACGGCGCCTCTGACATTTGGTCAAAGGCGCCGCTCTCGAGGTCGAAATTGCCTGGCCAGGCTTATTTGATCGCCTTGTCGGTGATGGCCGTGGTGTAGGCGCCGGTCGGCGCCTTGGTGATGATCTTCTGGTCGAGCAGCGCCTTGGCGGTGCGCTCGTAGGTCGCCGGGTCGAGCTTGCCGTCGGCATTGTCGATCAGCTTGGCGACTTCGCTCATCATCCGCTTCTGGTGGTTTTCGTCCTGGCCACCGCCGTCCATGACAATGCCCGCGGCCTCGTCATTGTTGTCGATGGCATATTTCCAGCCCTTCATCGAGGCGCGCACGAAACGCACCATCTTGTCTTCGAAAGCCGGATCCTTGAGCTTGTCTTCCGAGGCATAGAGCCCGTCCTCAAGCAGGTCGTTGCCCATCGCCGAGTAGTTGAACACGGTGAGCTGGTCCGGCTTGTAGCCGGCATCGATCAGCTGCCAGTACTCGTTGTAGGTCATGACCGAAATGCAATCCGCCTGCTTCTGGATCAGCGGCTGGACGTCGAAGCTCTGCTTCAGAACCGTGACGCCATCCGGGCCGCCTTCGGTCTTCAGGCCGAGCTTGTTCATCCAGGCGTAGAAAGGATATTCGTTGCCGAAGAACCAGACGCCGAGCGTGTGACCCTTGAAATCGGCTTCGGTCTTGATCGGGCCGTCCTTCGGGCAGACCAGCTCCATACCGGCCTTCTTGAACGGCTGGGCGATGTTGACCAGCGGCACGCCCTTTTCGCGCGCGGCGAGCGCCCCGCCCATCCAGTCGACGATGACGTCGGCGCCACCGCCGGCGATCACCTGCTCGGGTGCGATATCGGGACCGCCCGGCTTGATGTCGACGTCGAGGCCTTCTGCTTCATAAAAACCCTTGGCCTTGGCGACATAGTAGCCGGCAAACTGCGCCTGCGTGACCCATTTCAGCTGCAAGGTCACCTTGTCGGCGGCCATTGCCTGGAACGCGGCCAGCGACATCGCGCCGGCCAGCATCGGAATGATCAGTCTTTTCATGTTTTTACCCTCTGAAGTTAACACCCGAACCCACCGCCCTATCCACCACGGACAGAGGGATGCCAAAACGTGACGGCTCTCTCGACGAGAGCGACCACGCCATAAAAGACCGAACCCGCCAGTGCTGCAACAGCGATTTCGGCCCAGACCATATCGATGTTCATCCGCCCGACCTCGGTCGAGATGCGAAAGCCCATGCCGACCACAGGCGTGCCGAAGAACTCGGCGACGATGGCGCCGATCAGCGCCAGCGTCGAGTTGATCTTCAGCGCGTTGAAGATGAAGGGCGCTGCCGCCGGCAGCCGGAGCTTCAAGAGTGTTGGCCAGTAGCCCGACGCATAGGTGCGCATCAGGTCGCGCTCCATATGGCCGGAGGCGGCAAGACCGGCAACCGTGTTCACCAGCATCGGGAAGAAGGTCATGATGATGACGACCGCGGCCTTGGACGGCCAGTCGAAGCCGAACCACATCACCATGATCGGCGCCACACCGATGATCGGCAGCGCCGAGACCATATTGCCGATCGGCAGCAGACCGCGGCGCAGGAACGGCACGCGGTCGGCCGCAATCGCCACCAGGAAGCCGGCGCCGCTGCCGATGACATAACCGAAGATCACCGCCTTGAAGATGGTCTGCCTGATATCGGCGCCGAGCACCGGCAGGGAACTGGCGATGCGCACACCGATGGCGCTCGGCGGCGGCAAAAGGATGAAGGGAATGCCGGCGCCACGCGTCACCGCTTCCCATATGATCAGGATCCAGGCGCCGAAGATCGCCGGGATGATGAGGCGCAGCGCCATCCGCGCCCCTTTTGCCATCGGGCGAAGCCCCGACAGCACCGCCACACAGCGCCAGGCCAGCAGCCAGGCAGCGGCGAGCAGCAGGAAATAAGGCGCCATTGCCGTGCCTTCGAACCCTGTAATGCCCGAGATCAGCATCCAGGCGACAAGGTGAGCGCCGATAAACAGCACCGCAGCCTCGGCCACCGCCGAAATTCTGATCATCGAGATCAGCCCCGCCAGCACGGCCAGGCCGATCATCGGGGTCTTTATACCGAAATAGGGGTAGTCGAAACTTGCCGTCGGGTCTGCAAGGGTGGCCGCTTCCGGCTTCGACATCGCGCCGAGCGCGACGGCGACGAGGCACAGCGCAATGGCCAGCACGGCTTGCCAGGAGGGCTTCAGCCAGTTCATGCCGGCCTCCCGCCCATCGCGCGGTCAACGAGGCGCCCGGCTATGCCGACCACCATGACCAGAAGGGCCGCCACCACCGAGCCCGCCACAAGGGCGGACCAGATGTCGATGGACTGGCTGTAATAGGCGCCTGCCAAAAGCTTGGCGCCGATGCCGGCGACAGCACCGGTCGGCAGTTCGCCGACAATGGCGCCGACCAGGCTCGCCGCCACCGCCACCTTCATCGAGGTGAACAGGAACGGCACCGAGGCCGGCACCCGCAGCTTCCAGAAGGTCTGCGAGACACTGGCATTGTAGGTGTGCATCAGGTCGAGATGCATGAGTTCGGGCGAGCGCAGGCCCTTCACCATGCCAACCGTCACCGGGAAGAACGACAGGTAGGTCGAGATCATCGCCTTTGGGATCAGACCGCTGATGCCGATCGCCCCCAGCACGACGATGATCATCGGCGCCACCGCCAGAATGGGAATCGTCTGGGAGGCGATGATCCACGGCATCAGGCTGCGGTCGAGCGTCGCCACATGCACGATGCCAACCGCGATGACGATGCCGAGCGCCGTGCCGAAGGCAAAGCCGAGCAACGTCGACGACAGGGTCACCCAAGCATTGTAGACGAGGCTTCGGCTCGATGTGATGGGCCGCAGGAAGGTGTTCTCGAAGAAGTTCACCGCCACCTGATGCGGCGCCGGCAGCGTCGGCTTGGGCTGCGACAGCGTCTTGCTGATTAATTCGACGGTGTCGTGGGTTTCCCCGGCGCGCCGGTCGAGGTCGCGCTGGAAGGGCGCGTTTAGGATGACGGCGAAGACATACCAGAGCACCACCACGCCCAGGAGGATGGAGGTCACGGGGATGAATTTTTCGCGGAAGGTGTCCATCTATCGCGCCTCGCCAGCGGGGCGCCCTCCTCTCCCCAACGGGGCGAGGGTGGCCGGAGCGAAGCGGAGGCCGACCACCTCCGCGTTCGTCATCCTAGGGCGGAGCGACGCGAAGCGTCGTGCAGACCCTAGGATCCATTCCGTGACGTTGGCCGAGGGGTATAAGCGGTTGAGAATGTTCGCCTTCGCGGGCGCAGCGGCGTGTGCACCGTTTTGCACCGTTGCGGACCGTATAGGTAACGGTATGGATCCTAGGGTCTGCGCCGCGTCGCTTCGCTCCTTGCTTCGCCCTAGGATGACGAAGGCGTGGCGGCGACGTCCGCACTCATTCGCTACCCCCTCAATCATCATAGCTGTGCCCTGCCCTCAAGCCATCGCGCACGCGGGCCGCGATCGCCAAAAACTCCGGTGTCTCGCGGATGTCCAGTGGCCGCTCCTTTGGCAGCGTCGATTCGATGATGTCGGTAACCCGACCTGGGCGCGGCGACATGACGACGATGCGCGTCGACAGATACACCGCCTCGGGGATGGAATGGGTGACGAAGCAGATCGTCTTGTTGGTGCGCGCCCACAATTCCAGAAGCTGTTCATTGAGATGATCGCGCACGATCTCGTCCAGCGCGCCGAAGGGCTCGTCCATCAGCAACAGGTCGGCGTCGAAGGCGAGCGCGCGGGCGATCGAAGCGCGCTGCTGCATGCCGCCGGAAAGCTGCCAGGGGTATTTCTTCTCGAAGCCGGAGAGGTTGACGAGCTCCATCGTGCGCTTGATGCGCTCGGCCTGCTCCGCTCTCGAAAGGCCGATGATCTCCAGCGGCAGCGCCACGTTACGCTCGATCGTGCGCCACGGGAAAAGGGCTGCCGCCTGGAAGACGTAGCCATAAGCGCGTTTCTCGCGCGCCTGTTCCGGCGTCATGCCGTTGACCGAGATCGTGCCCGATGTCGGTTTTTCCAGATCGGCGATGACGCGCAGCAAGGTGGTCTTGCCGCAGCCCGATGGGCCGATGAAGGAGACGAACTCGCCCTTGCCGATGGTCAGGTCGACATTGGAGAGCGCCTCTACCGGACCGTCATTGGTCTGAAAGGTAAGGCCAAGTCTGCTTGCCGAGACGACGGCTGGCAATTGTCCCGTCATCGCTTGCTGCCTGCCTCTCGCAGCCGCCCAGGATGAAATGCCGTTGCATTCGCGTTGATGTTGCTTTCCACTCGTCCAATCCCACCCAATCGACGCCCGGAGCCTTGCCGATGTCGCCCAAACCCACTTGTCACCTTATCCGTCCTGAAAGCACTTATGAAGGCAAGCAGGGATTGACCTATTTTGCCGGCATTGCAGCCGAGACGGTCGGCTCGTCCGGCATCTGCATGCATCTGCTCACCCTGCCGCCTGGCGCCCGCGCCAAGGCGCATCTGCATGAAAGCCATGAGACGGCGATCTATGTGCTCTCGGGCGAGGTCCACACATGGTATGGCGACAGGCTCGAGAACCACATCGTCGTCAAGGCCGGCGACCTCTTCTACATCCCGGCCGGCGTACCGCATCTGCCGGCCAATCTGAGCAACGCCCCGTCCTCGGCCGTCATCGCCCGCACCGATCCCAATGAACAGGAAAGCGTCGTCCTGTTGCCGGAACTGGATGCGCTGGTGGCCTGACGCTGACGGGACTGCCGTCATTTGCACCGCGCCACTTCGCCCATGACATTGCCGTCGTCGTCGGCGACCGTCAGCTTCTTGGCGTTCTTGGCGCTGCGCTTGATGGTGAATTTGGCCGGCTCCTGTCCCTCTTCGCCTTCCGCCTCGCATCTTGCCGTCACCACCAGCGACCCATCAGCCTGAGCTTGCTTCTCCGTGAAGGTGCAGGCGCTGGCGGCGGTGACCAATGCCTCGTCGGTCAAAAGCAGCATCCGATCGGCGGCGACTTCCTGGCCGTTGCGGTTGATGCAGCCATATTTGTCCCCATAGGGTTTCGTCAGGTCGATGCCTGCCGCAAGGGCCTGACCCGCAGCCAGAACGACTATCATCGCAACAGACGGCCCCAAACCGCGCGCGCTCATTCCCCCAGCTCCAACGTCACGAACACGGTTGCAACGGCCCCATTTCTTCAAGACCGGGAATGGTCACGAAGAACCCACCCTCGCCCTTGTTGGTGACCACAACGGTTTCAGCCGTCGTCCCCGCCTCGCCTTCGGCGGAACAGGTCGCATCAAGCGATTGCGTGCCCGGCGCCCACGTCAATTGCTGCGCGAACCGGCAGCCGCTGCCATAGGTCTCGATGCCTTCGGCGGTCAGCACGATATAATCGTCCCGGCCCTGAAAACCGGCCTTTGCAAAGACACAGCCGGCATCGTTGCCCCAGGAGCCGGCCAGCCTCTCGGCCCCTGTTGCCGGACCAGCGACCACCATCGCCACGACCAGTGAAATGAGCGCCCCCGGGCTCCGCAACGTCAAACGCCTGTCGCCGGAATGCCGGTGCGTTCCACCTTGCGCGGCGCGGTAATGTCCTTCCAGGTCGACAGAGCCCGGTTGACCGCCGCGTTCGGCTCGCGGGCGACGAATTCGCCATGGCCGGGCTTGGCCTTGACCTCCGCTTCCTCGACCGACAATTCGCCGCGCGAAAAGACGAAGCGCGGCAGGCCGGTCACCTCAAAACCTTCGAAGACGTTGTAGTCGATCACCGATTGCTGCTTCTTCGAGGTGATGGTCTTCTTGGCGCTGGGGTCCCACACCACGATGTCGGCGTCCGCGCCTTCGACGATGGCGCCCTTCCTAGGATACATGTTGAGGATCTTGGCGATGTTGGTCGAAGTCACCGCGACGAACTCGTTCATCGTCAGCCGCCCGGTGTTGACGCCCGTCGTCCACAGCACGGGCAAGCGGTCTTCGAGCCCGCCGGTGCCGTTCGGGATCTTGGTGAAATCGCCGAGGCCGTTGCGCTTCTGCTTGGTGGTGAAGGCGCAGTGGTCGGTCGCCACCACCTGCAGCGATCCCGCCTGCAGGCCGGCCCACAGCGAATCCTGGTGCAGCTTGTTGCGGAAGGGCGGGCTCATGACGCGGCGCGCCGCATGATCCCAATCCTTGTCGAAATACTCGCTCTCGTCCAGCGTCAAATGCTGGATCAGCGGCTCGCCGAAAACCCGCATGCCCTTCTGGCGGGCGCGGCGGATCGCTTCGTGGCTCTGCTCGCAGGACACATGCACGACATAGAGCGGCACGCCGGCCATGTCGGCGATCATGATGGCGCGGTTGGTCGCCTCGCCTTCCACTTCCGGCGGCCGCGAATAGGCGTGTCCCTCGGGACCATTATTGCCGGCAGCGAGCAGCTTTTGCGACAGCGCCGCAACCACGTCGCCATTCTCGGCATGAACGAGCGGCAGCGCGCCGAGATCGGCGCAGCGCTGGAACGACGCGTACATCTCGTCGTCGTCCACCATCAGCGCGCCCTTGTAGGCCATGAAATGCTTGAACGAGGTAATGCCTCTGTCGACGACGGTGGCCATCTCGTCGAACACCTGCTTGCCCCACCAGGTGATCGCCATGTGGAAGGAGTAGTCGCAGGCAGCCTTCGAGGTCTTGTTGTCCCACATCTGCAACGCTTCCAGCAGCGATTGCTGCGGCGCCGGCAGGCAGAAATCGACCACCATCGTGGTGCCACCGGAAAGGGCCGCACGCGTCCCGGACTCGAAATCGTCGGCCGAATAGGTGCCCATGAACGGCATTTCGAGATGGGTGTGCGGATCGATGCCGCCCGGCATGACGTAACAGCCGCTGGCGTCGAACTCATGGTCGCCATGCAGGTTCGAGCCAATGGCGACGATCTTGCCGTGCTGCATCAGCACATCGGCCTTCCAGGTGCGGTCGGCGGTGACGATGGTGCCGTTTCGGATGACTTTGGTCATTGTCGTGTTCCCTTGTTCTCTTCGCGCTTCTTGTGAGCGTCGTTTTGAATACAGATCTTAGTTCACGCCACGATCCCCGCTGTCTCTACCACCGCATGGAACAGCACGTCGGCGCCGGCGCCGGCCCATTCCTTGGTGATTTCCTCGGCCTCGTTGTGTGACAACCCGTCAACGCAGGGGCACATCACCATAGCGGTCGGCGCGACGCGGTTGATCCAGCAGGCGTCGTGGCCGGCGCCGGAGACGAGGTTGCGGTGGGAATAGCCGAGCCGTTCGGCTGCGTCGCGGATCGCCTTGACGCAGCCGGCATCGAAGGTGACCGGATCGAAAGCGCCGACCTGCTCGACCTTGTACTGGATGTCGAGCGCCTCACAGATCGTGTCGATGCCTTCGCGTATGCGCCCATCCATAGCGTCCAGCACTTCCTTCTCGGGCGAACGGATGTCGATGGTGAAGACGGTGCGTCCCGCAATGATGTTGCGCGAGTTCGGAAACACCTCCATGTGGCCGACCGCGCCGACGGCGTCGGGCTGGTAGTCCATGGCGATCTCATGCACCAGCTCGATCACGCGCGCCATGCCTAGACCGGCATTACGGCGCTTGGGCATCGGCGTCGAGCCGGTATGCGCCTCCTTGCCGGTCAGCGTTACCTGCAGCCATTTCAGGCCCTGGCCGTGGGTGACGACGCCAATGTCGATGCCTTCGTCCTCGAGGATCGGCCCCTGCTCGATATGCAGTTCGAAGAAGGCGTGGATCTTGCGGTCGCCGACCTTCTCGGTTCCCTTCCAGCCAATGCGCTCCAGCTCCTCGCCAAATTTCCTGCCCTGTTTATCAGTGTGCTGATACACGTCCGCCTGATCGAGCACACCGGCGAACACGCCGGACGCCATCATAGCCGGGGCAAAGCGCGAGCCTTCCTCATTGGTCCAGTTGGTAACGACGATCGGATGCCTGGTCTGGATGCCGAGATCGTTAAGCGAGCGAATAATCTCCAGCCCGCCGAGCACGCCGAGCACGCCGTCATATTTGCCGCCGGTCGGCTGCGTGTCGAGATGGCTGCCGACATAAACCGGCGGCAGGCTGGGATCAGCGCCTTCCCGGCGGGCAAACATGGTGCCCATTTCGTCGAGCCCCATTTCGAGCCCGGCCGCCTCGCACCAGCGCTTGAACAGATGCCGTCCCTCGCCGTCCTCGTCGGTCACGGTCTGGCGATTGTTGCCGCCGGCAATACCGGGGCCGATCTTCGCCATCTCCATGATGGAATCCCACAAACGGTCTGAATTGATTCGCAGATTCTCGCCTGGGGCGGCCATTCAAAGTCCTCTCATTTCATATAACCAACCGGGCGGCGGTTCCCGCCGCCGCCCGACTGGCTGGATAGATTAGTCGATCGCCCTCAGCACTTCTCTGACATGGTCGAGCAATTCGTTGATCTGGCCCTTGGTGATGATCAGTGGCGGCGACAGCGCGATGATGTCGCCGGTGGTGCGGATCAGCGCGCCGCGCTCGAACGCCTTGACGAAGGCCGAGAAGGCCCGCTTGGTCGGGCTGCCGGCGATCGGCGCCAGTTCGATCGCGCCGATCAGGCCGATATTCCTGATGTCGATGACATGCGGCTCGTCCTTCAGCGAATGCAGCGCATCTTCCCAGTAGGGCGCCAGTTCCTCGCCGCGGGTCAGCAGGCCCTCTTCCTTGTAGGTGTCGAGCGTGCCGAGTGCCGCGGCGCACGCAATCGGATTGCCCGAATAGGTGTAGCCGTGGAAGAACTCGATCATGTGCTCGGGGCCGGTCATGAAGGCGTCGTGGATTTCCTTCTTCACGAACACCGCGCCCATCGGGATGACGCCGTTGGAGACGCCCTTGGCGGTGGTCATGATGTCGGGCGTGACGCCGAAATAATCCGCTGCGAACGGCGCGCCGAGACGGCCGAAACCGGTGATGACCTCGTCGAAGATCAGCAAAATGCCGTGCTTGGTGCAGATCTCGCGCAGTTTCTGCAGATAGCCCTTCGGCGGCAGGATGACGCCGGTGGAGCCGGCGACCGGTTCGACGATGACGGCGGCGATGGTCGAGGCGTCATGCAGGGCAACGATGCGCTCCAGCTCGTTGGCGAGTTCCGCGCCATATTCCGGCACGCCCTTGGAGAAGGCGTTCTTTTCCGGCAGATGCGTGTGCGGCATGTGGTCGACGCCGCCGAGCAGCGTGCCGAACATCTTGCGGTTGGTGACGATGCCGCCGACCGAGATGCCGCCGAAATTGACGCCGTGATAGCCGCGTTCGCGGCCGATCAGGCGGGTGCGCGCGCCCTCGCCCTTCACACGGTGATAGGCGATCGCCATCTTCAGCGCCGTTTCGACCGATTCCGAACCGGAATTGGTGAAGAAGACATGGTCCATGCCCTTGGGCGCGAGATCGACCAGGCGGTTTGCCAGTTCGAACACGATCGGGTGTCCCATCTGGAAGGCCGGCGCATAGTCGAGTTCGGCCGCCTGATGCTGGATCGCTTCCGTGATCTTGGGACGGCAATGGCCAGCATTGACGCACCACAGGCCGGCGGTGCCGTCGAGCACCTTGCGGCCGTCGCTGGTGGTGTAGTGCATGTCCTTGGCGGACACGAACATGCGTGGCGCCTGTTTGAACTGCCGGTTCGCGGTGAACGGCATCCAGAATGCGCTGAGATCGTTCGGCGTGACTTTCAGCCGGTTGGACATGACCAAGACTTCCCCTTGTAACCTGTTTCTGTGCGGCTAACGCTTGGTCTTTCCAAAGCTTGGTCTTTGCTGCGTTTTCATGCTACGCAAATTTTTGACCGATTGGACAAACGTTAGCACCGCCCTGTCGGCGGTCAAGGGATTACTAGCGGAAATGCGGCCTGCGAAGTGCGCTCCACGGGTAAGAGAAAAACTGGTCCAGAGAATTGGTCCAGATGAACCCTGCGGCCAAGGCTTGCAGGGGTGAGCGGCGCCATGGAAGGCTCAGCCCCTCGCCGCACCCGCATCCAGCAGGAAAAGCGCGAACTGATCCTGGAGGCAGCCCTCGAAGTCTTCTCCGCCAACGGCTTTCGCGGTTCGACCATCGACCAGATCGCCGAGGCCGCGGGGATGTCGAAGCCGAACCTGCTCTACTATTTCCGCCGCAAGGAAGACATCCACGAAACGCTGATGGAGCGGCTGCTGGCGACGTGGCTGGCGCCGCTACGTGAACTCGACGACATCGGCGACCCCCTGACCGAGCTCAGGAGCTACATCCGGCGCAAGCTCGAAATGGCGCGTGATTTTCCCAGGGAAAGCCGGCTGTTCGCCAACGAGATCCTGCAAGGCGCGCCGCGCATCATGCCGCTGCTGGCGGGTGAGCTGAAAACGCTGGTCGACGAGAAGGCCAACGTCATCAAGGGCTGGATGCGCGCGGGAAAAATCGCCCGCACCGATCCCTGGCACCTGATCTTTTCGATCTGGGCGACGACGCAGCACTATGCCGATTTCGATGTCCAGGTCCGTGCCGTGCTCGGCGCCGATCGCGGCGGCGACGGCCGCTTCGAGGATGCGGCGCGGTTTCTGGAGCAGTTGTTCATTGATGGGCTGAAGCCGAAGGGCTGACCTTGGGCGTCAGGCGCTGCGGCGCTCCGCCGGCATCGCCTCAAGCAAATTCTGCAGCTTCTCGATCGAATTCTGTTCGGCCAGCGGCGTGTAGACGATCAGCTTCATGTCCGAGCCGTCGTCGATCGACAGGCTCATATGCTCGAACGTCATGGCGCCGGCTCTCGGATGTCGGACATGTTTCACCCCCGACAATCGGCGTGCCACGTCGCGTTGCGGCCACCAGTCGCGAAACTCCGGACTTGAGCGCGTCATAAGCACGATCAGCCGCTCGAAATCCGCATCGCCCACATAGCGGGCGCTTTCCGCCCGGAACGAGGCCAGCACGGTGCGCGCCAATTGCTCCCAGTCAACCAGCAGGCGCCGGTGATGCGGATTGGTGAACACCATGTGGACGATGTTGCGGGCGTCGCCCTCTAGCAGGCCATAATCACCGAACACCGCTACCGCCGCCGGATTCCAGGCCAGCACATCCCAGCGCCGCCCGACGACATAGGCCGGCTGCAGCACCAGGCTCTCCAGCATATGCATTAGCGGGCCATCGACCTTTTCCGGCGCAGCCACGCGGTTCTCCGGTTGCTGGCGGCCTGCCAGGATGAACAGATGCCGCCTTTCAACGGCGTCGAGGCGCAGCGCTTCGCTGAGCGCAGCTAGCACCTCCACCGAGGGTCTGACCTCGCGCCCCTGCTCTAGCCATGTGTACCAGGTGGTGCCGACGCCGGCGATCATCGCCACTTCCTCGCGACGCAAGCCTGGCGTGCGTCTCCGCAGGCCGGTCGCGATGCCGGTGGCGGACGGCGTCAATCTTTCGCGGCGCGAGCGCAGGAAGGCGCCAAGCTCGCGCCGGCGGCTGTCTTCAGCGGAGTGCGTGGGGGCATCCATGAGAGCTATTATAGCAGTATTGATACCAGGATAAAGTTTGAACTGTTTGGGCTGGGTCAGGCGCCCCATCTTCCATCCAGAAGAGATGGAGGCTCTGAATATGGATCTGAAAGACAAGACAATCCTCATCACCGGTTCGACCGACGGCGTCGGCCGTGTCGTCGCGCAAAGGCTGGGCGCCGGCGGCGCGCGCGTGCTGGTGCATGGCCGTGACGCGGCTCGCGGCAAGGCAACCGTCGCAGAAATCGAATCCGCCGGCGGCAAAGCCGAGTTCCTCGCCGCCGACCTCGCCTCGCTAGCCGAGGTCCGCCGCCTTGCCGAGGCCGTACGCGCAAAAACCGACCGGCTCGACATCCTCATCAACAATGCCGGCATCGGCACGGCCGGCGCCAAGCGACAGCTCAGCGCCGACGGCTTCGAACTGCGCTTTGCCGTCAACTATCTCGCCGGTTTCCTGCTGACCTCGGAACTGCTGCCGCTGCTCAAGGCGAGTTCGCCGGCGCGCATCGTCAACGTCGCCTCGGCCGGCCAGCAGGCGATCGATTTCGGCGATGTCATGCTGACCCGTTCCTATGCCGGCGTGCGCGCCTATTGCCAGAGCAAGCTGGCGCAGATCCTGTTCACCATCGACCTCGCCGGAGAGTTGAAAGGCAGCGGCGTCACCGTCAACGCTCTGCATCCGGCGAGCTACATGAACACCACCATGGTCCGCCAAGCCGGCGTGACGCCATGGAGTTCGGTCGAGACCGGCGCCGACGCCATTCTCAACCTCGCGACATCGCCCGCCCTGGAGGGCCGCAGTGGCCTCTATTTCGATGGCCAAAAGGAATCCCGCGCCAACGCACAAGCCTATGACGCCAAGGCCAGACAGCAATTGCGAACCCTGAGCCTCGACCTCGTCGGCCAAGCCTCCGCAAAATGGAAGGAACAGCATTCATGACCGGCAAGATCGAACACACGGTCGTCATCGGCGGCTCATCCGGCATCGGCCTGGCAACGGCGCGAAAACTGCTGGGCCCAGGCATGAAGGTGACCATCACCGGACGAAGCCAGGACAAGCTCACCAGCGCCTGGAAGAGCCTCGGCGGCGCCGCCGAAAAAGCTGCCTTCGATGCTTCGAAGCCGGACGAAGTCCGCCATTTCTTTGGGGAACTCGGACCGTTCGATCACCTCGTGCTGGCTGCCAGCGGCGGCAAGGGACTTGGGCCGTTCGAAACCCTCGATCTCTCAGACATCGCCGGCGGCGTCGACGAGAAAGTCAGGCCGCAGCTGTCCTGCCTGCAGGCTGCCTTGCCGACGCTCAACAGATCGGGATCGGTCACTTTCATCTCGGCGGTGTCGGCACAATTGTCGGCGCCCGGCGTGGCCGGCATTGCCGCCGTCAACGGCATGCTGTTGACGGTGGTGCCGATCCTGGCGGTCGAACTGAAGCCGCTGCGCGTCAATGTCGTTGCCCCCGGCGTCATCGACACGCCGTGGTGGGATTTCCTGGCCGAAGACCAGCGGCAGGCGGTGTTCAGCGAATATGCCGGCAAAACCCCGGTGGGCAGGGTCGGCCGCGCCGAAGACGTCGCCGGCGCAATCGCCTTTCTAGTCTCCAACGGCTTCATGACCGGCCAGGTGCTGACCTGCGACGGCGGCCTGCGCTACGCGGCGTGACCTTACAGCGACTGCGCGATCAGCGTGAGAAAGCCTCCGGCCAGTGCGACGTTGCCGACGAAGCCGTTGATGCGCGACGCCCGGTCCGGGCCCTGATGGTCCCAGAAATTGTGGAACATCGGCGTCGCGACAATGAGAAACAGCACCAGCACAGCACTGGCGATCGCGGTCCACAGGCCGGCCATCACCAGCGCGCCGGCAATGGTCTGCAGGACGATGCCGGCCCACAACGCCAATCTCGCCTGCGGCACGCCGCGCGCGGCCATCAGCCCTGTCAGGAAGGCCTCGTTCTGAACATTGCGCAGGCCGGCGAAAACGAAGGCGCCGCCGAGCAGCAGGCGGCCGAGAAACAATAGGGTCGATGGCAAATCGACAGGCATGAAATCCTCCCCTTTGAAAACAGGTGGAGCGCCGTCGAGCGGGCGGCGCTCCATGACTAAACCGGACGGTCAGGCTGCTTTGGCAGCCGGCATCGGGTGAATGGCGTGGAACGGGATGCAGAGCCGGTTCCAGGTGTTGATCATGCCGATCGCGACCGACAGCTTGACCAGTTCCTCTTCCGAGAAGTGCTCGAGCGTGCGGGCATAGAGTTCGTCCGAAACGCCATTGTTGGCGATCAGGGTCGTTGCCTCGGTCCAGGCAAGCGCCGCGCGTTCGCGCTCGGAAAACAGCGGCGATTCCTTCCAGGCCGAAACCAGATAGAGCCGTGTCTCGGTTTCGCCATCGCGCCTCGCCTCGCGGCTATGCATCTCGACGCAGTAGGAGCAGCCATTGATCTGCGAGGCGCGGAGCTTGATCAAATGCAGCAGGCTCACTTCAAGCCCGCATTCGTCGACCGCCTTGTTGAGCGCCGACACGGCTTTCATGATCTCAGGCGCCTTGGCGAAAAATTGCAGTCTCTGTTTCATCGTCTTTCCTTTCACATCTGTTTGGCGGGGATTAAATCTGTTTGGTCGAAGCGGGTTTCTGCGGCCGCTGATGGCGCGCGACAAAGGCACAGCTGGCGGCAAACGATCGCGGATCGCCTTCGGCCTTGTAATCAGCCACGATGTCGGACAACCGGGTTTCCGCGAGGGCCGCGCGATAGGCGCGCTCGGCTTTCAGCATCGCGGCATTGATGCCGCACGGCTTCACATAGGCCGAAGCATCGATCTTGACCGGGCCGCGCTGGCGGATCTCGCCGCAGCGGAAGGCCGGCTCGCGACCCTCGACCGCAAGCACGATATCGAGCAGCGTGATGCGCTCGGCCGGACGCGCCAGCCGGTAGCCGCCCGCCGGTCCCGGCACCGATTCCAGGATGCGCGCAGCCGTCAGCTGGTTCAGATGTTTCAGCAGATAGGTCGGCGACAGGCCGAAGGACTGTGCCAAGGCAGCACCCGGCATCGTGCTGTTGCCCTCCACGCTGGCCAGTGTGGCCGCGCAATGGATGGCCGCTTCAACGCCCTCGCCCAGCTTCATGATGTTGATCTCCGATTCATGGATATCTTATATCGTGGATAATTTTTATCTGCAATAGCAAAATGAAAAACGGCGCTCGAAAGCGCCGCTTTTTTCTTCGACCCGTTCCCTACTCCGCGGCCACCTTGGCCATCGGGTTGTTCGGGTGCGTCGTCCAGTTGGCATAGACCGGCGACACCGGCTTGCCGGTGCGCTGGTCCATCACGCCGGCGGCCAGCGGCTCCATGGTGATGCAGTTCTCGACCGGGCAGACATTGACGCACAGATTGCAGCCGACGCATTCGGCCTCGATCACCTCGAAATGCCTGACGCCGTCGACCATGTTGGTGATCGCCTGGTGCGAAGTGTCCTCGCAGGCGATGTGGCAGCGGCCGCATTTGATGCAGGCGTCCTGGTCGATATGCGCCTTGGCGATGTAATTGAGGTTGAGATACTGCCAGTCGGTGACGTTGGGCGTGGCGCGGCCGACAATGTCGTTGAGCGAGGCGTGGCCTTTCTCGTCCATCCAGTTTTCGAGACCGGCGATCATCTCCTGCACGATCTTGAAGCCGTATGTCATCGCCGCCGTGCACACCTGCACATTGCCGGCGCCGAGCGCCATGAATTCGGCCGCATCGCGCCAGGTGGTGATGCCGCCAATGCCGGAGATCGGCAGGCCGCGCGTTTCCGGATCGCGGGCGATCTCGGCCACCATGTTCATGGCGATCGGCTTCACCGCCGGGCCGCAATAGCCGCCATGCGAGCCCTTGCCGTCGATGGTCGGCTGCGGCGCGAAGCTATCGAGGTCGACGCCGGTGATCGAGTTGATGGTGTTGATCAGCGACACCGCGTCGGTTCCGCCGGAGAGTGCGGCGCGCGCCGGCTTGCGCACATCGGTGATATTCGGCGTCAGCTTGGTGATGACAGGCATGCGGGTGTTGGCCTTGCACCAGCGCACTACCATTTCGATGTATTCAGGCACCTGGCCGACAGCCGCGCCCATGCCGCGTTCCGACATGCCGTGCGGGCAGCCGAAATTGAGTTCGATGCCGTCGGCTTCGGTCTCCTCGACCACCGGCAGGATCGCCTTCCAGCTTTCCTCGACGCATGGCACCATCAGCGAGACGACGATGGCGCGGTCGGGCCAGTCCTTCTTGACCTGCTTGATCTCGCGCAGATTGACCTGCAAATCGCGGTCGGTGATCAGCTCGATATTGTTGAGGCCGAGCAGGCGCCGGTCCGCCCCCCAGATCGCGCCATAGCGCGGGCCGTTGACGTTGACCACCGGCGGACCTTCTTCGCCCAGCGTCTTCCACACGACGCCGCCCCAGCCCGCCTTGAAGGCGCGGATGACGTTGTAGGCCTTGTCGGTCGGCGGCGCCGAAGCCAGCCAGAACGGATTGGGCGATTTGATGCCGACGAAATTGTTGCGGATGTCTGCCATGGGTCTTTCTCCTCTGGCCGTGGCGGGCTTACCGCCACCTTAAAGCGTTGCCTATCGGATCATTCCTCGCATCGAAGAAAAACCGATGGCGGTTCGCCTTCGACCGTTACCGTGATCTGGTCCGGATCGCCCTTGCGCGCTTCCAGCCCGACCATTTTTTCATCCATGCGCACGGTCTCTTCTCCGTTGAGATAGACGCTCGCGCATGAAACCGTCGTTTGTACCAGGTCGCCAGTTGGCGGCCCGGCTGTCCATTGGCAGATCGTGTGCTCGCTGAAGCCGACGCCGGACGCTTCGACCGACATCCGCTCTTCACCCTTCTGGTCGCACCATTGCGCATAGAGCCAATAATCCCCTGAAACCGCCGGCACTGCCGCGGTGCCGATGACGGCGGCAAGGATCTGCGCTATCATCGCAATGCCCTGTTGATGCTCTCCGCCGCGTCGCGGCCTTGCGCGACTGCCGAGACGGTGAGGTCGTCGCCACCAAAAATGCAGTCGCCGCCGGCCCAGACATTGGCAAGCGAGGTGCGCCCTTCGGCATCGACCTTGATGCGGCCGGCCTCGAGTTCGATCGCAGCGCCGCTGCCATTCAGTGCTGCCGGCACGAAGCTCTGGCCGATCGCCTTGAACACCTGGTCGGCGGCCAGCGTCAGCCGCTCGCCGGTGCCGGCGAGCTTGTCGCCATTCATCGCGGTGTATTCGAGTTCGATGCCCGACACCTTGCCACCCTCAGCGATCACCCGCTTCGGCTGCAGCCAATGGCGGATGGTGACGCCGTTGGCGGCAGCCAGATCCTGCTCGAACTCGGAAGCGTTCATGTGTTCCTGGCCGCGCCGGTAGCAGATCGTCACCTCCTCGGCGCCGAGCAGCTTCGATTGCACCGCGGCGTCGATCGCCGTCATGCCGCCGCCAATGACGACGACGCGCCGGCCGACCGGCAGGCTCGCGAGATCGCTGGCCTGCCGCAGTTCGGCGATGAACTCCACTGCATTGACGACGCCACCGGCGTCCTCGCCATCGGCGCGCAGCGCATTGACGCCGCCAAGCCCCATGCCGAGGAAGACGGCATCGTAATTCCGGATCAGGTCCGACAGCCGGTAGTCGCGGCCGAGCGCCCTGCCGTTCTGGATATCGATGCCGCCGATCCCCGTGACATAGTCGACCTCGGCCTGGGCGAAATTGTCGATGCTCTTGTAGGCGGCGATGCCATATTCATTGAGGCCGCCGGCCTTCGGGCGGGCTTCCAGTATGGTCACCTCGTGGCCATGGCGGGCGAGCCGGTGCGCCGCGGCTAGGCCGGCCGGACCGGCGCCGACCACGGCGACCGACTTGCCGGTCGATTCAGCGCGCGAATAAAACTGCTGGTGCTTGGCCATGGCGACATCGGTGGCGTAGCGTTGCAGGCGGCCGATCTGCACCGGCTTGCCTTCCGCCACCTCGCGCACGCAGACCTCTTCGCACAGCGTCTCGGTAGGGCAGACGCGGGCGCACATGCCACCCAATATGTTCTGGTCGAAAATCGTCTTGGCCGAACCGATCGGGTTGCCGGTCGAGATCTGGCGGATGAACAGCGGAATGTCGATCGAGGTCGGGCATGCATTCATGCACGGCGCATCGTAGCAGAAATAGCAGCGGTCGGATTCGACCAGCGCTTCGTGGTGATCGAGCGGCGGATGCAGGTCGGAAAAATTCTCGGCGTACTGGTCGGCGGCAAGCCGGCCGCCGGCAATGCCGTCCTTGAACTGGCCTTCTGGCATCGTCAGTTCCCCTGTTTTCGTTTTGGGGAAGGCTAGCACGTTTTATTTTTTTATCAATTGGTCAATTTTCGCCGCAAGTTACTGAAAAGCCTAGCTGATAATATGATCGAACCACTCATGTTATGGCCTATGTCACGGGCGAAAAGCCAGAGCTCGTAGCGCCGCCATGGATCGACCTGATCTCGTTGGCAACCAGTTGCTGCAGCCGCCACAGATTGCGGTCGCGGATGCCGAATTCCTCAAGGTGGCTGACGGTGTTGTAGAGATATTCCGCGCCTGAGCCGACATGGCCGCAGGCTCTGGCAAGCACCCTCGCCACCCGATCCAGCGGCTGCCCGAGCGAGGTTCCCCTGCCCGTCACCCCGACCCAGAAGCCGAGCGCCCGTATCCGGCCCTGCTCCGTGCGCACGGGAACCCACCGGACCGAGCTGACACTCTCATGGTCGTCGATCTCGCGCCGCAACAATCTTTCGATCTGCTGCGGCTTGTCGCCGTCGGGCAGGCGGTAGATGACGCCGTCGCATCGGCCGCCGCGTTCGAGCGCCATCATCAGCCCCGGCTGCGCGACGCTGCCGCGCCAGCGCACCATGTCGAGGCAGAAGGAGCGGTGCCAGCCGAAAGCGGTGGCGCGCTGGCGTTCGACTGATTCGAAAGCCGGCTTCCAGATCAGCGAGCCATAGGCGAACACCCACAAAGGCCCCTCGTCTGCTTCTTCAGACAGCCGCAAGGCTAATGTCCGGTAATCCTCATCGTTCAGCTGCGTCCAACTGCAGTCGGGTCCGGGATCGACCTCTTCGCGATGACACAGTGACACAAGCTCAGGCGTGAGCGACATAAGGCGCATGAAACTACTACCCCTCGTTTGCCCCAAGGAAAGTCGAAAACCGCCCCAAGTGCAAGCCGCCGGTGGGGCGAAGTGCGGAACGATGTGTCAACGCAGCCGTTGAATTTTCTCCGCTTCGCTGTCGGATTCGCGTCGCTGAAAACGTCCTTTGATGGATCGGACGACGATCGATGCATAGGTGAGGAGACCGAGAATGCCGAGATCCCCAATGCGCTTCTTCTGGTACGAGTTGATGACCAGCGACCTCGATGCGGCGCAAGCGTTCTACACCACCGTGGTCGGCTGGCGCGCCGAGCCCTTCGACAAGGCGCCTGGCATGCCGCGCTATATCGTGGTGAACTCCGTCGGGCGTGGCGTCGGCGGGCTGATGACCCTGCCCGAGGAAGCAGCCAGGACGGGTCTGAAGCCGGCCTGGTTCGGCTATATCCACACCAGCGATACCGATGCCTCGACCGAGGCACTGAAAGCCGCCGGCGGGGCTGTTCACCGCGAACCCGACGACATTCCCGGCGTCGGCCGCTTCTCCGTCGTCGCCGACCCGCAAGGCGCCGCCTTCATGTTCCTGCAGCCCAATGGCCCCCACCAGCCCGTCCTTCCGGCAACGACGCCGGGCCATGTCGGCTGGCACGAGCTTTATGCGTCCGACCGCCAGAAGGCCTTCGATTTCTACTCCAGCCAGTTCGGCTGGACTGATGCCGGTAGCATGGACATCGGCGAGATGGGCATCTATCAGACCTTCTCGGCCGGCCCTGAATCCGGCGGCGGCATCATGAACAAGCCACAACAGCTGCCGGTGCCGGTGTGGCTGTTCTACTTCAATGTCGATGCCATCGACGCAGCCGCCAAACGCGTCACCGACAATGGCGGCAAGATCGTCATGGGTCCGATGCCGGTTCAGACCGGCCAATGGATTGCCCAGTTCACCGATCCGCAAGGCGCTTATTTCGCGCTGATCGCGCCGGGCCGCTGATCCCCTCCGGTACTCGCCTGCACGGAACTGCTCTCATCGCGCCGCTGGTGCGATGAGAGGCGCGTCCGGGCGCGGTCACTCCGGCGCCAGCACCGCAACTTTGAGGTTCTCTTTCCTGGCGCCGCTGAGCT
The DNA here is from genome assembly GCF_040321695.1 of Mesorhizobium sp. M0292. Taxonomy (NCBI): domain Bacteria; kingdom Pseudomonadati; phylum Pseudomonadota; class Alphaproteobacteria; order Hyphomicrobiales; family Phyllobacteriaceae; genus Mesorhizobium; species Mesorhizobium sp. M0292. The sequence goes on from NZ_JAMYSB010000004.1 coordinate 114,613, forward strand.
GGATCGTGGCTGCGCCAGGCGTCAGCTTGAAGCGCAGGCTCTTGCGGACGCCGAGGCAGGTCTTCACGCCGCTGAAACCGGCTGATTTCACGGCCTGGCCATCCTGAATGACGTCGACCCAGGCCTCATCGGACAGGCTGATCTGGAGCTCTCCTTCCGTTGGCACGGCCACGTTTGCCGTCGCGCCGAACGTGCCGGCTGCCGGCGCGCGTTGCGGTGAGACCATGAAGCTGACCGCATCGACCGGCTCCAGCGCCATATCCGCGGCTTCGCCGAAAGCAAGAGAGGCACCGGACTGCGCGGCGGGCGCTGCCGGAAACAGTTCCTGCTCGCGTGTTACCGGCCATTTGAAGGCATCGCAGCCAGCATCAGCGGCCACGGCGAAACTGGTGCTTGCGAGGATTGCGAACAGGCTGATGGCGACTTTTTTCATGGCGAAGGAACCCGTCTGGTTTGGAGTGTCTACTCGCAGATATACAACCTTAACGAGATGTATGCAACCATAACGAGAGCAAATTTCGAAGTCAGACTGGAAATAATTGCAATCACCGATTGTTGATGACAGGCCATGGGAAGTGAATGGTCCAGCGCCGGGTGATGATTTATGGCCGGGCCACATGGTTGGAAAAATGGAGTTTAGATGAAGCTTTTTGACGGTCTCGCGAGATTTCAGCCGCAGGCACTCGGCGTCCTGCGCATCATCACAGCCCTGCAGTTCCTCGAGCATGGCTCGCAGAAACTGTTCAATTTTCCGGTCAGCGCCGAGCCTCACGCTCTTAGCGGCCTGACGGCGACGGCAGGCATCCTGGAATTCGCCGGTGGCATCCTGCTGGCGCTCGGTCTGTTGACCCGCCCGGTCGCGTTCCTTCTGGCCGGCGAGATGGCCATCGCCTATTTCATGGCGCACTACCCGCGCGACTTCTTCCCGGTCAACAACAGCGGCGACGCGGCAATCTCCTTCTGCTTCATCTTCCTCTATCTGGTGTTTGCCGGCGCCGGCGCCTTCGCGCTCGACAACCGCCGCAACGTCTGACGCGCAATGCATGTCGCCCAAAGGTGCGCAGCGGTTTTGGGATAACGACATGCACAAAGGAATCTGAAGCGCCTCGGCGAAGCCGAAGCGCTTCAGGCGCGCATTCGCTCGAAGTTCGCGTCAAAGAGCGGCGCTGCCTGAACGCGCGCCGCGTGGCGCTTGCCCAAAAGTTCGATTTCGAAGCCGTCGCTCTTGTCTGCGATCTCCTTCGGCACATAGCCGATGGCGACGGATTTCTTCGAGTGATGCGCATAGCCGCCCGACGTCACCCAGCCGCGCACCGCGCCATCGTACCAGATCGGCTCGTCGCCGATGACATCGGCATCGTCGGCATCGAGGATAAATGTGCGCAGCCTGAGCTTGCCGCCCTCCTTGCGCTCGGCAAGAGCGCCGGCCTTGCCGACGAAATCGGCATCCTTGCCATAGGCGACGAAACGGTCGAGCCCGGCCTCCAGCGGCCCGTAGATCGGCCGGTATTCGCGCGCCCATGAGCCGTAGTTTTTCTCCAGCCGCAGCGCATTGAGCGCGCGCGAGCCGAACAGGCCGAGGCCGAATTCCTCGCCTGCCGCCATCAACGCCTGGAAGGCAGCGCGCTGATATTCCGGCGCCACCCAGATCTCGTAGCCGAGATCGCCGGTGTAGCTGACGCGGCCGACCAGGCATGGCGCCGTGCCGATGTCCATTTTCGCGACCGCCATGAAGGGGAATGCGGTGTTGGCGACATCCGCGCGGCTGACCTTCGCCAGCACCTCCCTCGCCTTGGGTCCGGCGATCGCCAGACCGGTCAGTTTCTGCCCCAGCGCCTCCATGCGCACTGAGCTATCCGCAGGTAAATGCGCCTCGAACCAGCGCATATGATACTGCTCGGCGATACCGGAGCCGGCGATGAACCACTCGGTCCCGTTGGAATTGGTGGCACCGATATTGGCCAGCGTGAAATCGCCGATGAGCTTGCCGTCATCCTTCAGCATCGGCGCCAGCGTCATGCGGCCTGGCTTGGGCAACTTGCAGGCAAAGACCCGGTCGAGCCAAGCGGCCGCCCCTCCTCCCGTCACCTTGTATTTGGCGAAGTTCGAAATCTCCGCCAGGCCGACGCTCTCACGAACAGTCGCGACCTCATTGGCGACATGGGTGAAATCGCTGGACCGCCGCCACGAGAACTCGTCCTTGACACCCTCGGGCGCAAACCAGAGCGGCACTTCCAGCCCATAGGACACGCCCCATTGCGCGCCCTTGGCCGACAGCAGATCATAGATCGGCGTCGTCTTCAGCTGCCGCCCGGCGGGCAGCTCCTCATTGGGGAAACGGATCGAGAAGCGGCGCGAATAGTTCTCGCGCACCTTGGCATTGGTGTAGGCCATCGTCGCCCAGTCGCCGTAGCGCGCGACATCCATCGCCCAGATGTCGGCGCCGGGATCGCCCTCGATCATCCAGTTGGACAGCGCCAGGCCGACGCCGCCGCCTTGTGAAAAGCCCGCCATGACGCCGCAGGCGACCCAGAAGCCGGGAAGGCCACGCACCGGCCCAACCAGCGGATTGCCGTCCGGCGCGAAGGTGAAGGGCCCGTTGATGATCTGCTTGATGCCGGTCCTCTCGAAGGCCGGGAAATGGCGGAAGCCGACTTCGAGCGACGGCGCGATGCGGTCGATGTCCGGCTCCAGCAATTCATGACCGAAATTCCACGGCGTCTGGAATTCGGACCAGACCTTATTGGCCTTCTCGTACGTGCCCATCAGCATGCCGCCGCGCTCCTGGCGCAGGTACAGCTCACCATCGAAATCGACGGCATGGATGATCTCGGTCCCCGTCTTGGCGTTCCACGCCGCCACCTCGGGCATATCCTCGGTGATCAGGTACATGTGCTCCATTGCCAGCACCGGCAGCTCCAGCCCGACCATGCGGCCGACCTCGCGCGCCCATAACCCGCCGGCATTGACGACATGCTCGGCCACCACTTCGCCCTTGTTGGTGATGACGCGCCACATGCCGTCGGGCCGGCGCACAATGTCCTCGACCTTGGTGAAGCGCTCGACCTCGGCGCCCAGTTTCCGCGCGGCCTTGGCATAGGCATGCGTCACGCCGGAGGGATCGAGATGGCCGTCCTCCTTGTTGCGGACGGCGCCGACGAATTGTTTCGGGTCGAGCAGCGGCATCAGCTCGGCCGCTTCATTGGCCGATATCTCCTCGAGGTCGATGCCGAGGTAACGCCCCTTGGCGACGACGCCGCGCAGCCAGTCGAGCCGCGCCTCGGTTGCCGCCAGAAGCACGCCGCCGGTCAGATGTACGCCGGTCGCCTGTCCCGACAGCTCCTCGATCTCCTTGTAGAGCGAGATCGTGTATTTCTGCAGCTTGGCGACGTTGGGGTCGCCATTGATCGTGTGCATGCCGCCGGCCGCATGCCAGGTCGAGCCGGAGGTCAGCTCGTCGCGCTCCAAAAGCACGACATCGGTCCAGCCATGACGCGCCAGATGGAACAGCACGGAGCACCCGACGACGCCACCGCCAATGACCACGACCTTTGCATGCGATTTCATGAGTTTTGCTCTGTTATCAATGAGTTGAGGAGATAAGGTGAATCAGAAAGGCAGCGCCGCGCGCCGACGCTGAAAAAGTCACGGCTCGCCCTGCCCGATCGCTTCCTTGCGCCTGGCCACATACGCCTCCAGCGCCTCGCGCACGGCGATATCCATCACCGGCTCGACATAGTCTTCCAGCGCCTTCTTCCACAGCCGGGTCGCGCGCGCCGTCGTGTCGAGGCCGCCGGCCTCCTGCCATGCCTCGTAATTCTGCCAGTTGGACAGTATCGGCTGGTAGAAGGCGGTGGCATAGCGTTCCAGCGTGTGCGGTTCGCCGAAGAAATGGCCGCCGGTCGGCACCGCGCCCAGCGCCTCGACCGCAAGCTCCGCCTCGTCGACGACGATCGGGCGCAAGAACTCCATCATGTGCTGGATCATCTCGACATCAATGATGAGCTTTTCGAACGATGCCGTCAGCCCGCCCTCCTGCCAGCCGGCGGCATGATAGACGAGGTTGCCGTGGCCGAGCACAGCGCCCCACAGCGCCATCAGCGTCTCGTAGGCGCCTTGCGCGTCCGCCGCATTCGATGCCGACCCCGGTGTCGTGCGGTAGGGCAGATTGTAGCGCCGCGCCAATTGCCCCGAGGCGATGTTGGCCTTGGTGTTCTCCGGCGTTCCGAAGGCCGGCGCGCCCGACTTCATGTCGACGTTGGAGGTGAAGGCGCCGTACATCACCGGCGCGCCGGGGCGCACCAGTTGCGTCAGCACCACGCCGAACAGCGCCTCGGCATTCTGCTGCGCCAGGGCGCCGGCGAGCGTCACCGGGCTCATCGCGCCCATCAGCGTGAACGGCGTCACCGCCACCGACTGGCCGAACTCAGCCATGGTCATCAGCCCTTCGGCCATCATCTCGTCGAAACGCCGCGGCGAGTTGACCGAGATGATGGTGGCAATGCCGGGATCATCGCGCATCTCGTCCAGCGTCAGCCCGCGCGCGATTGCCATCATCTCGATGCCGTCCAGCGCCCGGCCTCGTCCAATCGCCGAGACATGGAACGATTTGTCGGTCAGCGTCAGGTTGGTGAAATAGGTATCCATGTGCCTGGTGTTGGCCGGCAGTTCCACCGGCGCGCAGACCTGGTTGCCGAGCATGTGGATGCAGTTGAAATGCTGCGCCAGCCGGGTCAGATCGGCATAGTCGTGCAAGTTTCCAGCGCGCCGGCCGCGCTCCATGTCGTGCACATTGGGCGGCCCGGCGACGAGGGTGAAATTGATCGTGTTGCCGCCGAGATGAATGGTGTTGGCGGGGTTGCGCGGCGTCAGCCGATAGCTGGACTGCGTGGTCTTCAGCGCCTCGGCGACAAGGCCCCGGTCGATGCGGACATTCGCGGTCGCATGGTCAACTTTTGCGCCCGCCTTCTCGAACAGCGCCAGCGCCCGCTGAGACATCACCTCGATGCCGAAATTTTCCAGAATGTGCATCGACGCCTGGTGGATCGCTTCGACCTGGTCGACTGAGAGCATCGCCATCGGCGGATAGGGATTGGTCACCCGCCGCAGTGGAAGTTGCGGGATGGCGGCGGGCCCCCGGTTGCTGGTTCGCTCCGCGCCGCGCTTTCGTCTTGGTTCATTCATGCCTGGCATCAGAGCGCCGGCATCCGGATATCGCTGTCAGAAATCCGCCCTTCGCGGGCGTGATTTTATCCAAGGCGGCATTTTTGAATTCTGATGGAGATAAAGGCGACGCGAAAGGTCGGAATAATGATACAGGCCCACCGAGCGCAGCCAGGCCGGCAAGCCGTTAAGAAACACCGCAAGATTCCCTTTATGATTTCGGCCTATTCGTTTTCCAATGCGTAGTTCGAGTTTGAGTAAAATTGTAGCGGTTGGCGTGCTGCTGGCTTTGCCGGCCTGCGCGACGCCGCCCAACCATATCAACAATGTCTGCGCCGTCTTCGACCAGAACGACGGCTGGTTCGACAACTGGCAGTCGGCCGCCGAGCGCGCCTCGCAGAAATACGGCGTCCCTGTCCCCGTGCTGATGGCGACGGTGCGCAAGGAATCCGGTTTCAAGAGCAATGCCAGGCCGCCGCGTACCAAACTGCTCGGCTTCATTCCGTGGAAACATGTCTCGTCGGCCACCGGTTTCTCGCAGGCGCTCGACGGCACCTGGTCGCAATATCAGAGCGAAACCGGCAGCTGGGCGGCGCGGCGGACCAAGTTTGCCGATGCCGTCGATTTCGTCGGCTGGTATCATTCCAAGACATCAGACACGTTCGGCGTCGCCCGCAACGACACCTACAATCTCTATCTCGCCTACTATCTCGGCTGGACCGCCTACGGCCGCGGCAACCGTGGCGATGCCGGCGTGCAGGGCTATGCCAGGGCGACCGAAAAGATGGCCCGCGACTATGCCGAACAGCTGCAGCAATGCGGCAGCTGACGTTGCCAAGCGGTCTTGCAGCCACGCAGTTTGCGATCGAAGCGGAACTCAGCCATTCATTCGCTTGGGATCAGGTGGAGGATCGACCTCCCTCCCTTTACCGCTGCCGTCGACAGCTTTCGGTCAAACGTCGCCAATTGGCCGTCACGCGCCTTGGCGAGTCCCAACAGATAGCTATCCGTTACCTGTGCCGGGGTGAGGATCCTGGCTGCATCGATGTCGTTGGAACCGACAAGGCTGATCTCGTCAGGCCAGAACTGATGTCCTGAAAGGGCATGCAGCTTGCCGACAATCTGCGCCACCACGGCGGGCGAACCCGGAGAATTGGGGTATTTCGGGTTGCTTACAATCCTGATGACGCCATTCTCGGTAATGGGACATGTTGCCCATGATAAATGCCCGGTGGATTGGAACCACCGATGGGCATCTTCATGCGCGACGTGAGCCGGATCGATCAACGCAATCAACACATTGACGTCGAGCAGGAAGGTCACGGCAATTCGTCGCGAAGCGCATTGACCATTTCGAGATCGACCATCGGGCCGTCGGGCCGCGATGCAAGCAAGGGGATGCCGTTGCGTTCACCGCCGGTCGGGGGCCTGCGCAGTGAGCGGCGAGCCAGATCGGAAATGACGTCGCCAACGCTGCGATCCTGCTGTCGCGCCATGGCCTTGGCCGCAAGTAGGACATCGTCATCGATTGCAAGTGTGGTTCTCACAACATGCTCCCTACCGCGCATCAAACATCACGCATCACATAAAGCAATGGACAGCAATATTCAAGCGAACGTAGCTGTCGTTCCTTGAGCTATGGCGACGCTGCGGCAATGCGCCAACGAGCGGCATTGCCTCTATGGCTGGTCAGCTCGGCTTCTTGCCATGCGGGCGCTTCGGCGGTTCGCCGGCGAAACCGGGGCCGATCCCATCCGGTGCGTCTTCCGGCACGCCCTCATGCGCTGCGTGTTCCCTGTCGAACTTGATCACCGGCTCCATCGTCGCCAGCACATCGTCCGACAGCCAGCACAGGCTCATATGGCCATCGCCGAGATGCTTCACCGGCGGCACCTTGGTCTCGCACAGATTGTCCGGCACCAGCCTCTTGTAGCCGCAGCGCGTCTGGAACGGGCAGCCGCTCGGCGGGTTCATCGCCGACGGGATATCGCCTTCGAGCACGATGTGCCGTTTGACCACGCTGGTGTCGGCGATCGGGATCGCCGACAGCAGCGCCTCTGTGTAGGGGTGATAGGGTGGCGCGAAGATCTGGTCGGTCGTGCCCTGCTCGACGATGTAGCCGAGATACATGACGACGACGCGGTCGGCGATGTAGCGCACGACGGACAGATCGTGGCTGATGAACAGCATCGTCGTCTTGTTCTTGCGCTGGATGTCCATCAGCAGCTCGGTCACGGCCGCCTGCACCGAGACGTCGAGTGCCGACACCGGCTCGTCGGCCACCACCACCTTGGCATCGCCGGCAAAGGCACGCGCCACGCCGATGCGCTGCTTCTGGCCGCCCGACAACTGGCGCGGCTTGCGTGTCTCGAAGGCCCGCGGCAGCTTCACCAGGTCGAGCAATTCCAGCATGCGCTTGCGCCGCTCGGCGACATTGTTGCCGACTTTGAATTTTTCCAGCGTGCGGATGATCTGCGAACCGACGGAGTGGCTGGGATTGAGTGTATCGAACGGGTTCTGGAACACCATCTGGATCGACGACACCGTTTCGACGCTGCGCTTTTCGATGCCGGTCGACTGGATCTCCTTGTTGCCCAGCGTCACTGTGCCGGCACTTGCCGTCTCCAGCCCCAGCAGGACCTTGGCCAGTGTCGACTTTCCACAGCCGGACTCGCCGACGATGGCGACGGTCTCGGATTCGCGCGCCATGAACGAGATCGTCTCATTGGCCTTGACGACGCGGCCTTCGCTGGAGCCGAACACTTCGCTGCCGCCGACCTTGTAGTATTTTCTCAAATCCTCGATCTTGAGCACCGGCGCGCCGGGCACGACCTTCTCATTGACCTTCTTGGCGCCGGGCGGCAGCGCTTCCCAGTCGATCTCGTTGAAGCGCACGCAGCGCGAGAAATGCCCTTCGTGACCGGCGACTTCGATCATCGGGATTTCGGCGGCATTGCAGACGCCCTCGACGAAATGGTGGCAGCGCGGCCCGAAATTGCAGCCCTTGGGCCGCTCATGCGGCAGCGGCAACTGGCCGGGGATAGAGATCAGCGGCCGCGAATTCTTGTCGGCGCCCGGCAGCGGGATCGAGCGGAACAGCCCTTGCGTATAGGGGTGACGCATCCGGTCGAACACGTCCTTGATCTTGCCGGTCTCGACCGCTTCGCCCGAATACATCACCGTAATGCGGTCGCAGGTCTCGAGGATGAGGCCCAGATTGTGCGACACGAAGATCATCGACGTGCCGAACTTCTCGCCCAGCCCCTTGACCAGTTCGACGATGCCGGCCTCCACCGTCACGTCGAGCGCCGTCGTCGGTTCGTCGAGCAGAAGCAGCGCCGGCTTCGACAGCAGCGCCATGGCAATGACGATGCGCTGCTGCTGGCCACCGGACAGCTGGTGCGGATAGGAACGCATCATCCGTTCGGGATCGGGCAATCTCACCGAGCGCACCATTTCGAGCGCCCTTTTGTAAGCCTCTTCCTTCGACACCTTGTCGTGGATCAGCGGCACTTCCATCAATTGCTGGCCGACCTTCATCGCCGGATTGAGGCTCGCCATCGGCTCCTGGTAGATCATGGCGATCTTGTTGCCGCGGATGGAGCGCAACTCCTCGTCGGACAGCTCGCCCATGTCCTTGCCCTGGAACTTGATCTTGCCGCCGACAATCTTTCCGATGTTGGAGAGGTCGCGCATGATGCCGAGCGACACGGTCGACTTGCCGCAGCCGGACTCGCCGACGATGCCCATGGCTTCGCCCGGCATCACCGTGCAGGAAAAGTCCATGACGGCGGGGATCTCGCCCTTGCGGGTGAAGAAGGAGATCGACAGGTTCTCGATCTCGATGATCGGCGCAGCGCTTGGCCCAAGGGTCGGCTTGCCGGGATTTCGAACTGCCTCATTCATGGGTCGCTCCAATCCTATTTTCATGCTCGCGGGCCGACCCGCAGATCAGTCTTTCATCGATTGTTCGCGCAGCGAGTCGGCAAGCAGGTTCAAGCCCAGCACGAACGACATCAGCGCGATGGTCGGCGGCAGCGCCGGGTGGATGAAGGAGCGCAGCAGGCGGCTGGCGTCCTTGATTGCGGTGCCCCAGTCAGGGCTCTCCGGCGCCAGGCCCAGCCCGAAATAGCCGAGCGTGCCGAGCAGGATCGTGGTGTAGCCGATGCGCAGGCAGGCATCGACGATCAGCGGCCCGCGCGCATTGGGCAGGATCTCCCACAGCATGATGTACCAGGGCGATTCACCGCGCGTCTGCGCCGCCGCCACATAGTCGCGCGTCTTGATGTCCATCACCAGGCCGCGCACGATGCGGAATACGCCGGGGCTGGAGGCGAACACCACCGCCACGAAGATGTTGAGCTGGTTGGGATCGATGTGGATGATCTTGAACGGATCGGCGTCGAACACCAGGCCGGCATAGACCCAGCCGCCGATGATCAGCGTCAGCCCGAGCAATATATAGAGGCGGTCCGGCCGGTTCTTGTAGCGCGTCCAGAACAGCACCGAAAAGAAGATGATCGGGAACAGGAAGAACAGCCCGGCCATGGCGTAGGGGATCGGCGTATCCATGATGCCCGGCGTCACCAGCAGGTAAAACAGCAGGATCACCGGGAAGGCCAGCACCAGATTGGCCAGGAAGGACAGCACGGTGTCGATCCGGCCGCCATAGTAACCGGCGGGCAGACCGAGCGTGATGCCGACCATCAGCGCGAAACCGGTCGCAGCCGGTGCGATGATCAGCACGATCTGGCTGCCATAGACCATGCGCGAAAAGACATCGCGGGCGAGCTTGTCGCCGCCGAAATAGTAGATGAGTTTCGATACCGGCTCGAGCGCGCCCGGCAGCGCATCCTTCATGATCGGGACCTGGGCGAGCGGATCGAAGGGCGCGACGGTCGACGCGAAGATTGCCGTGAACAGCCAGAACAGGCAGATGCCGACACCGACTATGCCGACGCCGCTATCGAACAGCTGGCCGTAGAGGCCGAGCCTTTTCTTGTAGGTGGAGCTCACCCCCATCACCAGGGCAAGCCCTAACCAGACCGGCCAGAAACGCCCAATCACGCCGAGCACGACATTGAAGGCACCGATATATTCGACCTGCATCTGCCCCAGCCCCCTATTGAACTCTGATACGCGGATTGAGGAACGCGTAGCCGACATCCGAGATGAGCTGCGTGATCAGCACGATGAACACCGAGACCAGTGAACAGCCAAGCAGCAGATCGATGTCGTTGTTGCCGGCGGCCTCGACCAGCGTGTAGCCAAAGCCCTGGTAGCGGAACATCACCTCGACGATGACGACGCCGGTAAGCAGCCAGGGAAATTGCAGCATGATGACGGTGAAGGGCGCAATCAGCGCATTGCGCAGCGCGTGCTTGACGACGACGCTGCCGAAGGAAAGCCCCTTCAGCCGGGCGGTGCGGATATATTGCTGCGTCATCACCTCGACCATCGAGGCGCGTGTCATGCGGGCGATGTAGCCGATGCCGTAGATCGCCAGCGTCATCACCGGCAGGGTGAAATTGTAGAAGGTGATGCCCTGGCTTGCCGAGGCGGCCGAACCGTTCAGCCAGCCGAGCCAGGAGGCGAAGATGACGGTGAAGATGACGCCGGACACATATTCGGGCGTCGCCGTCGACGCGATTGATGCGACGGACAGCGTTCGGTCCGTTCGCGAGCCCTCGCGCATGCCGGCCAGGATGCCGATCAGCAGCGAAATCGGCACCATCACCAACAGCACGCAGAGCATCAGGATACCGGTGGCGGCGAGTGCGGGGAAGAGCTTTGACGCAACGGAGGTTTTGAACTTGGTCGAGCAGCCGAAATCACCTTCCAGGATGCCGGAGAATTTCGGCTCCAGCGGATCGTTGCAGAAGGAGAAACGCTGCGTCGGCTTGCCGGTCGCCGGATCGGTCACCGGTTGCTTCGGGACGACGCCCAGCCATTGCCCGTAGCGCACGAAGAAGTTCTGCCGGTAGCCATGGTTGACCAGCCAGCTTTCGAGCTGTTCGGCCGATGTGTGCATTTCGGTCTGGCTGATCGCCAGCTTCTTCAAATTCGGCTCGAGGTTGATCAGGAAGAAGACGATCATCGTCAGGCACAGCATCGTCAATGCCATGGTGCCGAGACGCCTGATTACGAAAGAAAGCATGGCGGTCCCCTGCCGGTCTGGTTGGGGTTGGAGCCAGTTCGAAAAACCAGCTTTGCCGCTGCCGGCAGAGTTGGCCGTCAAATCGGCACTCGGATGCAATCAACCCAGTTTTATTGAACGGTCTTTCAGGAAAGTCCGCAACTTTTTGCTGCGGCGGCTTCCGGTTCTGGGCCATGCGAGGCGTGACGGGAAGGAGCGAAGCGCCCCTTCCCTGACGTTCCAATCACGCCTGGTCGAGCCAGACCTTGCCGTAATCGCGCTCGAAGGTCGGATGCATCTTGTAATTCTGCACCGCCTTGACCGAGTGGCTGTAGAGCTTGCGCCAGTATGGCTGGATCATGATGCCGGAATCCTGCAGGATCTGCTCGATGTCCTTCATCATCTCCTTGCGCTTGGCCGCATCGGCAACGGCCAATGCTGCATTGAGCTTGGCATCCCATTCGGGGTTGGAATAGGCCGACTCGTTCCACGCCTCGCCGGTGCGGTAGCCGATCGCCAGAACCTGGACGCCGAGCGGGCGCATGTTCCAGTTGGTCATGGACAGCGGATACTTGGTCCAGTCGTTCCAGAACGTCGAGCCCGGCAGCACCGTGCGCTTTACCTTGAGGCCGGCGTCGCGCATCTGCGCGGCGATGGCGTCGCCGGTATTCTTGTGCCAGTCTTCGTCGACCGTGATCAGCTCATGCTCGAAGTCGGCCTGGCCGGCTTCCGCCATCAGCGCCTTGGCCTTGGCCGGATCGCGAGCGACTTTGGGCAGCTCGTAATATTCCGGGTGGATTTGGCAGACATGGTGGTTTTCAGCCACCGTGCCGGCATTTCCGTAGCCAAGCTGCAGGACGACATTGTTGTCGACCGCGAGTTGCAGCGCGTTGCGTACCTTCTGGTCGCCGTAAGGCTTGTTGTTGATGTTGGTGCGGCACACGATGGTCGACGCGGTGACGATTTCGGACTTGACCAGGTCCAGTCCGTCGAGGATCGACACATAGTCGGCCGAGGTCTCGAAATTCGTATGGACTTCGCCGGCCTCGAAGGCACTGACCATGGCTGCCGGATCGGTGCCGTAGTCGACGAATTCGATGCCGTCGAGGAACACCTCGCCGTCCCACCACTTGTTGTCCTCGCGGCGCTTGTAGACCACCTTCTGGCCGACATCGTAGGAGACGAGCTCGAACGGGCCGGTACCGATCGGGCAGGCTTTGAAGTCGCCGCCCTTCTCGTCGAAGCTCTTGTGCACGATGAGGCCGGGATAGTCGCACATGTTCGGAATGAGCGCGATGTCGGCCTTGCCGAGCTTCAGCTTGACGGTGTGGTCGTCAACCTTGGTCACGGCACTTTCGTCGAGTTTGTCGTCCTTGACCAGCGTGCCGAGACGGCCAGGCATCGAATTGCCCTCGGCCTTCTTGTCGGCCCAGCGCTTGAGATTGAAGATGACGTCATCGGCGGTGAAGGCATCGCCATTCGACCAGGTCACACCCTTGCGCACATGCAGCGTGTACTCGGTGGCGTCGTCGTTGACCTCCCAGCTCTCCAGAAGGTACGGGCGGAACGTGTATTCGCTGGTGTACTTGACCAGCGGCTCAAGCGCCTGGCGCTCGGCATTGGCGATTTCCGACCAATCGGCCTTGCGTGGATCCTTGGGATCCTTGACCCATTGCGCGACTTTCAGGATGCCGCCCTTCTTGCCCTGCACCTCTTCGGCCCTGGCTTGGGTCGGCACGGCTACGCCGAGCATGCCGTAGGCCATCGCAGTCGACGCGCCGAACACGCTGGCCAAGGCGAGGAACTCGCGGCGATCGACTTTGCCTGCCTTGGCTTCTTCGGCCATGGCCAGGATGTGATCGGGAACGCGATCGCCATTACTCTTGTAATTTGTCATACCTTAACTCCCATTGTTGGCTTTCCGCCTTTTAACATTCCGCATCCCTGCCGTGATGTCAAAGACGGCATGGCTACGGAACCTGTTAGGGAATGTGCAACTTTGAAAAGGGAGCGGTTCGCGTGATAACGACAGACTTGGCGCAAAAGTGCTAGCGCGCCCAGATTCCGCCGGAATCTGCTTAGGCGAGTAACTGATACATTTGGGCGGGTTGAGACAGCGCCAGTTCCGGCGGCGGTAAGGGCCAGGAACTCAATATTCCTTTTCGTAGAATATGCCGCCCTTGGCCTCGCCGCCATCGTTAGCCTCGCCACGCAGCTTGACGCCGCGCCCGACATTGAGGTCGATCGTCGCCTTGCCCGATCCTGGCCTGTCGCCTTTCTGGATCGTCACATAGGTGCGGTCATTGAGATACTTGCCCGCCGACACGGCCGTCCCGCCCTGGTCATCGGTGGTCACATCCAGGTCGTCGACGCCGATTGCACTGCGCAGGTTTTCGAGCAGCGAGGTCGAGCCGCCGACGCCGGCCAGTTGGCCGGCGGCCTCGGCCAGTTGCGCGATCTGCAGCGGCGACAGGTTCGACATAGAGCGGCCGAAAATCAGCTGCGCCAGCACCTCGTCCTCGGGCAGCGCCGGCACCGATGAGAAGTCGAATTTCGGATTGGTCGCTTCGCCCGAGACGACGATGGTGACGGTGGCGCTGGTCGTGGTCGATGTCGCGGTCAAGTTGAGGTAGGGTACCAGCGACCCCGAAAAGCCGACCGTGCCTTCGGTAAAGGTCAGCCGCTTGCCGAGGATCGACAGCCGCCCACGCTGCAAGGTGAAGGTGCCGACCGCCTGCGGCGAAGCCGCCGGGCCGGTCAGCCTCAGCGAACCGCCGAACTCGGCATCGACACCCCTGCCCTGGATGAAGATCTGGTTCGGCGCATTGACCGTGACGTCGAGGACAAGCCCACTGCCGCCACCACCGCTGGCCGCCGCCGGTCGCAAGGCCTTGTCCTGCGCCCGCACGCTGGCGGGGGCGTTCTTGTGCTTGACACCGAGCGCTGCCAGCGAGCCCGGCAGCTTATCGGGAACGGTGATGACGGTCTTGGCCAGGTTGACGGTGCCCGAAATCACCGGCGCCGAGGTGAGCGGCCCCTTGATGGTCAGGTCGCCGCCGAGATTGGCTGTCACCACCCTGCCGTCGGTATAGCGGCCGTCAACCAGCTTGATAGACAAATCGGCTGGGAAACCTTGCGCCGGATTGATGCCGAGTGTGCCGGAGGCCGACAGGCTGCCGCGTGTCGACAGCGTGCCGGTTAGCCGGTTGACCCGGGCAACGCCGTTGCCGATCGAAATGTCGGCGGCAATGTCATTGACGGCAAGGCCGGAGCGCGCGTCGACCAGGCGGGCGCCCGACGTGCTGACCGTGCCGCCGATCACCGGCGACGCCGCCGGGCCGCGCATCTGGATATTGACGTTGGCGGTGCCGCTGAGCGACAGGCCTTGCGCCGCAAGCTTGGCGGCCAGGAAGGAAAATGGCACCTTGCCGTTGAAGTCGAGCACCAGCGCTGGTGTGCCGGCCGTCGTCACCGTACCGCCGCCCTTGAGGCCAAGCCCGGCGCCGTCGCTGATGTCGGCGTTGAAGGTGAGCTTCTTGCCGGCGAATGTTCCCGACGAAGAGATATTCATGCCGCCAAGACCGGCGCTGCGCGTCTGCGAGGTCTGCACCCCACCAGCATCGATATCGAAGGCGACAGTCGGATTGCCCGGCGCGCCGGTTACCTTGACTGTTCCCGAAATCGAACCGGCGGCCTGGAGGCCCGGCGAAAAACTGTTGGCGAGTGAGGCCGGCACCTTCGACAGTGCGGCACTGATGTCGAGTGCCTGCCCGACCTTGCCGGTCACCGTCGCCGTGCCGCCACCGAGATTGAGCACCAGCTTGTCCAGCGTCGTGGTGCCGTTGGCGATGCTGACGGTCGAGGCCTGGGCGATGGCCGCCTTGATGCCCTGCACCGTGGCCTGGCCGGAAGCGAGTTCGATGGTGGTGGTGCCGCCAGCCACCTTTACCCTGCCCGCAGCCTTCGCCGGAATGCCCTTGACGGTGGCGCCGCCGGAAAACCCGGTCCAGTCGCCGTCGTGCTTCAAATCGACATCGATGCCGCTGATGGCGGTGCCGCCGGAAATGACGCTGTCGGCGCGAATTTTGCCCGAGATGACCGGCGCGGCGAGATAGTTGGCGACCAGCGCATCGATCGACACCGTCTTCGCCTGCAGGTCGCCGCGCGTAATCGAAGCGGTCGCAGCCTTGACGGCGACGTTCGGGCCATCCGCGGTCTTGGAGAATGCAATAGTGCCGCGCACATCGCCTTCGGCCTTTTCCAGCGCCAGCGCCGCCAGCGGTCCGATATCGGGCAGGTCGAGCGCGATGGTGCCGACCGGCACGAAAGCCTCGTCGAGCGCAAGGTCGCCGGAAATCCTGTTCTTGCCGAGTGACAGCAGCAGGCCGTTGATGGCGCTCTTGCCGTCGGCAGTCGCCAGCACCGCGCTGCCTTGCAGTGCCTGCCCCGCGACATTGCCGGTCAGTTGCACATTGGCTGCCGGGTTCGCGGCATCGGCCTTGCCGGTCGCAATCAGCTTAAGTCCGGTGATTTCGCGTTCCGCCACCAGCAGGCGGTCGCTGTTGACCGTCAGCGACAGGTCCGGCGCCAGGCTGGGCCCCTGCGCGTTGAGTGCAAAGCTGATCGCGCCTTTGGCATCTTTCGACAACAGCGAGATGTCGGCCAGTGCACCCTTGATATCTGCGCTAAGCTTGTTGTCGGCGAGGCTGGCCTGACCGTCCGCGGTCAGTGCGCCCGACGCCAGCGTGACCGGATTGGCGCTGACATTGCCATTGGCATCCCGCTTCAGCGTGGCGCTGAGCTCCGTGCGCTCTGCCAGCACGCTGCGCGCCGCAGCCGGCAATGCCGCCGACAGCACGTCGGCGTTGAGGTTGAGGTCGATTGCTCCATCGGCAATGCCGACACGGCCATTGAAGGCACTGCCCAGCGCATCGCCCTGCACCGAGCCGCTGTCGATGGTAATCGCATCGGCCGCCAGGCTGCCCGCGACCTTGGCGGTGATTTTGCCGACGATCAGCGGCGCGATGGTCGGATTGTCTAGACCGATCTTGTCCGCCGTCACCGTGCCCGAGATCGGACCGGTTCGGCTTTTCATATCAAATGCATCGGAATGCAGCGCAAGCGCAATGCCCTCGACCTTGGCGTCATCCGTCGCCACCGAAGGCAGTACCGCCGAGATGTCGAGCTTGGCTTGCGCAGCCTGCCCGGCCGCCTTCACCGACAGCGCCTGCAATTCGAGCTTGATCGGGCTTTCCGCGCTGCCCAGCGTCAACGGCAGGCTCGGACCCGACGATGTCAGATCGAGCGCGAAATCGCTGGCGCCGTTCGGGTTGACGGTGCCGGCGGCCTTGCCGGAGATTTTTTGGCCCGACAGCGTCGCCTTATCCAGCACGACGCCGCCGGCCGTCGAATAGCTGCCGGCCGCATCGACATCGAGCGGTCCGAGCCCGGCCTGACGGGTCTGGCTGGTCTCGGCGCCGGCCAGTTTTGCATTAAAGCGAATGTCGGGATTTGCTGACGGCCCGGTGATTTGCGCCGTGCCGTCGAGCGTGCCCGCGGCATCGAGGCCGGGCGAAAAGCCATTGGCAAGCGCAGCCGGCAGCGCCGAGAAGGTCGCCGCCAGATCGAGCGTCTGGCCCGCCGTGCCCGACAGCGTCACTGAGCCGCCGCCGAGATCGACTACCAGCCTTTGAATGTTGGTTATGCCATCGGCAATGGTCAGGCTCGACGGCTCGGCGATCGCCACCTTGATGCCGCGCACCGTCGCCTCGCCGGACGCGACCTCGACGCTGGTCGCGCCCCCGGCAATCTTCGCCCGCCCGGCAGCTGTCGCCGGAATGCCTGATATGGTTGCGCCGCCGGTGAAATTCGTCCAGTCGCCGTCACGCTTGAGGTCGACGCCGATGCCACTGACGACGGTCGTTCCCGAGGTCACGCTCTCGGCCTTGATCGTGCCGGAGATCGCAGGGCTGTTGAGATAGTTGGCGATCAGTGCGCTGACGGTGACTGCCTTGGCTGCCACATCACCGCGCGCGATCGACACGCTGGCTGCATTGATGGTGACAGTGGGAGCCTCGCCGTCTTTGGCGAACACCACGGTGCCGCCGATATCGCCGGCCGCCGTCTGCCCGGCCAGCGACGCCAGCGGCGCGATATCGGGGGCGGAGATCGTCAGCGTCCCCAGCGGCAGGAATTTTTCATCGAGCGTGAGGTCGCCCGACACCTTGTTGTCGCCCAGCGCTACGCTGAGCCCCTTGATGGAGCGCTTGCCATCGCTCGTCACCAGCGCCGCCTTGATGGCGAGCGGCTGTTCGTCGACCGCGCCGGTCAGCGAGACATCTGCGGCCGGGCTCACAATGTCGGCCTTGCCCGATGCGGTCAGCTTGATGTCCTTGACGGTGCGGCCGGAGGCCGTCAGGCTGGCACTGTCGGCCGAAACCGAGAAATCCGGTGCGTTGCGCGCGCCGCTTGCCGTCAGCGCGAAATCGACCCCGCCGGCGATCGGCACGCCGACCAGCGAAGACAGCACCGAGACGTCGCCGAGCTTGCCCTTGATGTCGGCCTGGATATCGCTGCCTTGCGCGCTGGCGGTGCCGCTGGCGCTCAGCGAACCGGAAGTGAGTTCGATCGAGTTGGCGGCGAAAGAGCCCTGCGGATCGCGCGTCGCGGTCGCCGAGAATTTGACCCGTTCGCCAAGCAGCGAACTGATCTGCGGCGGCAGCGCCGTCGACACAGCATCCGCATTCATCTTCAGCGTCATGGCGAGATCGGCCAGCGTCACCTTGGCCGTCAGCCCGGCATTGAGAGCATCGCTGCGCAGCGTGCCTTCATCGAGCGAGATCTCATCCTTGCTGATCGAGCCGGAAAGAGAGGCCGTCAGCTTGCCGGTGACCAGCGGGGCCAGTGTCGCGACGTCGGTCTTCAGCCCGGCCGCCGCCAGCGACACGCTGACCGGGCCGCTGCGGTTCTCGATGTCGAAACCGTCGGAATGGATCCGCGCATCGAGATTGTTCACCTGAGAACCGCCCGCAACTACCGACACGAGCGAAGCGCCGGCATCGATCATCGGCGCCTTGCCGTCACCGAAGGCGCGCGCGGTCACATTGTTGATGGCCACCATGATCGGCTGCGCCTGGGTACCGACATTGACCGTGACCGGCTTGGCTTTGGCCACGAGTTCGACCGAAAGGTCGCTGGCGCCCTTGGGGTCGACCATGCCGGCAGCGGTACCATGAACTGCGTCGCTCTCGATCGCAGCGCGCTCGATGTCGACGCCGCCGGCCGCGGTCGCCGTGCCGGCTAGGTCGAAGCTGGTCTTGCCGGCAAACAGCGACTTGAACCGTTCCGGCAGGAAGCCTTCGAACGAACCGTCGCCCTTGGCCTCGATCCGGTTGCCCTTGTCGGTGAGCTGGTGCCGGCCGGTGAGCTGGGTAACGATCTGACCGTCGACCATGAAGGTGCCGATGCCGCTCCAGTTGGCCAGCGGCCCGGTGCCCGAGACGACGATGTTGACCGGCGGCGCGCCGGGTAGCTTGAGCAGGTTGGCGATGATGCCGCCGGCCGGCTCGGAAGCCTTGAGATCGAGGTCGAGCTTGTTTTCATCCGGCGCGAAGTGGATGTTGGCGTCGACATTGCCTTGCTTGCCGTCATGGCGGGTAACGTTGAGCACCGTCTGGATCGCCAGCGGCGACGCATCGACTTTTGCCGATCCTTTGGCTGCAAGTTCGGCAATACCGCTGCCGGCAAGTTGCTGGCCGAGCGCGATCTCCGGCAAATCGATCGCTCTGATATCAAGCGAAACCGGCAGGCCGCCCGACCCGCTCTTGCTCGGCTCGGTGCTCGCCACAGGCAGCCGTGCCAATTCTATCCGTTCGGCCGCTATGCGGTCGGCGCTGAAATTCTTCGACAGCAGCGCCAGCGGCGACCAGTCGATGGCCACCTTGCGGGCCACCAGCCAGGCGCCCTCGCGGTCTTCCAGCACGACATGGTCGACCGTCAGCGCGCCGGACCAGATACCGTTAATGCCGCTGACCGTGACTTTGCTGTCCCTTGACGAGGCCATGTCAGAGATGATGCCGGCGAGATTTTCGCGGCCGCGCTCGGTCTTGGTCAGCACGACCAGCGCGCCGATGCCCGCCGCCGCCACGATCAGCAGCGTGTAGAAAAACAGGCGAAGGATGCGTTTCAAAATCTTCATCGTCAGAACGCCTGTCCGATCCCGGCATAGATGCCGAAACGCGGGTCGCCACGGTCGCGGTTGAGCGGCACGGCGGCGTCGATGCGCAGCGGCCCGAACGGCGTGATGTAGCGCAGGCCAACGCCCGCGCCGACCTTCACGTCGGAAAAGTCCGGCGTCGCTGTGGTCGAGACAGTGCCGGCGTCGACGAACGGCACGATGCCGATCGTGTCGGTCAGCGCAATGCGCATTTCGACCGATGTTTCGAAGAAGGAAAGCCCGCCGATCGGCTGATTGTCGATGTCCTTCGGTCCGATGCCCTGATAGGCATAGCCCCGCACCGAGCCGCCACCGCCGGAATAGAAGCGCCTGTCGGCTGGAACGTTCTGAAGGCCGGTGCCGACGATCGAACCCAGCGCGACGCGTTCGGCAAGCACGAATTTCGAGGCCGTGTCGAGCGACTGATAGGCCGACCCCTCGCCCCTGAGCTTGAGGAAGGCGGCGCCGCTCAGAATGTCGTAGCTCGGTTCGGCATAGGCCAGAACCCTGAAGCCGCTGGTCGGATTGAGCCGGTTGTCCCTGTTGTCATAGACATATTGCAGCGGAATGCTGGCGATCAGGTATTTGTGCTTGCCGAAGGCGTCGGTGATCCTGGAATAGTCCAGCGCGATTTCAGCCGAAACCGTCTGCTTCTTGTCGATCTCATAGGACAGGCCGGTGCTGCCCTTGACCGAGAAATGGTCGTAGGCATCGGGATGTTCGAGGACGGTCTTGACGCTGGCGATGAATTTCGAAGCCGGCCCGATCACGCCCGGCTTCTCGAACATGATGCCGGCATTGTAGTTGAGCTCGCTGAGATCGTTGCTGCCGATGCCGCTGATCTTGCCCTCGATGCGCAGCTTTTCGGCCCGGCCGAACAGATTTCGGTGGCCCCAATAGCCTTCCAGGCCTAGCCCTTCGGTGTTGGAGAAAGTGCCGCCGACGCCGAAATAGCGCGGTTTGCGCTCGCTGACCTGAACGCCGATCGGAATGTTGCCGTCGGCGTCGAGACTGTCGGCTTCCTTCAGCGTCACGCTGTTGAACACTTCGAGCCTCAGCAGCCGGTCGCGGGCATCGTCGATCTCGTCGGGCGAATATTGCCGGCCGCGTTTCAGCCCGGTCATATATTCGGTGAACTCGCGATTGACCTTCTCGGTGCCATCGACGGTGGTGTCGCCATAACCGGCAACCGGCCCGGCGGCCACCGTCAGCGTCACGTCGAGCGTCGAGGTGGTGTGCTCGGCCACGACCTGCCTGTCGGTGATCCGGGCCAGCGGCCGGCCCTCCTGCTTCAGCGCCCGCACGATCAGCGCCTCGGCCTTGAGCACGGCGCCCGAGCCGGCATCGCCGCCGGCTATCAGGCCGAAATCGGCGCTCGCCAGCCCGGCGGCATCGCCCTCCAGCCGAATATTGCCGAGCGTGAATTTGGGCCCGCTCGAGATGCTGATCACCACCGGGATCGGCTGCGGACCCGTAAATTCGGCATCGGGCGGCAAATCGTCGAGCGCCTTGCCCTGGATGGTGATGGTAACGACGCCTTCATAACGGGCGTCGGCATAAAGCGCGGCGACCAGCTGTTCGCGGTCGCTACGCGCCTTTGCCAAAAGGCCGAGCGAGCCGGAAACCGGGCGGTCTTCGTCGGATTTCAGCGACGAGGCGTTTTCGAGCTTCTTGACTAGGTCCTTGTCGGCATCGGGCGCTTCGATGGTCACCACATAGCGCAGCGGGTCGACGATATCGGCGTCCTCGTCATTCGAAGAGCCCCACAATTTGATGCCGAAGAGCTCGAAGGCGGCCGCCGACCCCGATTCGGCAACGAGCACGGTCGAGCACGCCAACGCCACAATCAGCGCACGCGAAAGCGTGCGCCGTGGCGCACTTACCTTCGACATCTGCGCTTCATACGCCGGCATCAGGACAACCTAGGTTACAAAACTAAAATTGGAATGAAGTTTTGAAGCGCTCGTAAAGGGGCCACAATCCAATTGTCTGAAATAGGCAGGGCTTGGAATTCACACCTTCTGCGTTTTCGCAAGAAAGCGTGATCCCTTTCCCGTGGATGAACTATCGGCATACCGGTCATTGGCCGGTTTGGGAACCGTTGGCGGGCGGAAACCTGCCCGTCCTCGTGTTGACAAGCTTGACTGAAGCTTGAACATGCCGCGGACGTAGCAGTGTCTGGAGGGTGTTATGGCGATGCGCGCGGCGGCTCGTGGTCTGTCGATCTTGATTCTTCTCATTTTCGCCTGGGGGTCTGTAGCGCAAGCGGCCGAAGCCCGCCGGGTGGTGACCTCAAATAATTCCGACTATTTCGGCTTCGATCTCAGATCGGACCAGAATGTCAGCCTCGATCAGTGCAAGACGACATGCCTCGGCGACCCCGCCTGCCGCGCCTTTACTTACAACAACAAGGCCAAATGGTGCTTCCTAAAGTCCGACTATAACCAGTTGAAACCCTTCAGCGGCGCGGTCGCGGGCAAGGTCGTCAATGTCGATGGCGACCCCGATATCGGCGCCCCGCCGGAACTCGCCTTCTTCCCCAACTGGATGGCCGACCAGGCCCAGCAATACCGCAACAAGCTGACCGATCCGGCCTATGACAAGCCGACCGACGGGCTGGAATCACTCCGCGCCGCCGCCGAACAGGCTGCACTGACCGGCGACCATGGGCAGGCCATGAACAAATACGAGGCCGCGGTCTCGGTCCTGCCTGACGACGGTCAGCTTTGGCTCGGTCTGGCGCGTGAAACGCTTGCCATACAGCCGGCCAGCGGCACCTCCGAATCCTACAATCTGCCGGTCAAAGGCACCTCCGCCGCCATCAACGCCTACAAGTTGCTGCGCACCACCAAGACCCGCGCCGAAGTGCTGGCGCTGCTCGGCAACGGCCTCGACCGCCGCGATCTCTACCGTCCAGCCCTGCAGGCTTATGAAGCCAGCCTCGCGCTGGTCAGTTCGCCGGCGGTCAAGGCCGAATATGAGGATCTCAAGGCCCGCAAGGGCTTCCGCGTCATCGATCACTCGATCGACGCCGACACCAGCGCGCCGCGCATTTGCGCGCAGTTTTCCGAGGAGCTGGTCAAGACCGGCGTCGACTACGCCCAGTTCGTCACCGTCGACAACCAGCCGCCCAAGGGCGTCGAGGCAAAGGACAAGCAGATCTGCGTCGAAGGCCTGGAGCACGGCCAACATTACGAAGTGACCTTCCGCGCCGGCCTGCCGGCCGCCATCGGCGAGGTCACCGCCGCTCCGGTCGTGCTGTCGATCTATGTGCAGGACCGCGCGCCGTCCGCCCGCTTCACCGGCGACAGCTTCGTGCTGCCCGCCGGCGCCCGCCGCGGCATCCCGGTCGTCACCGTCAACATGAATGCCGCGCAGATGAAGCTCTACCGCATCGGCGATCGTTCGCTGGCGCAGCTTCTGTCCGGCTATCAGTTCCTAAAGCAGCTCGACGGCTATGATATCTCCAGCATTTCCGACCAGATGGGTGAGCCGGTCTGGCAGGGGCAGCTCGATATCGCCAACGACCTCAACAAGGACGTCACGACTTCGTTCCCGGTCGACGAAGCCTTGCCGCAGCGCAAGCCCGGCGTCTACGTGCTGACCGCGCAAGCGGTAAATGAAAATGACGAGGACAATTACAATTCGCTTGCCACGCAGTGGTTCGTCGTCTCGGACATCGGCCTGTCGACCTATACCGGCCAGGATGGCCTCAATGTCTTTGCCCGCTCGCTCGGAACCGCCAAGCCGATGGCCGGCGCCGAACTGACGCTGCTGGCCAGGAACAATGAAATCCTCGGCACAGCCACGTCGGACGCCGAAGGCCATGCTGTCTTCAACCCCGGCCTGACGCGCGGCGACGGCGGCATGGTGCCGGCCGTTCTGATGGCCAAGCAGGGCGACAACGATTTCGTCTTCCTCGACATGGGCCGCGCCGGCTTCGATCTGTCCGATCGCGGCGTCGCCGGACGCGCCGCACCGGGCGCGCTCGATGTCTATGCCTGGACCGAACGCGGCATCTACCGCGCCGGCGAGGATGTGCATGTCGCAGCCCTTGCCCGCGACGGCGCCTCCAAAGCGGTGGAAAACCTGCCGCTGACCTTCATCTTCACCCGTCCCGACGGCGTCGAGAACCGCCGCATCGTTGCCGATGGCGTCTCGGCCGGCGGCTATGCCGTCGACCTGCCGCTGGAAGCCAACGCCATGCGCGGCACCTGGACGGTGTCGATCTATACCGATCCCAAGCAGGCGGCCGTTTCCAGCCAGATGTTCCTGGTCGAAGACTTCGTGCCGGATCGCATCGAGTTCGACATGAAGTCCGACAAGCAGGAGATCGCCCAGGGCGAAACCGCCAACATCGACATTGACGGCCGCTTCCTCTATGGCGCGCCGGCCGCCGGCCTCGCGCTCGAAGGCGAGCTGACGCTGTCGACGGCGCGCGACTGGGACCGTTTCGCCGGCTATTCGTTCGGCCTTGCCGACGAGCAGTCGGCCGAGCCTTCGGTCACCCCGTTCACCGGTCTGCCGGTGGTCGGCGACGACGGCAAGGCGACCTTCCCGGTCACGGTCGACCAGTTGCCCGCGACCACCAAGCTGGTCGACGCCAAGGTCACGGTTCGCATGCGTGAAACCGGCGGCCGCGCCATCGAACGCTCGCTCAACATCGGCATCCAACCGCAAGGCCACATGATCGGCATTCGTCCGGATTTCGCCGACAATGAGGTGCCGCAGGGCGGCACCGCCAAGTTCAGCCTCATCGCGGTCGACCCCGACGGCAAGCGCGAGACGCTGAAGGGCGCGCAGTGGTCGCTGGTCAAGGTCGAACGCAATTACCAGTGGTACCGCAACAACAACTCGTGGAACTACGAACCGGTCACCTTCACCAAGTCGATCGCCAACGGCCAGGTCGATCTCAGCGCCGATGCCGAGGCGACCGTGACGATGCCGGTCGACTGGGGCCAGTACCGGCTCGAGATCGAGACTGCCGATCCCGAGGGCCCGGCGACCAGCTATGAGTTCGACGCCGGCTGGTATGTCTCCTCGACCTCCACCGAAACGCCTGATGGGCTCGAGATCGCTCTCGACAAGGACAGCTATGCCGTCGGCGACGTGGCCAAGCTGAAGGTGTCGCCGCATTTTGCCGGCGAACTGCTGGTCACCATCGGCGCCGACAAGCTGCTCAAGACCGTCACGGCAACCGTGCCGGCCGGCGGCAGCACGGTCGACATCCCGGTCGGTGACGACTGGGGCGCCGGCGCCTACATCACTGCAACCCTGTTCCGGCCCGGCGATGCGCAGGAAACCCGCATGCCGGCGCGCGCCATCGGCGTAAAATGGCTGACGGTCGACCCGGGCTCGAAAAAGCTCGCCGTTACCCTGACGCCGCCGGACAAGACGATGCCGCGCCAGCAGCTGTCGATCCCGGTTTCGGTCGCCGGCGTAGCGCCGGGCAGCAATGCCTATGTCACGGTCGCTGCCGTCGATGTCGGCATTTTGAACCTCACCAACTACAAGGCGCCGGATCCGGAGGGCTGGTATTTCGGCCAGCGCATGCTCGGGCTCGAAGTCCGCGACATCTATGGCCGTCTCATCGACGGCTCCCTCGGCACCACCGGCAAGCTCAGGACCGGCGGCGACGGCGCCTCAATGCAGCCGCAAGGCAGTCCGCCGACCGAAAAGCTGGTCGCCTTCTTCTCCGGCCCGGTCCAGCTCGACGCCGACGGCAAGGCGAGGATCGACTTCGACATCCCGCAGTTCAACGGCACCGTGCGCGTCATGGCCGTCGCCTGGACCAAGGAGGCCGTCGGCCATGCCACGACCGATGTCATCGTGCGCGATCCGGTGGTGATCACTGCCGGCCTGCCCCGCTTCCTGGCGCCTGGAGATGCAGCTATCATGCGGCTCGACGTCGCCGACACCGACGGTCCGGAGGGCGACTATGCCCTGTCGATCGCCACGACCGGCGACCTCTCGACCGGCGACAAGCCCTTGCCCGAAAAGCTGACGCTGGCCAAGGGCAAGCGCCAGACGCTGACCGTGCCGCTGATTGCACAGACGGCGGGCAATGCCTCGATCACCATCAAGCTCGCCCATGGCGACGGCACCGCCGTCGAGCAGACGCTGTATGTTCCGGTGCGTCCGGCGCAATTGCCGGTCACCACCCGTCTGGTCGTCGACCTCAAGGGCAATGGCGGCTCGCTGCGCGTCGACAAGGAGCTGCTCGCGGCAAGCCTGCTCGACGGCGCCTCGATCAGCGTCGGCGTTTCGCAGGCTGCGGCCTTCGACGTGCCGTCACTGCTGATGACGCTCGACCGCTACCCCTATGGTTGCGCCGAGCAGACCACCAGCCGCGCCATGCCGCTTCTCTACGTCAACGATCTGGCGTCCGGCGTTGGCATGCAAAGCGATCCCGAACTGCACGGCCGCGTGCAGGCCGCCATCTACAAGGTGCTGAGCTACCAGGCTTCGGCCGGCAGCTTCGGCCTGTGGGGTCCGGGCTCCGGCGATCTGTGGCTCGACTCTTACGTCACCGACTTCCTGACCCGGGCGCGCGAGCAGAACTACGACGTGCCGGCCCTGGCGATGAGCCAGGCGCTGAGCAATCTGCAAAACTCGGTCGGTTACGACCAGGACGTCCAGGATCGCGGCAGCGAAATCGCCTACGCGCTCTATGTTCTGGCCCGCAACAAGAAGGCCTCGGTCGGCGATCTGCGCTACTACGCCGACACCAAGCTCGAAGCCTTCTCGAGCCCGATGGCCGTCGCCCAGTTGGCGGCGAGCCTGGCGCTCTACGGCGACGCGCAGCGTTCGGAAGCAACCTTCCAGACGGCGCTGCAGCTGGCCAAGTCGACCACCGAATACGACTACTACCGGTCCGACTATGGCTCGCGGCTGCGTGATGGCGCCGCGATCCTGGCGCTCGCCGCCGAATCGAAGCCGGTGCCGACCATCGTGCCGGAGCTGATCCGGCTGGTGGCAAGGGAACGCGCCGATGCCCGCTGGACCAGCACGCAGGACGAGTCCTGGATGCTTCTGGCGGCCCGCGCGCTGAAGTCGGGCAACGACTCGATCACGCTCTCGGTCAACGGCGCGCCGCATGCAGGTGGATATTCCAACCACCTCAGCGGCACCGACATTGCCGACAGCCCGCTGACCATCGCCAACACCGGCGCCACGCCGCTGCAGGCGGTCGTCACCACGGTCGCCTCGCCGGTAGAGCCCTTGCCGGCCGGCGGCGACGGCTTCACCATCGACCGCACCTACTACAAGCTCGATGGCACCGAAGCCAACGTCACCGAGGCGACGCAGAACGAACGCTACGTGGTCGTGCTCAAGGTTTACGAGCAGAACCGCTGGCCTTCGCGCCTGCTGATCACCGACCTGTTGCCGGCCGGCTTCGAGATCGACAATCCGGGCCTTGTCTCCAGCGCCCAATTGTCGAACTTCACCTGGCTGGCGCAAACGGACGCAGCCCATCTCGAATTCCGCGACGACCGTTTCGTCGCGGCATTCAATCCCAATGACGGCGATGGCGACCGCAACATCATGCTGGCCTACGTCGTGCGTGCGGTAACGCCGGGCACCTATGCCCATCCGGCAGCCACGGTGGAGGACATGTACCGGCCGCAATATTCGGCCCGCACCGCCACCGGCATGATGGAGATCAAGGCGCCGTAAGGCGCCTTGACGAAGATGAACACGCCGATGTCCGCGACCATCTCCTTCTCCCCGCTATGCGGAGAGAAGGAGCCGGCAGGCGGATGAAGGGCACCACCATGCTCTCCAGAAAATTTCTCCGTCGAACAGGCATCGCCGCCGCCTCCCTCGTCGGCTTTGCGGCGATCGCTGCCGCTTCTCTCTGGGAACTCGACCGCGCTTTTCCGCCGCCGCTGCCCGGAAGGCTCACCGTCTCCACCGAGGTCCAGGACCGCGACGGCCAGCTGTTGCGCGCCTTCGCCACGCCGGACGGTTACTGGCGGCTCGACACTCATCTCGACCAGGTCGACAAGCAGTTCGTCGACATGTTGGTCACCTATGAAGACAAGCGCTTTTGGGACCATGATGGCGTCGATGTGCTGGCGCTGGCGCGCGCCGCCGGCCAGTTCGCCACCAGCGGCCATATCGTCTCCGGCGGCTCGACCCTGTCGATGCAGCTTGCCCGGCTGATCGAGCCACGCGAAAACCGCAGCCTCGGCTCGAAGATCAAGCAGATGCTGCGTGCCATCCAGATCGAGCGGCGGCTGTCTAAGCAGGAGATCCTCGAACGCTATTTGACGCTGGCGCCTTATGGCGGCAATCTCGAAGGCGTGCGCGCCGCGTCACTCGCCTATTTCGGCAAGGAGCCGAAGCGGCTGACGGTCTCGGAAGCCGCCCTGCTGGTTGCGCTGCCGCAATTGCCGGAAAAGCGCCGGCCCGACCGCAATCTCACCATCGCTCATGCAGCCCGCGACCGCGTGCTGACCCGCATGGTATCAGCTGACCTGCTTGGCGAGCGCGAGGCCGCGCGCGCAGCGCTCGATGATGTCTCGGGCTTGCGCCGCAAACTGCCGGCACTGGCGCCACATGCCGCCTATGCCATGCTGCCCAAGGCCGTACCCGGCAAGCCATTGCAGCTGACGATCCGCAAAAGCGTCCAGCAAGGGCTGGAACAGGTGGCGCGAGATGCCGCGATCAAGCTTGGGCCGCGCCTGTCGGTCGCCATGGTGATGGCGGACGCGCGCACCGGCGACATTCTTGGCGAAGTCGGCTCGGCCGATTTCTTCGATGCCAGCCGCTCCGGCTGGATCGACATGACCAGGATCGTGCGTTCGCCCGGTTCGACGCTGAAGCCGTTCATCTATGGCCTCGCCTTCGAGCAAGGGCTGGTGGCGCAGGAAATGCTGATCGAGGACAGTCCGGTCGATTTCGGCGGCTACCGGCCAAAGAATTTCGACATGGGCTATCAGGGGGATGTCTCGATCCGCCAGGCGCTGCAGCTGTCGCTCAACGTTCCGGCGATCCGCGTGCTCGACTCGGTCGGCCCGGCACGGCTGATGGCGCGCTTCCGCCAGGCCGGCGTCAGCCCGGTGCTACCGGTCAACGAGGCGCCGGGCCTCGCCATCGGCCTCGGAGGCGTCGGCGTAACGCTGCGCGATCTCGTCCAGCTCTATACCGGCCTCGCCAATGGCGGCAAGGCAAACACGCTGCATGACGGCACCGAGCCGGCCAATGCCGAGCGCACCACCGCCACGATCCTCGACGCCCAGGCGAACTGGCAGATCACCGACATATTGTCGGGCGTAAAGCCGCCCGAGGGCGCCTTGCAGCGCGGCATCGCCTACAAGACTGGGACGTCCTACGGCTACCGCGACGCCTGGTCGGTCGGCTTCGACGGCCGCTACGTGCTGGGTGTGTGGGTCGGCCGCGCCGATGCCGGTGCGGTGCCCGGCCTGTCCGGCTATGTCTCGGCCGCCCCCATCCTGTTCGAGGGCTTCGTCCGCTCCGGCCTCACCGCCGTCCCGTTGCCCAGCCAGCCGGCCGGTGTCCTCAAGGCCAGGCGCGAAGACCTGCCGGTGACATTGGGGCGCTTCGGCGCCGGCGCCGACGGACTGGTGCAGGCAGGCCCGACGGAACCGGCGCCAACGATCATTTTCCCGCCCAACGGCGCCCGCGTCGATCTCGCCACCAATTCCGCCGAGGCCTCGCCGCTGGTGCTGAAACTGCAAGGCGGCCGCGCGCCGTTCCGCTGGCTGGCCAATGGCAAGCCGCTCGTCGGCATCGACCGCCGCCGCACCGCGACCTGGCTGCCCGACGGCGCCGGCTATTCGACGCTCACCGTCATCGACGCCGTGGGACGCGCGGCAAGCGTGAAGGTGTTCGTTGAATAGATGGCGCCAAGCGATTCAGGGGATTGGGCTTCTTCGCCCGAGGCCCGGCGCGAGGCACCCCCCTCTGGCCTGCCGGCCATCTCCCCCGCAAGGAGGGAGATTGGCAGCTTCGGCGCCGCGCTCATTCAGCAACGTTGAAAATTGGCGAAAGCCGCAGCGACATCTGATCTTCCCCCTTGCGGGGGAGATGGCCGGCAGGCCAGAGGGGGGTGTGCCGAAGCGCTTGCATCGAGGATTGGCCTTAGCCCTATCCATGTTCGTTTCGACTTGCTCCCCCGCCGACGCCGATCCCCTGCCCGCCGGCTTCGTCCGCTTGGCCGATGTCGATCCCTCGATCCGCCAGGACATCCGCTATGCCGGCCTGGAAAATTTCCTGCATCGCAAGGCCGATGGCTACGACGCCCCAATCTGCATACTCACGAAGCAAGCTGCGCAAGCGCTGTCCGGTGTGCAGAAAGCGCTCGCCGCCGATGGCCTGACGCTGGTCGTCTTCGACTGCTACCGCCCGGCCCGCGCCGTTGCCGACATGGGCAAATGGACCAGAGAGGGCGGCCCGCCCGATCCGCAATGGTACCCTCAGGTGCAGCGCGGCGACCTCATCGCCAAGGGCTATATCGGCGAATTGTCAACCCATTCGCGCGGCTCGACCGTCGATGTAGCCATCGCCCGCAGCGACGGCAAGAACAAGTCATCCGCCGCTTGCGGCGCGGCCGGCGCCGGCACGCTCGGTTTCGGCACCAGCTTCGACTGTTTCGACCCGGCAAGCGAAACCGCCCATCGCCCATTGGCGGCAGAAGCGGCGGCAAACCGCAAAAGGCTGCTCGACGCCATGCGCGCCGGCGGCTTCAAGAATTATGCGCGCGAGTGGTGGCACTACACGCTTCGGGATGAGCCGTATCCAAAGCTGCGCTTCGATTTTCCCATCACTGCGGGCTGAACCGCCCGGTGCTACACCGAGCCTTCCCTCGCTCGGCCTTGCTTCTGCGCTGTCAGCTCCTAGATAGCGTCAAACCGGCCGGATTCGGGTTAGACCAATATGAGGAAAATATTTCCTTCCGAAACCCAATATCGGCGAAAATTTCCTTCGGGGGGACAAAAAATGCAACGTTGAATGCATCTAATTTCTATCAATTCGATAGAGTTCAGCCGTCATCAACGGAGGCGGAAATGACCAAACCTCATTTCAAGAAACTGCTCGGCGCACTGGTCGCCACATCGATCCAGTTCGGCACGCTCGGTTTCGCGTTTGCCGATACGACCATTCTGAACGTGTCCTACGACCCGACACGCGAACTCTACAAGGCCTATGACGAAGCCTTCGTCGCACACTGGAAGGCCGAGACCGGCGAGACGGTCACCATCCAGCAATCGCATGGCGGCTCCGGCGCCCAGGCCCGCGCCGTGATCGACGGCCTCGATGCCGATGTGGTCACGCTGGCGCTCGAAGGCGACATCAACGCCATCGTCACCAAGTCGAAGAAGATCAACCCGGACTGGCGCAAGAAGTTCGAGAACAATTCGGCGCCTTACACCTCGACCATCATCTTCCTGGTCCGCAAGGGCAACCCGAAGGGCATCCACGACTGGAGCGATCTGGTCAAGGACGGTGTCCAGGTGATCACGCCGAACCCGAAGACGTCGGGTGGCGCCCGCTGGAACTACCTTGCCGCCTGGGCCTATGCCAACGCCAATGATGGCGGCGACGAGGCCAAGAACAAGGAATTCGTCGGCAAGCTCTACGCCAATGCTCCGGTGCTCGACACCGGTGCGCGCGGCTCGACGGTCACCTTCGCGCAAAAGGGCATCGGCGACGTGCTGATCGGCTGGGAAAACGACGCCTATCTGGCGCTCAATGAATTCGGAGCCGACAATTTCGAGATCGTCTATCCCCCGACCTCGATCCTGGCCGAGCCGCCGGTGGCGATCGTCGACGCCAATGTCGATGCCAAGGGCACCCGCAAGGTCGCCGAAGCCTATCTCGGCTGGCTCTATTCCAAGGAAGCCCAGACGATCATCGCCAAGAACCACTATCGTCCGGCCAAGCCCGAGCTGGTGGATGCGGCTGACATTCCGAAGACGCCCGAAATCAAGCTGATCTCCATCGACGATCCGCTTTTTGGCGGCTGGAAGAAGGCACAGCCTTATCATTTCGGCGATGGTGGTATATTCGACCAGATCTACAAGCCGGCCCAGTAGAATTTAGATCAGGACGACATGACCATAGCACCCGCCAAGGCGGGGTGGCGATTCAGACAGCCGAGTGTCATTCCGGGTTTCGGATTGACGCTCGGCTTCTCGCTTGCCTACCTCACGCTCATCATCCTCATCCCCCTGTCGGGCCTGATCTGGCGCTCGGCAGCCCTCGGCTGGACCGATTTCTGGGCGATCGCCACCGACCGCCGGACCATCAACGCACTCGAAATCAGCTTCGGCACAGCCTTCATCGCAGCCGCCGTCAACGTCGTCTTCGGCACGCTCGTCGCCTGGGTGCTGGTGCGCTACCGCTTCCCCGGCCGCCGCGTCGTCGACGCCATGGTCGACCTGCCCTTCGCGCTGCCGACGGCCGTGGCCGGTATCGCGCTGACCACTCTTTATGCGCCCAATGGCTGGATCGGCCATCTCCTGGCGCCGCTCGGCATCAAGGTCGCCTACACGCCGCTCGGCATTGTCGTGGCGCTTGTCTTCATCGGCCTGCCGTTTGTCGTGCGCACGGTGCAGCCGATCATGGAGGAGATCGACAAGGAAGTGGAGGAAGCCGCCGCGACGCTCGGCGCCAACCGCTTCCAGATCATCACCCGCATCCTGTTTCCCGGCCTGGCGCCGGCCATCATCACCGGCTTCTCACTCGCCTTCGCGCGCGGCGTCGGCGAATACGGCTCGGTCATCTTCATCGCCGGCAACCTTCCCTACAAGTCGGAGATCGCACCGCTTCTGATCGTCATCCGGCTCGAGGAGTACAATTATCCGGCGGCCACCGCGATCGCGGCGATCATGCTTTTGCTGTCGTTCGTGATGCTGCTGGTCATCAACCTGGCGCAGTCATGGAGTCGCAAGCGCTATGGCTGACCCCGAGATCAAATCCTACGAACCGCATCACGAGAGCCGGTCGGCGGCGGTGACCGAAAGCCGGCCGGTGCGGCTGCTGCTGATGGCGGTGGCCTTCGCCTTCCTCGCCATCTTCCTGCTGCTGCCGCTGATCATCGTCTTCCACGAGGCGCTGGCGAAAGGCATTGGCGCCTACACGGAATCGCTCTCCAATCCCGATACGCGCTCGGCGATCCGGCTGACGCTGCTGGTGGCGGTGATCGCCGTGCCGCTTAACGTCGTCTTCGGCATTTCGGCTGCCTGGGCGATCGCCAAGTTCGAGTTCAAGGGCAAGGCTTTTCTGACCACGCTGATCGACCTGCCCTTCTCGGTCTCGCCGGTCATTTCCGGCCTGGTCTATGTGCTTTTGTTTGGCGCTCAGGGACTGTTCGGTGAATGGCTGAAGGCGCACGGCATCCAGATCTTGTTCGCCGTGCCCGGCATCGTGCTCGCGACCATCTTCGTCACCTTCCCCTTCGTTGCCCGCGAACTGATCCCGCTGATGCAGGAACAGGGCAACGGCGACGAGGAAGCCGCGCTCTCCCTCGGCGCCAATGGCTGGCAGACCTTTTGGTACGTGACGCTGCCCAACGTCAAATGGGGATTGCTCTACGGCGTGCTTCTGTGCAACGCCCGCTCGATGGGCGAATTCGGCGCGGTCTCGGTCGTGTCGGGCCACATACGCGGGCTGACCAACACCATGCCGTTGCATGTCGAAATCCTCTACAACGAGTACAACGCCGTCGGCGCTTTTGCCGTCGCTTCGCTGCTTGCCGGCCTGGCGCTGGTCACGCTGGTCTTGAAAACACTTCTCGAGATGCGCTACGGCGCCGAGATCGCCGCGACGCGCGGACATTAGATGCATGTCGCCCAAAAGTGTGAAGCGGTTTTGGGATAACGACATGCATCCACTAAAAAGGGACATTTGATGGAAGTTCGCGTTGCCAACGTACGCAAGGAGTTTGACCGGTTTCCGGCCCTCCATGACGTATCGCTTGACATCAAGTCGGGTGAGCTGATCGCGCTGCTTGGGCCATCCGGCTCCGGCAAGACGACGCTGCTGAGGCTTATCGCCGGCCTGGAGCGGCCGACGCGCGGAAAGATCTTCTTCGGCGACGAGGACGCCTCGCACCGCTCGATCCAGGAGCGCAATGTCGGCTTCGTCTTCCAGCACTATGCGCTCTTCCGGCACATGACGGTCGCCGACAATATCGGCTTCGGCCTCAAGGTCCGGCATGGACCGTCGCGACCACCGGCGGCCGAAATCCGCCGACGCGCCTCCGAACTGCTCGATCTCGTTCAGCTTTCCGGCCTGGAAAAGCGCTATCCGGCGCAACTTTCCGGTGGCCAGCGCCAGCGCGTGGCGCTGGCGCGCGCCATGGCCATCGAGCCCAAGGTGCTGTTGCTCGACGAGCCGTTCGGCGCCCTCGATGCGCAGGTGCGCCGGGAACTCCGCCGCTGGCTGCGCGAAATCCATGACCGCACCGGCCACACCACCGTCTTCGTCACCCACGACCAGGAAGAGGCGCTCGAGCTTGCCGACCGCGTCGTGGTGATGAGCCAGGGCCGCATCGAGCAGGTCGGCTCCGCCGACGAGATCTACGACACGCCGAACTCGCCCTTCGTCTACTCCTTCATCGGTGAATCGAGCATGCTGCCGGTCAAGGTTGAGAATGGCGAGATCTGGCTCGCCGACCGTCCGATCGGCGTGTCGGCGCCGCACGCACCCGAGGGCGATGCGACGCTGTACTTCCGCCCGCACGATATCGAACTGCTCGACGGCTGCAGCGGCTGCATCGCCGGCACGGTCGCCGCCAGCCGCCGCGTCGCCGGCACAAGACGCGTCGAACTGGAAATCGGCGGCGAGCGCCAGCGCGTCGAGATCGAACTGCCTGTGGACCATCCTGCGGCGCAGAAGAGCCGGGTGGCGTTCAGGCCGAGGCGCTGGAAGCTTTTCCCGGCGGCATAGACATCGATCCGGCGCTACTCCAGCCAGTTCTCGACCGTCAGGCCCTTGATCCGACGGAACTCAGCGGTGTTGGCCGTCACCAGTGTCGTCCCCAACACACAGGCATGGACAGCAATGAAAAGATCATTGTGGCCGATTGGCTGGCCTCTGGCCTCCAGCTCGGCACGAAGTGCTCCGTATTCGTTATCCATCGGCACATCGAGCGGCAACACAGGAACCTCGGCGAGCAATTCCTCCACCTTGGCGAGCAGCTTGGCCGATCTCTTGCGGGCGCAGCCATAACGCAGCTCCGAGGCGACAACGATGCTGGTGCACAGGGCACCGTCTCCCGCGCGAACCGCCGCACTGGCAGCCTTGCCGGCAGGGTTTCGGATCATGTCGCTGAGAATGTTGGTGTCCAGCATGAACCGCATCAAAAGATATCCTCAGGCCCCACGGGCGCATCATGGATCTCGGGAAAGTCGTCTTCAGGACCAAGCGGCGGCTCTTTCGCCCATTGGGTGAGCAAGGCGGTGAGGCCTGGTTGGCGGACCGGCTCGATGATCAGCCGGTCGCCATCGCGGCTGATCAGGACCTTCTCGCCAGGCAGCTCGAATTCGACAGGGATGCGAACCGCCTGACTGCGGTTGTTGCGAAACAACTTCGCCTCCCTGGACGGTGGTATTGAGTGACGGTGCTGCGGCATGGCAGCCTCCCCTGTCTGTTCCACTTGTATATGCCATTTGTATATGCCACTCGGCCTCGAATTGCAAACCACAGAAAACCCCAACGCATCGGCATTTCGGCTGGAATGAAATTTCGCCGATAACCTGCTTCAGCGATTTCTTTTTCGCTGCAACGCCATACGTCTGCCCCGTGTGCCTCGCAGTACACCCTCCGGCCCGGCTATGTTCTGGCAACGCATTGCACATCGGAGCCTGTTTTCATGAAGCGATTTTTCCTCAGCGTCGCCACTGTCGCCGGCCTGATCCTCGCCTGTTCGCAGGCCTGGTCGGCCGACAAATTGCTCAACGCTTCCTATGATGTCGGCCGCGAATTGTTCGCCCAGGTGAACAAGGCTTTCGTCGCCGGCCATCCGGGCGTCACCGTCGACCAGTCGCACGCCGGCACCTCGGCGCAGGCGCGCGCCATTGCCGAAGGCCTCGGCGCCGATGTCGTCACCTTCAACCAGGTCACCGACATCGACTTTCTGGTCAAGAAAGGCCTCGTCGCCGCCGACTGGCAGAAGGATTTCCCCGACAACGCCTCGCCCTTCTATTCGCTCCCATCCTTTCTCGTCCGCGCGGGCAACCCCAAGCACATCAAGGACTGGAACGACCTCGTGCGCGACGACGTGCAGGTGATCTTCCCCAACCCCAAGACCTCGGGCAATGCGCGCTACACCTATCTGGCCGCAACCGCCTACGCCAAGGAAGCCTTCAAGGGCGACGACGCCAAGGTGAAGGAGTTCGTCACCAAGCTGTTCAACAACGTGCCGATCTTCGACACCGGCGGGCGCGCCGCCACCACCACCTTCGTGCAGCGCGAGATCGGCGACGTACTGATCACCTTCGAGTCGGAAACGCGCGGCATCCGCAAGGAGTATGGCAACGACAAGTTCGAACAGGTCACGCCAACGGTCAGCCTGCTCGCCGAATTCCCGGTGGCGATCGTCGACAAGGTCGCCGACGAGCACGGCAGCCGTGACCTCGCCAAGACCTATCTCGATTTCCTCTACACGCCCGAGGGCCAGACCATCGCGGCTGAAAATGGCCTGCGCGCCCGCAACGCTGAAGTCGCGGCAAAATACAAGGCCGACTTCCCCGATGTCCGCCTGCTGACGGTGGAAGACGTCTTTGGCGGCTGGGACAAGGTACAGAAGGAGCACTTCGCCGCCGGCGGTCTGCTCGACCAGACCTATGGCAGCCGCTGATATCAGCAGCGTTCGACCTCACCTCACAAGAAAGCCGGCGCTTTGCCGGCTTTTTTGATTTCGCGCGCCGACAAACGGCTTTCAGGCGGAATCTGTCGCGATCGGCGAAAACGTTACAAAGAATCAACGCCTTTGTGCCTAACATCTCAACCGGGCGGCTTGTTCTACGCGAAACCGGGTTGTTCAGGCGAAACGTCATGATTTGCACACAAACAACCGCCAGATGCGGGTGGTTGGGGTTTTCATGAACTGAAGCGGGCATGCTTACCAAAAAAGGCAAATACGGCCTCAAGGCCCTCGTGCATCTTTCCGGCCTGCCGGTCGGCCAGCTTGCATTCGTCAACGACATCGCGATCGCCAACAACATCCCGAAGAAATTCCTGGATGCCATTCTGGGCGAGCTGCGCAATGCCGGCTTCGTCCTCAGCCGCAAGGGCAAGGAAGGCGGTTATCGCCTCGCCCGGCCGGCTTCCGAAATCAAGATCGGCCACGTCGTGCGCGTGCTGGACGGCCCGCTCGCTCCCATACCCTGCGCCAGCCGCACGCAATACCAGCGCTGCGAGGATTGCGACGAGGCGACCTGCCAGGTCCGGCACATGATGCTGGAAGTGCGCCAGGCGATCGCCGAAGTGCTGGACAATCGCAGCCTCGCCGCCATGCGCGACGCCGACAATGATGATTTTCCGGTCGAGCTGACGTCGCAGATCTAAATTCGAGCATGATCCCGAAAGTGGGAACCGGTTCGGACAAGATCATGCTCAAATGAGAGTCCTCAGACCAGGCCGAGCTTGCCGGCCAGGCCGACGCGCTGGATCTTGCCTGTGGGACCCTTGGGTATCTCCTGGAGAAACAGGATGTGGCGCGGCACCTTGAACTCGACGATCCGGCTGCGCGCGAAATCACGAATCTGCTCGGCATCGGCGATGGCGCCCTCGGCCAGCACGATGGCCGCACCCACCTCTTCGCCGAGCATGGCGTGCGGCACGGCGAAGGTCACCGCCTGCGCCACCAGCGGATGATCGAGCA
This sequence comes from Mesorhizobium sp. M0292, assembly GCF_040321695.1. NCBI lineage: Bacteria > Pseudomonadati > Pseudomonadota > Alphaproteobacteria > Hyphomicrobiales > Phyllobacteriaceae > Mesorhizobium > Mesorhizobium sp. M0292. The sequence continues at coordinate 151,984 of NZ_JAMYSB010000004.1, forward strand.
GCACATTGTCGACCTCGAGCGGCGAGATCTTTTCGCCGCCGCGATTGATGATCTCCTTCAGCCGCCCGGTGATCTTCAGATCGCCATCCTCGTCGATGAGGCCCTGGTCGCCGGTGCGGAACCAGCCATCGCTGAAGGCAGCTTCATTGGCCACCGGATTGTCGAGATAGCCATCATGGATGTTGGCGCCGCGCACCGCGATCTCGCCCTTTTCACCCGCCGGCAGGATCGTCCCCTTGTCGTCCAGGATCGTCACCTGCGGACCCGCAGGCAGGCCGACGGAGCCTGGCTTGCGGCGCGCCGGCGGCAGGCCATTGGATGTCATCTGGTGCGCCGCCTCGGTCATGCCATAGGCCTCGACCACCGGACAGCCGAAGACGCGCTCGAGGTCGCGGAACACGGTGTCCGGAAGTGCGGCCGAAGACGAGCGGATGAAGCGCAACCTCGCAGCCGCGATGGTGTCGCCATTGCGCGCGGCGCGCGCCAGGATCGCCTGATGCATGGTCGGCACCGCGCTGTACCAGCTCGGCCTGAAGTCGCCCAGCCAGCCGTAGAATTTGAGCGGGTTGAAGCCCGGCGTGCAGACAACAGCGCCGCCGACTGCCAGCTGCGCGCTGAGCGCCGCCATCAGCCCGTGAATGTGGAACAGCGGCATCACGGTGAGGCAGATATCGTCTGCCGACAGCGCCAGGGTGCTGGCGATGTTGGCCATCGATGCCTTCAGATTGCGCTGCCGCAAGCCGACGATCTTCGGCCGCGCCGTGGTTCCCGATGTGTGCAGGACAAGCGTGAAATCGTCGGGCCCGTTGAGCTGCACCTTGTCGCGGCGTGCCTCGCCGGCAGCCGCAAGTTCGGCGTCGCCCAACAGGAGAAACTCGCCGGCCTTGGCGCCGTCGGTCACGACGACGTCGAGCACCGCAATGCCGAGCCCCTTTGCGGCGTTGCGCGCGGCATCGCCCATGCCTTGTCCGCACAGCAGCAGCTTCACATCGAGATCGCCGAGATAGAAGCGGAATTCGTCTTCGCCGTAAGCCGGATTGAGCGGCGCAGCCGTCGCCAACGCCGAGACAGCCAGGAAACAGGCCGCCATTTCCGGGCCGTTGGGCAAGACGATGCCGACGGCCGTGCCGCGGGCAACGCCACGCCTGGCGAGATCGCCGCAGAGCTTGTCGACAAGATTGGCGAGGCCGGCAAAGCTCAGGGATGGCCGGTCCGGCGCCATCAGCGCCACAGCAGCCGGCTGCCAGGGCGCCAGTTGAGGAAGTGCTACCGATAGGGCCTGTTTCAAGTTCGAACCCTGAATGGCGTTCACCATGGCCTTGCCGGCGCCGATTGCGCGCCCGTGGCAGACGCAGTAAAGCGATTTCCGGACGCACGCAAGAACAGGTGGACACCGATCGGATGAGGCTGCCGTGGTTGGGAAAATCCCGGAAAGCCGACCGGACACCATCTTCCGCCGTCATTTATCATACGGAAATCATCGCCGACATCCTGGTGCCCGAACGCGCCGAGAATGTTCGCTTCTTCAGCCGCAAGCAGGTCCGCGCCGGCAAGTTGCGCACCTTCAACAACAGGGATCTCCGCGAGCTGCTGCTGGCCGCCTTTTATCTCGGGGTCGCGGCATTGCTGCCGGTCAATTGGTGGGCCGCGATCTGCAGCCGCGTATCGGGGCTGCGCCTCAAGCGCCATATCCGCAAGGATTTCGTGCGCTACGCCGCCGCGACGCGCGCCGTGCTCGGCAATGGCATCGATGCGCAAAGGCAGTTCAGGGCCTTGCTCTGCGCCAACCACCGCCGGCGTCTGCTGCTTGCCGCGCATCTCATCGGCCGCCGCTGGTCACCTGATATCCGGCTGGAGGGCCGGGAAGGCCTGCAAGCGGCGCTGAAGCGCGGCCACGGCGCTATCATCTGGTGCGATCAGTTCACGACCCAGACCATCATCGGCAAACGCGCTCTCCATGAAGCCGGCATCGAGACACACCAGCTCAGCGTCAGGGCTCACGGCATATCCGATTCGACCTTCGGCTTGCGCTTCCTGAACCCGCCGATGGTTCGGGTCGAGAACCGTTTCCTGAAAAGCCGGATCGTGTTCGACCGCAACGACGCCTACCAGGTCACCGGCCGGATCCAGAAGATCCTTGGCAGCAACGGCGTCGTATTGGTGACCAACACGGTGCATGCCGGCTCGACATTCACCGAAGTCGGCCTTGGCGAGAGCGGCTGGACTCACCTCGCCTCGGCGCCGACGAATTTCGCTGCCAGAGGCAAGGCGGCGCTGTTTTCCATGTCGACCTTTGAGACCGATCCGTTCCGCCAATACCGCGCCGTCCTAAGTCCCGAACTGGTGCCGGCCCCGGCAGAGGCCGGCGAGCGCGCGGCCAGAGCCGGCGCCAAGAACATGGCGCTGCAGGCCGAGTACATATTGCTCAAGCGCGACCGCTTGCTGGAGGCGCTGAAACTCTATCCCGAGCAAATGATGGTCTGGTCCGGCGCCGACCGGTTCACCGAACGGCCGGAAACCGCCTTGCCCGACGAGGGTGGTTCATGATTTTGCGCCGGCCAGCAGGCTGGCAACGGCGGTGACGATTTCAGCCACTGGAAGTGTGGCGTCGGCCGTCAGCGCCCGCTCGTCGGCGCCAGGCGGCTCAAGGATGGCGAACTGGCTTTCGACCAGGCTTGCCGGCATGAAATGGCCCTTGCGGTTGGCGACACGCTGCTTGGCGGTTGCGGGATCGATCTTCAGATAGATGAAATCGATATCCCGGCGGAAGCCACGCAGACGATCGCGGTAGCTGCGCTTCAGCGCCGAGCAGGCGGCAACCACGCTTTGGCCGCTGCCGGTCAGGTCCGCGATCCGCTCGCCAATGGCATCGAGCCAGCCCTCACGCAGTTGATCTGTGAGCGGCTCACCGCTCGCCATGCGGGCGACGTTTTCGGGTGGGTGCAGCCTGTCGCCTTCGACAAAGACGGCCCCTTCCTCTGCTGCCAATGCTTTGCCGACAGCCGATTTTCCGCAGCCGGCGACGCCCATCACCACAATGGCCCGAGGCACTGAGCCGGTAGCGCCCATTGGCGCCTTTGCGGTCTTTTCGTCCACGGTCAGCGGCTTGCCGGCGCGCGGCCGTAGAGCAGGAGCATGGCAACGATGACCAGGCCATAGACGATCTGCCGCCCCGCCTCCGGCATCTGCATGACCGAAAGGATGGACTGCAGGAGCGTGATCAGGATGACACCGGCGACGGTACCGAGATAGGAGCCGCGGCCACCCAGGATCGAGGTGCCGCCCAGAACCACGGCGGCGATCGACGGCAGGAGATAGGCATCGCCCATCGATTGCGCCGCCTTGGAGGCATAGCCGGCGAGAAGCACTCCGCCAAAGGCGGACAGCCCGCCTGAGATAGCGAAGGCGATCATCACCACGCGCCTTGTATCGATGCCGGAGAGATAGGCGGCACGCTCGCGGTTGCCGATGCCGTAGACGGTGCGGCCGAAGCTGGTGCGGGACAGCACGAACACCATCGCGGCACCAATCAGCGCCCAGATGATGACGGCGTTAGGCACGCCAGGAATGGTAAAACCTGTCGCAAGATAGCGCATGGCGCCGGTGGCCGAATCCTGTGGCGAGTAGCCGCCGGTATAAACGACCATGAGCCCTTGCGCGACAGCGTTGGTGGCGAGCGTGATGATCATCGAGGGTATGCGCAAATAGGCGACGCCAAAGCCGTTGACGATGCCGATCAGCACCCCGCAGAAGATGCCGAACGGGATGGCCAGCGCCACACCGATCGGGCCATAGGCCGCGGCCGCACACGCCATCATCGCGCCCGCCGCCACCGCCCACGGCACCGACAGGTCGATCTGGCCTAGCAGGATGACCAGCATCATGCCTGTGGCGATGACGCCGAGGAACGAGGCCACCTTGAGCTGCTGCAAGAGATATTCAGGCGACAGAAAGCTCCTGGAATAGAGGCTGCCTAGGAACAGCAACAGCACGATGCAGGCGAAGGCCGTCAGCACCGCCGGATCGGCGCGGCGGATGAATTTCGGCATGCGGCCGGCGATACCGCCCAATGTCGTTTCGCTCACAGGAACCACTCCAGCCGGTTGCGGACCCGAAACAGCGCAAAGGCGCCAAGGCTGACCGCGACCAGCAGGATAACGCCCTGGAACAGCGGCTGCCATAGCGGATCGAAATCGAAAACGAACAACAGGTCGCCGATGGTGCGGAAGGCCAGCGCGCCGAAGATGGCGCCGATGGCGCTGCCCTTGCCGCCAAACAGCGAGACGCCGCCCAGCACCACGGCGGCAATCGAAAACAGCGTATAGGCGTTGCCGCTGGCATAGGCTGCATCGCCGGTATAGGTGAAGAAGGTCAGGAACAGTCCGCCGATCGCGGCCAACAGGCCTGCGAGCGCGTAGGCAGCGAACTTGCCGCGCCTTATCGGCACACCGGACATGTAGGCCGCCGTCTCCGACGAGCCGGCCGCATAGGCCGCCCGCCCGAGCACCGAGCGGCTGAACGGTACCCAGACCACGAGCACGACGGCGAGCAGCACGACCAGGCTCGCCGGCATCACGCCGAACAGGCGTCCGGTCAGCGCGTCGGCGAGACCTTCGTTGACCGAACCGCCGGGAAACGGCCTGAGCAGCAGCGCGATGCCGAAATAGACCGCACCCGTGGCGATCGTGGCGACGATCGGCTGCAGGCGGCCGTAGATGACGATGGCGCCGTTGATCGCCCCGCACAGGAGCCCGGTGCCGAGCACGGCGATGACGCCGAAAGCGGTCTCGAGGCCGGTGCCGATGACCAGCCAGGAGGCGAGGCAATTGGTCAGCGTGAAGATCATGCCGACGGAGAGGTCGATGCCGGCGGTGATCACGACCAGTGTCTGCGCCATGGCGACGAAGGCGAGCAGCACGCCCTTGTTGGACGCCGTCTGCACGACATTGGCGGTGAAGCCCGCCGGATGGTTCGAGGTGTAGATGACGAACATGACAATGAATATGCCGAGTGCCATCAGTGTTCCGCGCTGCTCGGCCAGCCAGTAGCGCCACTCTTTCACGCGTCCGCTCCCTGTCTTGCGCCGGCATCGTCTCTCGCGCCGCCGTCATCGCCGTGAATGTTGAGCGCGCTTGCAATGAGCGCCCGCTCGGTGATCTCGGCCCCGACCAGCTCGCGCTTGACCGCGCCGTCATAGAGCACCAGCACGCGGTCGCAGCAGCCGATCAGTTCGTCATAGTCGGTCGAATAGAACAGGATCGCCGCCCCCGCATCCGCCAGCTTGCGCATCAGTTGATAGAGTTCCTGCTTGGTGCCGACGTCGATGCCGCGCGTCGGATCGTTGAGCAGGATGATGCGCGGCTGGCGCATCAGCCATTTGGCGATGACCACCTTCTGCTGGTTGCCCCCCGACAGCGCACCGACCGGAATGTCGAGGCCGGCCGTCTTGATCGCCAGCAGCCCGACCATGTCGTCGATCAGCCGCTGTTCGGCGGCGCGGTCGATGATGCCGGCCTTGGACAGCCGGTCTAGGGCGGCAAAGGAGAGGTTCTCGCGCACCGTCATCGGCAGCATCAGGCCTTCGGTCTTGCGGTCCTCCGGGATCAGCGCCATGCCGATGCGGTCGTCGCGCGCCGCTTGCGGGCTGGCAATCGAAACCGGCTTGCCGTCGATAAGGATCTGGCCGCCGAGACCGCGCAGCACACCGAAAAAGGCAAGCAGCAATTCGCGCTGGCCCTGGCCGTCCAGGCCGCCAAGGCCGACGACCTCGCCTGCCCCGACCGTCAGCGAGACATCGTCCAGCCGGTCCGTCCAGGACAGCTTGCGCGCCTCCAGCACAGGAACGGCGGCGGCGGCAGCGCGCGCGGGTTTCGGCGGGAAAATATGGCTGTATTCGCGCCCGATCATCAGTTCGACGACTTCGTTGTCGCTCTTTGTGCCTGCCTTGTAGCTGGCGACATTGCGGCCGTTGCGAAACACCGTGCAGTGGTCGGCAAGCTCGGCGATCTCGTTCATGCGGTGCGAAATGTAAAGCAGCGCCAGCCCTTCCGAGCGCAACCGCTTGAGCACGCTGAATATTCTGGCGACGTCCGCCGCGGTCAGCGCCGAGGTCGCCTCGTCGAGGATCAGGATGCGCGGCTTCCTGGCCAATGCCTTGGCAATCTCGACCATCTGTCTTCTTGAAAGCGGAAGATCCTTGACCAGCGCCAATGGATGGATATCGGCCGCACCTGCGCGTGCCAGCGCATCCTCGGCAATGCGGCGCTGCGCCTTGCGGTCGATCATGCCGAAACGCTTCGGCGGATCGGAGATGACGATGTTGTCGGCAACGCTGAGTTCGGGAACCAGCGACAGCTCCTGGAAGATGCAGACGATGCCGGACTTGTTTGCAGCAGCAGGCGAAGCGAACGTCACCTCGCCGCCGTTCAGCATCATGCGGCCTTCGTCGGGCGCGACGACGCCCGCCATGACCTTGATCAGCGTCGATTTGCCGGCGCCGTTTTCGCCGAGAATGGCGTGGATGCTACCGGACGAGACCGAAAGCTCGGCCTTTTCCAGCGCCCGCACACCACCATAGCGCTTGGATATGCCTTCCATCCGGAAGAGCGGAACCGCACCGTCCATCGGCCCTCCCGAGGCAGTTTGACTTCAAGGGATATCGAGTGGCCGGCGCCGCGGAGATCCCGCGGCGCCGGATATGCCGCCTATTGGTCAGCCCCTATTGGTCAGCTTTGGTCTGGCCCATAATTTCCTGCGCGGTGAAATTGATGCCGCAGGTCGGGAAGGAATTGCCGACGAAGAAATTGTCGGACTGGTCGGGGAAGAAATCCTGACCGGCCTTGAAGTTTGGATCCTCGACGATCGCCAGCGGCAGTTTCACCGCCTGCGGCACGACGTTGCCTTCGAGCGCGGCAATCGCCGTCTTGATGGCGACCGCGACCTGCGCCGGACCGGTGCCAGCCGATGAGCATTTCAGCCCGTCACCGGCATGTGCCGCGCAGAACTTGCGGAAACCGTTCTCGGTCTCGCCGCCGAACGGCACGAAAGCATGCTTGGCATCGATCATCGCCTGCACGATGCCGGTGTCGCCGCCTTGCCCGGTGATGCCGTCGAATGGGCCGTTGGTGGCAATGGCGTCGGCCGTGGCTTTCTGCGCCACGCCGTCGTCCCATTTGCCGACCACCTCGGTGACGTCCCATTTCTTGCCGGAGGCATCGAGCGCTTCATGGATTCCGTTGTGACGGTCGGTGTCGACGGAAGTCCCGGCAACGCCGCGCACTTCGAGCACCTTGCCGCCATTCGGCACATGCCCGACCAGCCATTTGCCCCACAATTCGCCAAGGCCCTTCTGGTCGACATTGACGTTGATGGCGTCCTTGGTATCGAGAATATTGTCGAAGGCGACGAGGATGACGCCAGCTTCCTTGGCGCGCTTGATGACCGGCCCGAAAGCGGTCGGGTTCTGGGCGTTGACGACGATCGCGTCATAGCCGGAATCGATGAAGTTGTTGATCGCCGAAATCTGAGCCGGCACGTCCTCGCCGGTCGAGACGACCTTGAATTCCTTCAGTTTCGCGGCGACCTCCGGCTGGGCCGCATAGGCCTTGGCGGTCTGCACCATCTGGATGCGCCAGGTGTTGGCGATATAGCCATTGGCGAGCGCGATGCGGTATGGGCCGTCTTTCTTGGGGAACTTGAAGAACTGCGTATCGGCCGCCCAGGGCGCAAAGCAATCCGGCTCAGCCGACGGGCCCTTGACAACTTCCGGGTCGGCCATGGCCGACGAACTCAGCATGACGAATGCAGTGGCGGCAACGATGCCACCAACAAGTGACTTGATCATCGATATTCCTCCCAGTTGTAGTTTTATTTGCTGCTGCTTATTAATTTGATGCTGTTTGTCGTGTTAATTTGATGCTGTTTGTCGTGGTGTGTTTTCCACGCCTGCCGAAGGCCCTCCAGCCTGGCCGGCGCCACGTCTCAAGGGCCCGAAGCCGGCCCGATCCCCTCCCCCCTCGCCGCTTCACAGGCGAGAAACGAAACTAGCATATTATACATAATAAACAAGCATGAGCTGTTGCTTATGTATAATAAACAGGGGCGGCCTTTCATCAAAACGTCTGCCCGACGAAAATGGTAGCGCTACCATGACGTTGTGTAAAGCACCATTTGTTGAGGCAGCCAAAGCGTGTTCAGCGTGCGGTGCTCTCGCGGGGCTTGAGTTCGAAACCGAGATCGACGACCCGCTGCTCAGGCCTTCGTCCTGCGATCGCCGCCAGCGCCATGGCGACAGACCGACGGCCGATTTCATAGCGAGGGGTGCGGATACTGGTGAGCGGCGGGAACGCCGCCTGCATCATTTCGAGGTCGTTGAAGCCGACAATGCCGATTGTTTTCGGCACGTTGAGCGCGGCGCTATGGCATTCGAACAAAACGCCGAGCGCGATGTCGTCATTGTTGCAGAAGACGCCGTCGAGCGCCGGCATCTTGGCCAACGCATCGCGAAGCAGCTCGCGGCCGAGCGTCACGCTGGACAGTAGCGGCGTGGTGGTGACCAGCCGCGGGTCGAACAGGCCGGCCTTCTCCATTGCCGCGCGATAGCCGGCAAGCCGCCGCTGCGAGCGCGGGTCCATGCGTGCGCCGATGAAGCCGATCCGCCGGTAGCCGGCCTCGATCAGATGCTCGGTCGCGGTGCGGCCGCCGTCGAAATGCGAGAAGCCGACCAGCATGTCGACCGGATCGGACCCGGTCTCCATCACCTGCACCACCGGGCAGCCCGCGCTCTCCAGCAGTTTTCGCGAGGTCGGCGTCTGGTCGATGCCGGCCACGATCAGCGCCGCCGGGCGCTGCGGTGCGAACACCTGCAGCAGGCGCTCCTCCTCGAGGCCGGAATAATGGGTGTTGCCGAGCTGGACGCGGAACGGGCCGTCGGACAGGCTGTCATAGATGCCGCGCACCACTTCGGCGAAGACGTTGTTGGTCAGCGACGGCACCAGCACGCCGAACACATCGGCGCGCGCCGAGGCCAGCGCCCGTGCATTGGGATCCGGGACATAACCGAGTTCGTCGACGGCGGCCTGGATCTGGCGCCGCAGATCCTGGCTGACGCGTTCCGGTTCGCGCAGCGCCCGCGACACGGTGATGGCGCCGACGCCGGCCTTGCGCGCCACATCTGATAGGGTCGGGCGGCCGCCGCCGCGACGCGAGCGCGGCTTGGTCATGGACATCCTCCACGTGCCGGGCCCCGGCCGCTGCGCCCTTGCGAAACCATGTTCAGCTTTTCCACTGCCACCATGCCGGCTGCTGCCGCACCCACTCGCCTGCTGGCGTCGCGCAGCCAATCGCCCTTGTCAAGCAACAGGGCAATCCTGCCTTCCTAAGCCATCAGGGCAGCACTGCGTTTTGCTTTCCACAGCAGCAGCCCGATCGCCACTATGTTCAGCAAGTTCCACGCGATCCCGTTGAGGAACGCGGCGGCGTAGGAGCCGGTCAGGTCGTAGATCCAGCCCGACATCCAGCCACCGATCGCCATGCCGAAGATGGTCGCCATCATGACGATGCCGATACGCTGGCCGGCCTCCCTGGCGGGCAGGTATTCGCGCACGATGATGGCATAGCAAGGCACGATGCCGCCTTGCGACAGGCCGAACACCAGCGACACGACATAGAGCGAGGCAAGCCCGTCGAACGGGATGTAAAACAAAAGCGACAGGCATTGCAGCACGGAACCGATAAGCAGGGTTTTCACGCCGCCGATGCGGTCGGCGACAAAGCCGGAGGCGAGCCGGCTGACGACGCCCGCCGCCATCATGATCGACAGCATGTCGGCGCCATGCGCAATGCCGTAGCCAAGATCCATGCAATAGGCGACGATGTGCACCTGCGGCATCGACATCGCCACGCAGCAGCCGAGACCGGCAACGATCAGCAGCACCTGCAACGCCGCCGGAGACAGCGAAATCGACTGCACTGTCCGGCTTCCGGGTGAACCGGCGGCAGCCGCCGCCGGAGCAGCGCGCCGCAACAACAGCACCAGTGGCACCATGGTGACCAGGCAGAAGACACCGATGCCGGCATAGGTGAAGCGCCAGCCCTCCGCCTTGATCAGCGTCGGCATGATGGTTGGCCAGAGCGCTCCGGCGAGATAGTTGCCAGCAGCCGCCGCCGTGACGGCGACGCCGCGCCGACGGTTGAACCAGTGCGAGATGTCGGCGATCAGCGGCCCGAAGATCACCGATGTGCCGACACCAATCAGCACGCCCTGGGCAAGGGTGAATTGCAGGATAGAGGTCGACAGCGCGGCGAGCAGCAGGCCGGCGGCGAGAGCCACCGAGGATAGCAGTGCCGGGATCCAATACCCCATGCGATCGACCGCGCGGCCAACCAGCACATTGCCGGCGGCGAAGCCGACCATGGTTGCGGTGTAGGGCATCGATGCCGCGGCGCGGTCAACGCCGAACTCGGCCTGCACGGCCGGCAGCACGACGACGACGGCCCACATGCCGACCGCACCGATCGTCGCCAGCAGCATGGAGATGGCAAGCCGCATCCAGGCGTAGCTGCTGTCGATGCCGGGGCTATCCGCCTGATTGGCGACGATCGGGGTCAAGGCGTTTCCTGTCTACGGTCCTGGGAAGTCGACCGTTGTGTCGCCACTATCGGCGCATTCACCGCGACGGGCAGCGCCACAGGGCCATGATCGGTGGCTCCAGCGGCCCGGCGACTTTCTCGGGAACCGGCGGCGGCCTGCCCGAGTTTTTGCGACAGGAAGGAGTTTGTCATGACCGCGAAAAAGAAATGGTCGGCCGAGGTGACCGAGTACAGCGATGCGATGGACCTCGAGGACCACATCTTCGAAGCCGACGACGCCAGGAAGATCGCGGCCTCGCTCAAGCGCTCGGCCGAGCACAGCGACCGCCGCAAGGCCGAGCCGTTTCAGTCGGCCATGTCGATGCTGAATTTCTACATCAACCGCGCCGGCAAGAACCTGCCGCAGGCGCGCCGGAAAGTGCTCGAGGACGCCAAGGACGAACTGCGCGCGGCCTTCGGAAGGCCGCAGCAGGATTAATGCATGTCGCTCAAAAGTGGCGCCGGTTTTGAGACAACGACATGCATAAAACGAAGACATAAAGCGCGTCGACTTAGTCCGTTCAAACGGGACGCGCTTTAGCGCTCCCGATTGGCTCTGCCAAATTCACCTCAACTGGACCTAGTGACAGGTCCTCTTTCCCCTCAGTTTGCCGGCCTCGGCTTTGTGTTTCCCCGAGCCCTTTGAAGTAGCGGCATGACGGTCAAGATCGGCATCAATCCCATCACCTGGAGCAATGACGATGTTCCCGCACTCGGCGGCGATACGCCGCTCGCGACATGCCTGTCGGAAACCAGGCAGGCCGGCTATCGCGGCACCGAACTCGGCGGCAAATTCCCCAGGCGAAGCGACGAGCTTGGACCGATCCTGTCTTCTTACGGACTGGAGCTCGTCTCCGGCTGGTATGACGGCCGCATTCTGGACCGCACGGTCGACGAGGAATTCGCCGCCATCACCTCGCATCTGACCCTGCTGCGCGACCTCGGCGCCAAGGTCGTCGTCTATGCCGACACCTCGCGCGGCCGTCATGACGGCATTTTCGCGCCGATCTCACAGCGTCCGCGCCTCGCTGACGGCGAATGGACCGCCTATGGCGAGAAGCTGACCGAACTCGCCGACCGCATGGCTGCCTTCGGCGTCGGCATGGCTTTCCATCACCATATGGGCACGATCGTCGAGAGCGATGACGAGGTCGACAGGCTGATGGCCGCAACCGGCAAGAGCGTCGGCCTGCTGTTCGATACCGGCCATTGTCTGTTCTCAGGCGGCGACCCGGCCTCCCTCCTGAACCGGCATCTCGACCGCATCGTGCATTTCCATTGCAAGGACGTCCGCGCGGCCGTGCTGGAGAAGGCACGGCGCGAGGACATGAGTTTCATGGCGGCAGTGATGGAAGGAATCTTCACCGTGCCCGGCGATGGCTCCGTCGATTTCCTGTCGCTGCTGCAGCCTCTGGCCAGCCATGGATTCGAAGGCTGGATCGTCGTCGAGGCCGAGCAGGATCCGGCCAAGGCACACCCCTTGACCTATGCCACGAAAGGTTACGCTTCGCTTCTCAAAACGGCCTGCGCGGCCGGGTTCGACGTGGCAATACGAGACATGGCCTGACCACCGCCGGGGGGCTGGTGGTTGGGCCGGTTGGGCGCGCGCCTCGGTAGGGGTAGCGACGCGAAAGCGCCCGGCGATCCGCGCCGCCGCCCTCCCTTGGCGGCGCGGATCGCACAGTTCTTGGCATCGAAATTTTTGCCCCCGAGTTGCCGGCCCGGCGTTTCCAGCTTGAGGCTGGGGACGAGGCATGCCTTGATGCAGATGGAGGAGCGACATGGCATTCGAGGCGGCACTCGGCATGGAACGGCTTTGCACCATCCGTGAGATCGCCGAGAAGGCGGAACTCGGCGCGGCAACCGTTCACCGCGCGCTGAAGAACAGCCGCGAGGTCCGTCCCGAAACCAGACGGCTGGTGCTGGAGACTGTCTGCCTGCTTAACGAAGAGAAGATCGCCCGCGCCGCCAGGTTGGTCGGAGACTAGCTTGGCCGACCATATGCGCCTTTCCCTCGACATCATGTCGGTCGACCGCGGCTCGGACGAACCGATGCACCGGCAGATCTACGGCGCCCTGCGGCGCTTCATCCTCGACGGCCAGATCCAGCAGAACACGCTGCTTCCTTCGACACGCTCGCTGGCCGAGGATCTCAAGGTCGGCCGCAACACGGTGATCGCCGCCTACGACCAGCTGCTCGCCGAAGGGTTTATAGAGGCGCGCGCCGGGTCCGGCACCTGGGTGGCGCCGATCCAGCAGAAACGCCCGCCGGCCGCGCTGCGCGCCGGCCTCGCCGCCCCGCAAAAACTCTCGCGGCGCGGTCAGACCATCGTCAACGGCCCGCAGCCGCCACGCAATGCCGGCGTCATCAACTTCCATCCGGGCGTGCCGGAATCGGCATCCTTTCCCTTCACCATCTGGTCGAGCCTTCTGGTGCGCAATGCGCGCAGCCGGGATGAGAATTTGCTCGGCTATATCTCCTTTGCCGGCCATCCCGGCCTGCGCCAGGCCATCGCCTCGACCATAAGCCTGTCGCGCGGCATCAATTGCACCGCCGACCAGGTCATCATCGTCACCGGCGCGCAGGCAGCACTCGACCTCGCTTCGCGCGTGCTGATGGACGAAGGCGACCATGTCTGGATGGAGGAGCCCGGCTATCTCGGCGCCAAGAGCGCCTTTCTCGCCAGCGGCGCGCAGCTTGCGCCCTTGAAGGTCGATCGCCTTGGATGGCATCTCGCAGACCCAGAGCTGCCGCCGCCGCGCCTGATCTATGTGACGCCATCCTGCCAGTGGCCGTTCGGCACCATCATGCGCATCGAGGAACGACTGCAGCTGCTTGACATCGCGGAACGCCACGGCGCCTGGATCGTCGAGGACGATTATGACGGCGAATATCGTTATCGCGGCCGGCCGGTGCCGGCGCTGCGCGGCCTCGATCACGCCGACCGGGTCGTCTATATCGGCTCCTTCGGCAAGACGCTGATCCCGGCGCTCCGCATCGGCTATCTCATCGTGCCGCGCGAACTGTCGGTCCCCTTCGACCGCGCCGTCTCGATCACCGGCCAGTTCGCGCCGCTGATCCTGCAGGCGACGGTCAACGACTTCATCACGCAAGGCTATTTCGCCACGCATCTGAAGCGTATGCGCCGGCTCTATGCGCGCCGGCAGGCCAATTTCGTAAAACTGTGCCAGGAGCATCTGGCCGAATGGCTGACTGTGACCGAGAACGATTCCGGCATGCAGCTGCTGGCCAGTTTTATCCGACCCTACAAGGACAGTGAAGTCGTCGCCGCTGCCGTCAAGGAGGGCCTCGACGTGCAGGGCATCTCGATCAACTACCATTCGAGCGAGCCGGAACACGGCCTGCTGCTCGGCTATGCCGCGATGGACGAACGCCAGATCCTGCGCGCAGTGCTGGCGCTGCGCGCCGCCTTTATGCGGCTGGACCGGCAATAAGCCGGTCCAACGCGGCTCTTCAATTCACGCTGTCGAATTTCTGCAGGTCCACCGGTGCTGCGTTGCGCACCTCGACATCGTCCAGCGAGGCATTCTCCAGCGCCACACGGGCCGCCGCATCGATGTTATGGATCATGTCGTCGATGTCGGCGTCGCCATGCGCCGGATTCATCGCGATCATCACCGTGCGGTTGAGGATGTCGAGAGAACCCTTGCCGAGGTCGTCGGCATAGGTCAGCCGCAGGCCCTTGTTTTCCGGCAGCGTGTACGGATTGAGCGCCGGATGATGCGCGCCCTCATGCATCAGCACCTGGTCCCACTGGGTGAAATTGTGGCGGCCGGTCTTGCCGGCAATGACGCTCGGAATGGTCTTCGAAAAAGTCTGCGCCGCCTGTTCGCTGGGCAGCAGATACATTACCTGTGCCGCGCAATCGTCGTTGGGGCTGTTCATCGGCGACGGCGTCAGGCCGAGATTGCCGAGATGGCGCGTGCCGGCCAGCACCTTCTTCTTCTCCGCCCGCATCGCCTCGATGATGCCGTCCAGACGGTCGAGTTGGACATTGAGCATCGCGCCCATTAATTCCGAGGCGCGCGCGCCGATGCCGGCGAACGGCTTGATGCTGTCGCTGCGGCCCTGCCAGTAGAAGTGGCAGGGGTCGATGGCGCAGCGCGCCCGCTCCGCCACTTTCGGATCGCTGGTGGCGATGCCGCCGCCCTCGCCCGACGTCATGTTCTTGAAGTAGTTGAAGGAGTAGGCGCCGGCATGGCCGATGGAGCCGAGCTTCTTGCCCTCATAGCCGCCGCCAATGCCCTGGCAGACATCTTCCAGCACGAGCAGACCGCGTTTTTTAGCGATGTCCATGATGGCGTTCATGTTGCAGGCCGCACCCCACATATGTACCGGGATGACCGCCTTGGTGCGCGGGCCGACGGCGTCGCGCAGAGCGGCCGGGTCGATGGTCAGGCTCTCGTCGACGTCGACAATGACCGGAATGGCGCCGACCGACAGCACTGCTGTGGCGGTCGCCATATAGGTGTGCGCCGGCACCAGCACCTCATCGCCCGGGCCGATGCCGAGGCCGATCAGGCCGGCGGCGAGCCCATAGGTGCCGCTGGCGGCAAGCGCGAAATGCTCGACGCCGAGATGCCTTGCATAGCGCGCCTCGAAGCGGTTGCACTCGCTGTTCTCGCCATAGCGAAACAGCGCGCCCGAGCGGATCACCCTGGCAATGGCTTCGATCTCTTCTTCGCCGGCGGTGTACATGGCAAGTCTCCACATCGCTTGATGGTGTGAAAGCAGTACGCCTGCGGCCGCTGTTTGAAAGAACCACTCCGCTGCGATCGGACCAAGCCATCCTGCTCACGTCGGAGCGGCGTTTAGCGCCGACTGTGGGCATATCGGATGAAATCGAAATTCCAGAATGCAGGCCCGCGGAAAAATCGTACCCATCCGAATTCGCTGAAGTGGCCCTGTCGGAAAGCCCGCGTTGGGCGTTCCATCGCGTCCAGTTGGGCAAACGGTCGGTTCCATGCAGCACGGGACACACTTTGGAAGACCCTCGAAACCGGCCTGCCGGCAAGATGGTGGCCGGCAAGATGGTGGCCGGCAAAACGGTGGCCGTCCATGACGCGACAGCTCGTCCTGCACGAAGACGATGTCGGCATGTGCCATGGCGCCAACAGCGCCTTCCTCGAACTGACCGCACTGGGCGCCTGCAGCTCCGGCGCCGTGATGGTGCCGTGTCCATGGTTCCCTGAGATGGCCGAAGCGGCAGCCGCCGATCCCCGGCTCGATCTCGGCGTCCACCTGACGCTGAACAGCGAAAAGCAGCACTACAAATGGCGGCCGCTGACGTCGCCGTCGCGCGCGGCCGGCCTGACGGACGAGTTCGGCTATTTCTGGCCCGATGTCGCGACCACCCGCCGCAAGGCAGCACCGCAAGCGGTGGAAACCGAGCTTCGCGCGCAGATCGACACCGCCTACCGCGCCGGCATCGACGTCACTCATCTTGACGCCCATATGGGGGCAGCGCTGTCGCCCGAGTTTTGCGACGTCTACATCAAGCTCGGCCTGGAATATCGGCTGCCGGTGCTGTTGACCAAAACGCTGTCGGCCTATTCGCCCAATGACAATCTCGTCGGCGTCACCGAAGCGGCGTTCCAGCGCGGCGTCACTGAAGCCCGCGCTAAGGGCTTTGTCATCTTCGACGCCGCCATTCAGACGACCTGGGGCCGTCCACGCTCCAAGCCGATAGAGCCCGCCTACAAGGCATTGGTCGAAGGGGTGCGCGAAGGCCTGACCTTCTTTTGCCTGCACTTCAACGCGCCGGGCGAGCTCGAACTGATCGAGCCGCGCTCCGCCTATGTCCGCACCGAGGAATATGAACTCTTCCGGGACCAGGGTTTTCGCGACTGGCTCGGCGTGCAGGACATCGACATCATCGGCATGAAGCCGCTGCGCGAGGAGCTTCGTGCACGGCTCGGGGCATCGACACCGGCAAAGGCCCGCAAAGCGGCCACCCGGGCAGCACCGTAAGCCGATCCGGTCGGCCGAGGCGCAAAGAGGGAATTGGAACTGCAACGACAATGGGAGAATGACATGAAGACTGTTCTGAAACTGGCGCTCGGCGCGCTTGTCTCGATGAGTATGCTGGCGGGTGTCGTGCAAGCCGCGGGCCTGAAGGACCCGAAGGATGTCCGCATCACCTTCGTGGTGCATGGCTCGGCCTCCGATCCCTACTGGTCGGTGGTCAAGCGCGGCGTCGACGATGCGGCGGCGCTCACCGGCGCCAAGGTCGAATATTATGCGCCGCAAGTGTTCGACGTGGTCGAGCAGGCCCGCCTGCTCGACGCGGCCATCGCCACCAATCCCGACGGCATCGCCGTCTCCATTGCCGACGCCAATGCGCTCGGCAAATCGGTCAAGGCCGGACTTGCCGCCAACATTCCGATGGTCGTGCTGGATTCCGGCGAGAAGGAAGGCGCCGAACTCGGCACCTCTCTCTATGTCGGCACCGTCTCCGAATATGATTCCGGCAAGAAGGCCGGCCAGCGGCTGGCCAAGGAAGGCACGCTCAAAGTCGTCTGCATCAACCACGAGGTCGGCAATGTCAGCCTCGACCAGCGCTGCCAGGGGTTGAATGACGGGCTGAAGCCGTCAGGCGGCGGCACCGAGGTGCTTACCGTGTCGCCCGATCCGGCCGACATCCAGCGCCGCACCGAGGCCTATCTGTCGGCGCATCCCGACACCCAGGCGGTGTTTGCGCTCGGCGCCACCGCCGCCAATCCGCTGATCCCGTTCTTCCGGCAGAAGGAATTGTTCGGCAAGATCAAGCTCTACACCTTCGACATCAGCCCCGAAGTCCTGGATTCCGTCGTCGCCGGCGAAATGGGCTTCGGCATGGACGCCCAGCAATATCTGATGGGATACCTGCCGGTGATCTATCTGGTCGAGCATGCCACACATGGCTTCTGGCCGCAGAACAACGCCTACACCGGCCCGCTCTTCATCGACTCGCCCGACAAGGCCAAGGCGATCCTGGCGCTCGCCAAGGACGGCATCCGCTAAGGCAAGACCAAAACGGATCGGGGAGCCGCCATGCGCTCCCCGTCTCTGGTCGAGATTGCGAAGTGAGCGATTGGGGAGCCTAATGGCTGTTGTGGAAGACAAGGCGATACCTCCAGAAGCGCCGGCCCCCGGGGTACTGGGCAAGGACCGTTTCGGCATGATGTCGAAACGGGCGGCCGGTGCTGACGAGCGGCTGGCCAGCACCGGCCGGCTGACTCAATGGCTGCGCCGGCCCGAAGCCGGTGCCGCCGGCGGCCTCATCGCCACCATCATCATCTTCGCCCTGCTGCCGGGTGCGTCGAACCTCTATTCGCTGCAGGGGTCGATGACCTTCCTGACGCTGGCGGCCGAACTCGGCATCATCGCCACGGCCGCAGCCCTTCTCATCATCGCCGGCGAGTTCGATCTCTCCGTCGGCTCGATGGTCGGCTTCGCCGGCGTCGTCATCGGACTGACGGTGAAATATTGGGACCTGCCGCTGTGGGGCGGCATCGCCTGCGCCTTCGCTGTCGCCATCCTCACCGGCTACGTCAACGGCCTGATCGTTGTGAAGACCCGCCTGCCGTCCTTCATCGTGACGCTGGCGTCGCTCTACATCCTGCGCGGCCTGTCGATCGGCATCACCCGCGCCGTCACCGGCCGCACGCAGATCCCCTACATCCTCGACGGCGCGCCGGACCCGGCAACCGCGAGCCTGTTCAACGGCCATCTCCTGACCGGCTTCTTCCAATGGATGGGCACTCAAGGCTGGATCGCCACCCGCACCGACGGCATTCCCTTCGTCGTCGGCATTCCGATGTCGATCGTCTGGTGGCTCGGCCTGACAGCGCTTGCCGGCTATGTCTTGACCCAGACCAAATACGGCAACTGGATATTCGCCACCGGCGGCGACCTCAATGCCGCCCGCAATGTCGGCGTGCCGGTCGACCGGGTTAAGATCGCACTCTTCATCTACACCGCCTGTGCCGCGACCTTGCTTGCCACCATCCAGGTGATGGAGGCCGGCTCCGCCGACACCACGCGCGGCCTGCTCAAGGAATTCGAGGCAATTATCGCCGCGGTCATCGGCGGCGTGCTGCTCACCGGCGGCTATGGCACCGTCTATGGCGTGCTGTTCGGCGCGCTGATCTTCGGCCTGGTGCAGATGGGCATCTTCTACACCGGCATCGACACCGACTGGTTCAAGGTCTTCCTCGGCATCGTCATTTTGATGGCCGTGCTGGTCAACAACTACATCCGCCTCAAGGCGCTCGGACGCGGAGGCGGCAAATGACCTACCCAAACCCGTCCCCGGCCATCCAGCCAGCCATGGAATTGCGTGGTGTGTCGGTCAATTTCGGCTCGGTACGCGCGCTCCAAGATATCGACATCAAGGTCTATCCCGGCGAGGTGCACTGTTTGCTGGGCGACAACGGCGCCGGCAAGTCGACGCTGATCAAGGTTCTGTCGGGCGTGCACCGGCCGACCAAGGGCGAGATTTTCGTCGACGGCAAGCCCGTCACGTTCCGCAGCCCGCGCGACGCGCAGGACCTCGGCGTCGCGACGGTCTTCCAGGACCTCGGCATGATCTCGCTGATGTCGATCACGCGCAACTTCTTCCTCGGCCGCGAGCCGACCAGAAGCCGCCTGCCCTTCTCGCGCTTCGACAAGGAGCGCGCCAACACAATTGCCCGCCAGGCGATGGCCGATATCGGCATCGACGTGCGCGACCCGACACAGGCAGTCGGCACGCTGTCGGGCGGCGAGCGCCAATCGGTGGCAATCGCGCGCGCAGTCCACTTCGGCGCAAAGGTGCTGATCCTTGACGAGCCGACCTCGGCGCTCGGCGTGCATCAGGCGGCCATGGTGCTGAAATTCATCATCGAGGCGCGCATGCGCGGGCTGGCGGTGATCTTCATCAGCCACAACATCCACCACGCCTACCCTGTCGGTGACACTTTCACGCTGCTCAACCGCGGCCGCAATCGCGGCACATACGCAAAGTCCGAGATCTCGCGCGACGAGGTGATTTCCATCATGTCGGGCGGCGAGGATCTGAAGGCGGTGGAAGCTGAGATTGCCGGGCTGTTGGCTCAGATCGGCAATCGGCCGGCCGCCGCACCCTGAGCCTGGAACACTTTGCAGAGAGTTTTAGCAGCATGAGCAGGATACGGGTTGGCGTTATCGGCGCCGGCATGATCTCGCAGGTCGAGCATATTCCGAATCTGTTGCGGCTCGGCGACCTGTTCGAACTGGTCGGCGTCGCCGACCCGTCAAGGATTTCGCGGGAATATGTCAGCGAAATTCACGGCATCGCCAATTTCGAAACGCCGGAGCAACTGTTCGACCATAAGCTCGACGCCGTCGTGATCGGCTCGCCCGACCCGCTGCATCACGAGCAGGTGCTGGCCGCACTGGGGCGCGGCCTGCATGTCTTCTGCGAAAAGCCGCTCTGCTATTCCCCGGCGGAAATCGCCGAGATCGTCGCCGCGCGCAACAAGGCCGGCAAGGTCATGCAGGTCGGCTATATGAAGCGCTTCGATCCGAGCTACCGGCTGGCGCTGGCCTCGCTGCCCGGCACGGCAAAGACGCTGCGGTCCGTCTCGGTCGAGGTCAACGATCCCGACGCCTGGCCGTTCATCGCCCACCAGCGCTATATCCGCGGCAACGATATTCCCAAGGACCTGATTGCCGCCGCTCAAAGCAAGCAGAAACAACAGGTCGAACGCGCCATCGGCCAGCCTTTGAACGATCTGGCTTTCCGTGGATTTATCGGCGCTTACAGCTCCGCCTTGATTCACGATGTGAATGCCGTGCACGGACTGCTCGACGCACTCGGCGTGCCGGAGGGCGAGGTTGTCGGCGCGCAGATCTTCGCCAATGGCGATGGCGGCCAGGGCGCGGTAAAACTGCTCGACGGCCAGGCGCTGTGGACGATGACGCATCTCACCGTGCCGAAGCTCGCCGACTACAAGGAACGCATCACGCTCTTCTTCGACGCTGCCAGCCTCGAGCTCGAATTCCCCTCGCCCTGGCTCAACCATCACCCGACCCGGCTGACTGTGAAGACCTCGGACGGCCACACACTGTCGAGGAAGGATCTACGCGCCGGCTACGGCGAAGCCTTCGTCGAGGAACTGCGCGGCTTCTGGGGTGCGATCGTCAATGGCGACGAGGTGGTCAACCGCCCCGAGCACGCCGCGCGCGACCAGGCGCTGCTGATCGCGCTGACCAGGCAGCATTTGGCCACTTCGCAGGCCGGCTGAGCGCTCGCAGGATGTGTTGAGATTCAGGTCAGGCCGCGCCGAAAACATTGGGTTCGAGAACCGGAGCGGAGCGTACTTAAGTACGTGAGCACCGGAAGCGCAGAAAGCCGGCGTTTGCAGGCCCGCCTCACCTGAATTTCAGCACATCCTACCGGGTGTTGATGACGCCGTCTGTATTGGCGAGCAGCTTGCGCACCGCGTTGCGGGCCGCCTCCGGCCGCTGCAGGCGGATGGCCTTCTCGATCGCCTCGTGCAGTTGCTGTGCATGCTGCAGATCGTCGAGTTCGCGCGTCGTATAGGTGAACAGATGATCGAAGGCGGATTCGATCAGCACGCCGAGCGGCACCAGCAGGTCATTGCCGGAGGCACGCAGGATGGCCAGATGGAAACGTGTGTCGGCGCGCGTGCGCTCCTGCAGGCTCGACGCCTCGCCCATCTCGCGGCAGGCCTGGCTGATCTCGGCCATCTGCTCCTCGGTGCGTCGCATGGCTGCGAAGGCAGTCGCTTCCGGCTCGATGATGTGGCGGAATTCCTGCACCGTCTTCAGGAACACCTCACGGTCGGGCGCGGTCGCGTACCAGGCGAGCACATCGCGATCGAGCAGGTTCCAGCGCTCCCTGGGCTCCACCCAACTGCCGATCTTGGGGCGCGATGCCAAAAGGCTTTTGGCCATCAGCATCTTGATCGCTTCGCGCACCGCAGAGCGACTGACGTTGAAGGTTTCGGACCATTTGGCTTCATTGGGCAGGATGGTGCCTGGCGGATAGTCGCCGCGCACGATCCGAAGCCCGATTTCGCTGGCCAGCGAGGCATGCACGCTGGTGCCGGGCATCCGGGTGGCGTCAGCCCGGCGAAGGGTCGCCGGGCGCTCGCCGGATGCCGCCTTTTCAGGCTTCTTTCCCTTATTCGGCTTTCCGTCCCTCATGCGTCCACAAAGTCCGGATTTCGAAAGCTGTCAAGCAAAGGACGGGACGTTGACGGCAAAGCCTGCGGCTGTGCACAGATCAGGTCGCAACCTTGCCCCCGGCCGTCCTATTTGACGTATTTGCGCCAGCTGTGCTCGGGACGGAAGCCGAGCATGTCCCTGGCCTTGCGGTTGGAGAGCAGCGTTTCATATTCGCCGAGCTGCGTCTTGACCGGCACGTCGGGATAAAACCGCTTCAACAGTTCCGCTGTCGGCAGGTCGGACGAGGTGTCGTCATTGGCGGCGTTGAACACCTGGAAGCCGAGCCCGTCCGTTTCAACGGCGCGCAGCGCGATCTGGCCGAGATCGCGCGCGTCGACATAGCTCCAGGCGATGCGCTTGCGAAAGCCCGGATCGGCAAACCACTTCGGAAACAGCGAATATTCGTGCGGCTCGATGACGTTGCCGATGCGCAAGGCATAGATATCGGTGCCGTTGCGCTGCGCAAAGGCGCGCGCCGTGTGCTCGTTGACGACCTTGGACAGAGCATAGCTGTCCATCGGATCGACGTCGTATTCTTCATCGAGGGGAAAATATTTGGGGTCGCGCGGTTCGTTGGCGAACACCACGCCGTAGGTGGTCTCGCTGGACGCGATCACCACCTTGGGGATGCCAAGCTTCACCGCCGCCTCGATGACGTTGTAGGTGCCCATCGCATTGATGCGGAACACCTCATTGTCGGTCGTGATCATGATGCGCGGTATGGCGGCGAAGTGCACCACGGCATCGACCGGCTGCGGGCGCAGCGACGGATCGAATTCATGCAGGCCCATATAGCTCGACAGCGCGTTGAACACCTGGCCGCTGTCGGTGATGTCGGTGATCAGCGTGCGTACCTTGGGATTGTCGAGCGGCCTGGTGTCGATGTTGAGCACCTGGCAGCCCTGTTCGATCAGATATTGCACGACATGGCGACCGGCCTTGCCGCTGCCGCCGGTGAACATGATCCGCTTCGTCATTTTCGTCTCCAATGCCTAGGATTTCCGTGTATTGTCAGACAATATGGCATTCCGCAACCACCCTCGCCCGCCAGACGGCGGCGCCCACTATCAATCATCGCAACAGGACTTCAAGACATGACCACGACCGCCGCGAGCGAAAAGATCGGCTTTATCGGCCTTGGCCTGATGGGGCACGGCATTGCCAAGAACATCGTGGACAAGGGCTATGGCCTGACCTTCCTCGGCCGCAAGAACCGCAAGCCGGCGGAAGACTTGGCTGGCCGCGGTGCGAAGGAAGTGGCCACCTCGCGTGAGGTGGCAGCGGCATCCGATATCGTCTTCATCTGCGTCACCGGCTCGCGCGAGGTCGAAGCCATCATCCGTGGCCCCGGCGGCCTCAAGGAGGGTCTGAAAAGAGGCTCGGTTGTCGTCGATTGCTCGACCGCCGATCCGGTCTCGACCGTGGCGCTGGCGGCGGAACTGAAGGAGATCGGCGTCGACTTCGTCGATGCACCGCTCAGCCGCACGCCGAAGGAAGCCTGGGAAGGCACGCTCGACGCCATGGTCGGCGCGCCCGACGCGCTGTTTGCCCGTGTGAAGCCGGTCATCGAAACCTGGGCCGGCCGCATCGTCCATATTGGCGATACAGGTGACGGCCACCGCATGAAGCTGCTCAACAACTTCATCTCGCTGGGCTATGCCGCGATCTATTCCGAGGCGCTGGCGCTGGCCGAAAAGGTCGGCATCTCGCCACCGCGTTTCGACAGCGTCATCCGCAACGGCCGCATGGATTGCGGCTTCTACCAGACCTTCATGCGCTGGACGCTGGAGGGCGACCGCGACGCGCATAAATTCACCATCGCCAACGCCTTCAAGGACCTGACCTATCTGGAATCGATGGCGGGTGCGGCCGGCATCGCCAACCCGCTCGGCAACGCCACCAAGAACTCCTTCGCCGGTGCCCATGCCACTGGCCCGGCCGAGCAATTCGTGCCGATGCTGGCGACATATGTCGGCAAGGTCAACGGCGTCGACCTGATGCCCAGCAAGGACGGCAAGAAGCAGACGATTTGAAGGCGGCGAAAAGCCTGTGTCAGCGCCTCGACCGGCCGATAACATCGTCGGTGTTGGCGAGCAGTCTGTGCACCGCATTGCGGGCGGCCGCAGGACGCTGCAGGCGGATGTTCTTCTCGATCGCCTCATGCAGCGCCTGCGCCCGCCGCTGATCGCTGGTCTCGCGTGTGACGAAGACAAAGAGATGATCGAGCGCCGACTCGATCAGAACGCCAAGCGGCACCAGCAGATCGTTGCCCGAGGCGCGCAGTATGGCGAGGTGAAAACGCGTATCGGCGCGGATACGCTCCTGCAGGTTCAAAGCCTCGCCCATCTCACGACAGGCCTGGCTGATCTCGTCCATCTGCTCGTCGTTGCGCCGCGTAGCGGCAAAGGCCGACGCTTCCGGCTCGATGATGTGACGGAACTCCTGCACCGTGCGCAGGAAGGCTTCCCGGTCCGGCCCGGTCGCGTACCAGGCCAGCACATCGCGGTCGAGCAGGTTCCAGCGTTCCCTGGGCTCGACCCAGCTGCCGATCTTGGGCCGTGAAGCCAGCAGGCTTTTGGCCATCAGCATCTTGATGGCTTCGCGCACCGCCGAACGACTGACATCGAAGATCTCGGCCCATTTGGCCTCGTTGGGCAGAATGGTGCCGGGCGGATAATCGCCGCGCACGATTCTGAGGCCGATCTCGCCGGCCAGCGAGACATGGACGCTCGCTCCCGGAAAATGCGCGGCACCGGCTCTGCGCATGACAGCCGGACCGCGGCTGGCTTGTGCCTTGGCCCGCTCGGTTCGCTTCTTTGATTTCTCGTCCGGCATTCACGTTCCAATGCGTCGGCCGTCTGCGTCCGGACTGGTCCGAACCTGCACGGCGCGCCGATCTCGTTGCCGAAAATCCAAACTACAGACGCGTCAAAGCCGGAGCCTGCTGCCCCAACCGTTGCGTCCGTCCGGGAAGAGACGGGGCGCCCGTCAAAGGGCGCCCCGAAATCGAGAACCTACTTCTGGATGCAGGTGTCGACCGTGTCCTTGGTGCATTCGTCGAGGCCGGTGAACACCGGATCGGCGACGGCCTTGCCTTCGACCAGATCGATCATCACCGACGGTGCCTTGTAGCCCATTTCGAACGGCCGCTGACCAACCAGAGCAGTTACAAGGCCGTCACGGGCGATCGCCACTTCATCGCCGATCGTATCGGCGGCGCCGATGACGAAGTCGTTGCTGGCGATGCGGTCCTTGAGCGGCCCGAACAGGTCGCGATAGGGCTGCGGTGCGCCAAACAGCGGCCAGCCGCCCATGATGCCGAAGGCGTCGAGCTTGGGATTGGCGGCGAGGATGTCGGTCATCGCCTGCACGCCCTTGGCGCCGTCGTCATTGGTGAACACCGGGCAACCGGCGACTTCGGTCCAGCCGCCTTCGCCGGCAAGTGCCGCCAGGCCTTCCTTGCCCGACAGCGCGTCACGCATGCCCTGCGCGCGGCGCAGGATGTTGTCGGCCGCGGGATTGCCTTCGATGGTACAGATCGTGCCGCCGTTCGGCTTGCCCTTCTTGATGTACTCGCCGATCTTGTGACCCATCAAATAGTTGTCGGTGCCGAGATAGGTATTGCGCAGCGCGGCATCTTCCTTGCTGAGATCGGCGTCGAGCGTCATGATCGGGATCGTCGGATTGGCGGTCTTGATCGTCTGAGCGATCAGCGGCGCGTTGGATGGCGAAATCGCCATTGCCACCGTGTCGGCCTTGCTCAGCATGTCCTGGACGATCTGCGCTTCGCCGGCCTCGTCGGAGGTCGATGCCGGGCCGGTGTAGAAGCATTCATATTCCGAGCTGGCATTTTCCTTGTTCCATTTCTCGCAGCCCTGGTGGATGGCTTCAAAGAATGGATTGTCGAGACCCTTCACCACGATGACGAGCTGTTTCTTGGCCAAAGCCGGCCCGGCGCCCAGCGCCATGGCGGCGACGGCGGCGAGCAAAAGTGTTTTCCTCATGTCAGTCCTCCCTTGAAACAGACGGACACGGCGTGCCCGCCACACAGATCGACCGGATGCTTAATGACCGAGGTTCGTTTCACGAGCACTCGTGTCGCCAAGACAGATCGATAAGCATTTCCAGATGCGGCATTGGCCCGGCTCAACACAAGGGTGGCGCCGCAACCTCGACCGATAAACCTCCGCCGATTCCGCCCGGCTAACCGCCAGCGGCATCGGCATAATCTCCTCCGACGCTTAGCTAATATCGGCTTGCGGCCAACGTCAATGCTATTTGTCCTACAAAACGGATTTTTGGATAACCAAGGCTTCAATTCGTCCGACAATTGATTGACGAGCGCCGGCTTTTGCGTAAAAGAACGCTGACGCTGTTTCCGGGAGGAGATGGGGAGAGCGGGGCCAAAGCAGCGCCGGCATTCACGCCGGGAACAGCAGCGGGTCGCAAAACACGGGGAGGCAAAGACTGGTGGCGGTTCTCGAACTCACCAATATCTCGAGGCATTTCGGCGCCATCCAGGCGGTCAACGACGTATCGCTGTCGATCGAGCCCGGACAGGTGGTCGGCCTGATGGGCGACAACGGCGCCGGCAAGTCGACGCTGGTCAAGATGATCGCCGGCAATTTCCGCCCCAGCCATGGCGTCATGCGCATGGACGGCAAGGAGTTGATCCTGCACAAGCCGGCGGAAGCTCGCCAGCACGGCATCGAGATCGTCCACCAGGACCTGGCGCTGTGCAACAATCTGACCGCTGCCGCCAATGTCTATCTCGGCCGTGAATTGCGCCGCGGCGTCGGCCCTTTACGCATCCTCGACTATGCCGCCATGTACAAGCGCGCCGGCCAGCTCTTCGCCGAGTTGAAGTCCGAGACCCGTCCGCGCGACCTGGTCAAGCAGATGTCGGGCGGCCAGCGTCAGGCGGTAGCGATCGCGCGCACCATGCTGTCGCAGGCCAAGATCGTGTTGATGGACGAACCGACGGCCGCGATCTCGGTGCGCCAGGTCGCCGAAGTGCTGAACCTGATCCGCCATTTGCGCGACCAGGGTATCGCAGTGGTGCTGATCAGCCACCGCATGCCTGACGTGTTCACCGTCGCCGACCGCGTCATCGTCATGCGGCGCGGCCGCAAGGTCGCCGACAAGACGATTGCGTCAAGTTCGCCCGAGGAAGTCACCGGGCTGATCACCGGCGCCATCGAACAGGTTTGATCTCAGCGAATTTCACCACGCACAGCACATGAAGGTCGACGATGGCACTGACAATTGACCAGCCGATCGAACAAAAGCAGCAATCCTTGCCGGCAAGACTGTTTGCCAGCCAGACCTTCTGGGTGGTGATCGCGGTCATCCTGGCCTGCCTGTTCCTGTCTTTTGCCACCGACGCCTTCGCCACGTCGAAGAACCTTTACAACATCACCCGCAACATCACCTTCGTCGCCATCATCGCGCTCGGCATGACCTTCGTCATCATCACAGGTGGCATCGACCTGTCGGTCGGTTCGGTGCTCTGCCTGTCGTCGATGGTGCTGGCCGTCACCATGCATGCCGGCTACTCCATCGAGGTCGGCATCCTCGCCTCGATCGCCACCGCGCTCGCCATAGGCGCCTTCAACGGCATCATGATCGCCTATCTCGGCTTTCCACCCTTCGTGGTGACGCTCGGTATGCTGTCGATTGCCCGCAGCCTCGCCATGGTCGCCTCCAACAACACCGTCGTCTTCCAGTTCGGCCCGGATCACGACAAGCTTCTGGCGCTGGGCGGCGGTGCCTGGGTGTTCGGCATCGCCAATCCGGTGCTCTACATGATCCTTTTGGCGCTGATCACCGGCTTCACGCTGCGCTGGACCAAGTTTGGCCGCCACATCTTCGCCATTGGCGGCAATGAGCACGCGGCGACGCTGACCGGCGTTCCCGTCAAGCAGATCAAGGTCGCCGTCTATATGATCTCGGCGCTGGCGGCGGGCATTGCCGGCATCATCCAGACCGGATGGCTGGGCGCCGTCACCACCAATCTCGGAACCGGCATGGAACTGCAGGTCATCGCCGCCACGGTCATTGGCGGCGCCAATCTCGCCGGCGGCGTCGGCACCGCCTTCGGCGCCATTGTCGGTGCCGCGCTCATCGAAGTGATCCGCAACAGCCTTGGTCTGCTCGGCATCAATGCTTTCTGGCAAGGCGTGTTCATCGGCGGCGCCATCCTGCTCGCGGTGCTGTTCGACCGGATCCGCAACTTCAGGCGCAATGACTGAATGTTTTTGGACTGAACCTTTCGGCTGGAAACCGTTGCCTTGACATCGAAATCCCTGTTCGAGCTCAACGGCCGGCTGGCGCTGATCACCGGCTCCGGCCAGGGCATCGGCCTGGCGCTGGCGCGCGGCCTTGCCGAGCATGGCGCAAGTGTCGTGCTCAACGGCCGCGATGCCGGCAAGGTTGCCGGTGCTGTCGCCGGCTTGCGCGACGCCGGCTTCAAAGCGCACCCCTCGACCTTCGACGTGACGGATTTTCGCGCGGTCGATGCCGATGTCGCCCGCATCGAGGCCGAGATCGGCGCCATCGACATCCTGATCAACAATGCCGGCGTGCAGTTCCGCGCTCCGCTCGAGGACTTTCCCGAGGAGCAGTGGGAGCGGCTGTTCAAGACCAATGTCTCCGGCGCCTTCCATGCCGGCAAGGCGGTCGCCCGCAATATGATCGCGCGCGGCAAGGGCAAGATCATCAACATCGGCTCGGTGCAGAGCGAACTCGCCCGGCCCAACATCGCGCCCTATACGGCCACCAAGGGCGCAATCCGCAATTTGACACGTGGCATGTGCACCGACTGGGCGAAATACGGCTTGCAGATCAATGCCATCGCCCCCGGCTATTTCCGCACCGAGATGAACCAGGCGCTGGTCGACAACCAGGAATTCTCCGCCTGGCTGGAAAAGCGCACGCCGGCCGGCCGCTGGGGGTATGTCGACGAACTGATCGGCGCCGCCGTGTTCCTCGCCTCCGACGCCTCGTCCTTCGTCAACGGCCATACGCTTTATGTCGACGGCGGCATGACGGCTTCGGTTTGACGGGAAACCCTATCGCTCAGTCTGAAAATCCGTCGGCATAAGCGGCCCCCCAAGCTCACCACACCTCCCAGCCTTGACGCGACCCCGAACTCAGCCGCACAATCCCGTTGCAGGCGAAGGGAGGCCAGTCGTCTGCGGGAGGTATACCCATGACGGACGCGATCAGGCTCTATTGGGGCCGGTTCGGACATGTTTCTGTCCTGAATGTCGCCAGCGACTTCGTCACCCATGCGCATGTCGAGGCCCACATCATCATCTGGCTGGAGGGCACGGCCGGCGAGATGACCGTCGGCCGCGAGACGGTGCCGCTGGGTCCCGGCACCGCCGCCGGCATCAATTCCTACCAGCCACACAGCCACATTCTGTCGCAGAACGGCAGGCCCGGCCTGTTCCTCGCCTTCTACATCGATCCGGATTGGGCGCGCCGGCGCCGCGACCTGCCTTCGTCGGCGCCGTTGTTTGCACAGGCGGCAATCACGCTCGAACCCTGGCTGCACCAGGCCGCCGCCAACCTGCTCGACCATTTGAGCGATAATGAAAGCATCGACGACGTCGCCAATTACGAGATCGAGCGCTTCATCGATAGCGTGCTCGACGCCGCCGACGCCTCGGCGCCGCAGGAGACGCGCATCCGCGTCAACACCATGCAGGATTTCCGCGTCCGCAAGGCAATCCAGCTGATGAAGGCCAATGTCTGCGAGCGCATTTCGTTCGACGACGTCGCCCGCAGCGTCGGCCTGTCGCGGCCGCATTTCTTCGCTTTGTTCAAGGAACAGACCAATCTGACGCCCAATGTCTACTGGAACACGCTGCGCATGGAGGAAGCCGTGCGGCAGTTGCAGTGGTCGCAGGAGCCGCTGATCTCGGTCGCCTGCAATCTCGGCTTCACCACCCAGGGCAATTTCTCGCGCTTCTTCCGCGACCATGTCGGCGTGCCGCCGACGCTTTACCGCGAGGCGGCGCGGGCCATGGCCTGAGCCAAGCCGCTCGTTTTTCAGACTCCTTGATAGGGCCGCAAGACCCATTGATAAGCGCAGCACCGGCCGCCGCCCTACCCTGCTGCGTATCGAATTCGTAGGGGAATGATCATATGGCTGAAGTCACCGTCTCCAGCGTCATCGACGCGCCGGTCGAAAAGGTCTGGGCGCGCATACGCGACTTCAACGGCCTGCCGGGCTGGCATCCGCGCATGGTCAAGAGCCATATCGAAGACGGCAAGAGCGCCGAAACCATCGGCTGCGTGCGTAATTTCGAGCTCGCCAGCGGCGCGCGTATCCGCGAAAAACTGCTCGACTTCTCCGACGCGAATTTCCGCGTCAGCTACTCCATCCTGGAGACGCCGCAGCCGTTGACCAATCACAAAGCGACGCTGCAATTGCGCCGCGTTACCGACGGCGACCGCACCTATGCCGAATGGACAGCAACTTTCGACGCGGCGCCCGAAGAGGCCGACAAGATCGCCGCCGGCATGGCCGCCAATGTCTTCCAGGGTGGCTTCAATGCGTTGAAGAGCCATTTTTCTGGCCAGAGCTGAACCAGGGAGACTGCCATGGCGCTTGCCCTCCAGACCTTTTCGGCCGTCAGGGATGCCAACGCGGCGCTGAAGGCGCCCGGCACCCGCTATCTCGGCGGCGGCACGCTGGTCGTGCGTGCCGCCAATGAAGGCGATGTCTCCGTCACCGGCCTCGTCCGCTCGACCGATCCGACCCTTTCCGAGATTACCGTTGCCGGCGGCAAGGTCCGCATAGGCGCCTCGGTGACGATGGCGGCTATCGCCCGCCATCCGGAGCTTGCGGCGCTGTCCAAGGCCGCACGCGCCGTCGGCGGCCCGGCGATCCGCAATATGGCGACTGTCGGCGGCAATCTGTTCGCACCCGCGCCCTACGGTGATTTCGCTGTCGCCCTGCTGGCGTTGGATGCGACGGTCGGCACCGATGATGGGGAATTGCCTATCGAGGATTTTCTGGCCAGGCGGGACGGCAGCCGCGCCATCGTCACGTCAGTCGCCTTCGCGTTGCCGAAGGCCGAGAATTTCCGCTTCCTGAAAGTGTCGCGGGTCAAGCCGAAGGGCGTCTCGGTGCTCAGCATCGCCGCCGTTCTCGAACAGGCCGGCGACGGCACTGTCTCCTCGGCGCGGATCGCGCTCGGCTGCATGGCAGACCGGCCGATGCGCGCCCGCGCTGCGGAAAAGGCACTGATCGGCAGCAGGCTTGACCAGGACGGCGTCGCAGCCGCGCTGGCTGCAGCCGGTGAAGGCACTTCGCCAATCACCGATCCGATCGCCAGCGCCTGGTATCGCGCCGAGGTTCTCCCGGTCCATCTCGGCCGGCTGCTGCTTACTTAACCACCGCTTGGGGGGCGCGCGTCTGTCCGATCAATCGGGCGGGCGCGCTGGGAGGAAAACATGGCAAAGGTTCCGGTTCAGTTCACGCTCAACGGCTCGGAGAAGGCCGAATTCGTCGACAGCGGCACGACGCTGCTGCACGCGCTGCGCGACAAGATCGGCGACACCTCGCCCAAGGGCGGCTGCCACCAGGGCACCTGCGGCGCCTGTTCGGTCATCATGGACGGCGAACTCCGGCTCTCTTGCCTGACCCTGGCCGAGACCTGCAGCGGCGCCGACATCCGCACCACATCGGGCCTCGCTGAGGCCGGCGTGCTGCACCCGCTGCAGCGTGCCTTCCTCGATGCCTTCGCCACGCAATGCGGCTTCTGCACGCCGGGCATGATCATGGCCGCCAAGGTGCTGCTCGACCACACGCCCAATCCGAGCCGCGAGGACGTGATCGAGGCGCTGTCCGGCAACATCTGCCGCTGCACCGGCTACGAGCCGATCATCCAGGCGGTGCTGACGGCGGCCCGAGCCAATTCGCAGAACGCGGCCTAAGGACCAAAAGAATGGAACTGCGCAAAAACTATTTCGCCGATCAGCGCAAGGACGGCCTGCACGAGATCGGCCATGGGCGGCCGCGGCTGGATTCGCCGGGACATGTGACGGGCAAGACCGCCTATTTCGCCGACCGCAACGTCCCGAATATGCTTCACCTGAAAATGGTGCGCAGTCCGCACCACCATGCCCGCATCCGTTCGATCGACACTTCCGAAGCGGAGAAGCATCCCGGCGTGGTGAAAATCCTCACCGCCAGGGATGTGCCGCACAATGTCTACACCATCCTGATCCTGATCCAGGTCGGACCGGAAGACGAGACGGTGCTGGCCGACGGCAAGGTACGCTGGAAGGGCGAGGCGGTGGTGGCGGTGCTGGCCGAGACCGAGCGCGCGGCTCAGGAAGCGGCAGCCAAGGTCAAGGTCGATTATGAGGTGCTGCCGGCCGTCTTCGACATGGAAGAAGCGCTGAAGCCCGGCGCGCCTTTGGTCAACGAATATCACGGCCAGAATTATTACCTCTACGACAGCGGCGAATGCCGCAAGGTGCGCTTTGGCGATGTCGAGGCGGGCTTCGCCGGCGCCGACCACATCCTGGAACAGAGCTACCAGTCCTCGCCGATCGAGCATGCGCCGACCGAGACCACGGGTTGCGTCGTGGTGCCGGAAGGCAATGACCGCTTCACCGGCTACACCAACACCCAGGCGATGTTCTTCACCCTCGACAACGCGTCGATCATCCTGCAGATGCCCGGCTCAAAACTGCATTTCGTCGGCGGCACTGTCGGCGGCGGCTTTGGCGGCAAGGTCGACGTCATCGTCGAGCCGATCGCCATTCTTGGCGCCAAGCTGACAGGACGTCCCGTTTCATTTATCTACAGCCGCGAGGAGGAGATGCAGATCTCCTCACCCCGCGCCGCCGAAAAGATAATCATCAAGGACGGCGTGATGAACGATGGCCGCATCGTGGCTCGCAAGGTCACCGGCTACACCGATGCCGGCGCCTATTCGCGCCACTCGCCCTATGGCGCGCAGAAGGGAGCGGCGCACTATCCCGGCCCCTACACCATTCCCAATGTCTGGATCGACACCTACTGCGTCTACACCAACCGCACACCCTCCTCCGCGATGCGCGGCTTCGGCGTCACCATCGGCGACTTCGCGCTTGAGGTGCAGATGGACAAGCTGGCGCGGCTGATCGGCATGGACCCGCTCGAATTCCGCTTCATCAACGCCTATCGCGATGGCGACATGAAGGCGCATCGCCAGCCGACCGAAGGAGCGGCGCTGATCGAGTGTATGCAGGAGGCGTCGCGCGCCGCCAACTGGCCGGTGGCGGAGAAGTATATGGCGATGTCCTCCTACAAGAAGGGAGCTTGAGATGGCGATAAGGCGCGGACGCGGCGTCGCCGCAATCAACTATCCCACGGGCATGAACCTTGGCGGCGACCCGACGCAGGCGCTGGTGCATTCGACGCCGACCGGCAATTTCATGGTGACGCTTTCCAGCGTCGATCTCGGTCAGGGCTTGAAGCAGATCATGGCGCAGATCTGCGCCGAAACCATCGGCGTGCCGACGGACCGGGTTACCATCGACACCGCCGACACCGACACCGGTCCGCACTGCATGGGCACCTTCGCCTCGCGCGGCACCCACCGCGCCGGCAACGCCGTCATCCAGGCGGCCAAGGAAGCGCGCCAGGTGATGCTGGAAGTGGCGGCGGAAGAGCTGGAGGTGAACGCCTCCGATCTCGAAACTGATGGCGAGGGCAACATTCTGGTCAAGGGCGCGCCGCAAAAGTCGATCTCGATCTTCGATGTCGCGCTGTCGGCTCATTTCAAGCGTGGCCGCTCGATCTCAGGCCGCGGCATGTTCCTGATCCCGCGCTCCTATCCGGAGAAAGAGACCGGCGCGATGAAGCCGTCGACCTGCTACGCCCATGCCTGCACGGTGGCCGAGGTCGAGGTCGATGACGAGACGGGCGAGGTTACGGTGCTGACCGTGAAGAACGTCTTTGAGATCGGCCGCGCGCTGAACCCGAAAATGGTCGAGCAGCAACTGGTCGGCGGTTCCTGGATGGGCATCAGCCACGCGCTCTACGAAACGACCGAGCCCTATTATCCCAACCGCGACCATGGCGGCACCGACTTCAACCAGTATCTGATGCCGGGACCGGGCGATCTCGCCCAAACCGAGATCATCGTGCTGGAGCGGCCGTCGGCGGATGGTCCTTACGGTGCCAAAGGGCCAGGCGAAATGTGCGCGAACCCGCAGATCCCCGCGGTTGCCAATGCCGTCTTCGACGCCGTCGGCGTGCGCATCGACACGCTGCCGATCACACCGGAGCGCATATTGCGCGCGCTGAAGGCGCAAGCGGCCAATTGATGACGCCAGAGGTGAACGCAGAGACTGTCGCGACCTCACCGGAGGCGGTGGCACGCCACCTCGCTGGATCGCGCTATCTCGCCGACGACAGCCTGGCGACGGCGATCTTCCTGGCCATACGGCTGGGCAAGCCGTTGCTGCTCGAAGGCGCGCCCGGCGTCGGCAAGACCGAAGCGGCCAAGGCGATCGCGCAGCTGCTGGGCCGCGATCTGGTGCGGCTGCAATGCTATGAAGGAATCGACGCAGCACACGCGCTCTATGAATGGAACTACCAGCGCCAGCTGCTCGCCATCCGCCATGCCGGCGAGCACGAGATCGACATCTATGACGACCGCTTTCTGATCGCGCGGCCATTGCTGCAGGTGCTGCGGGCGCCGGAGCAGCGCGTGCTGCTGGTCGACGAGATCGACCGCTCCGACCACGAATTCGAAGCGCTACTTCTGGAATTCCTCTCCGACTTCCAGATCAGCATTCCCGAACGCGGCACCATCCGCGCCGAAGCGCAGCCGATCGTCATCCTGACGTCGAACCGCACCCGCGAACTCGCCGAAGCGCTCCGGCGCCGCTGCGTCTATCACTGGATCGGCTATCCCGACGCCGAGCGCGAAGCCGCCATCATCATGCTGCGCGCCGGCGATGTCGCCGAGACCACCGCCCGCGCCGTGGCGGCCGCTGTGCAGGAGATCCGCGTCCGGCCGCTGGCCAAGCCGCCCGGCATCTCCGAGGCCGTAGAATGGGCCAACGCCGCCACCATCCTGGAGAAGGGCGGCAGCCCGTGGCCGGAAGCCTTCCGCCGCGCCATCGGCGTGCTGATCAAGGACGAGGAGGATTTGTCCGCGATCGCGCCGGAGCTTGGCCGGATTGTCGAGGAGGCGCTGGGGTGACGTGTGAGGTCAACAGCTCGTTCACAGCGAGGTGGCCTCACCTGGGCACTCTGCAACGCTGGCGGGACAGCGCCCCCCTCTGTCCTGCCGAACATCTCCCCCACAAGGGGGGAGATCAGCCGTCATCCTGGCTTTCGCCAATCTCCAGCGGCGCAGAAAGAACCGAAGCGCCAAAGCTGCTGATCTCCCCCCTTGTGGGGGAGATGTCCGGCAGGACAGAGGGGGGCGCGAAGGAATGATGCGTCAGGGAACCCTTCCTCTCGCCTCCGCGCCCTTCCTCCACTTCGCCCGGCTGCTGCGCCGCCACGCCTTTGCCGTCGCCCCCGAGCAGGTCTCCAGCTTCATGCAGGCGGTCACCCTGCTCGGCCCCCGCTCGATGGCCGACATCCGCGAGGCGGCGCTCGCAACGCTTGCCCCCCCGCCCAATCGCCGCGGCGAATTCGAGGCGCATTTTCGCAATCACTTCCATGGCGATGGCCAACCCTCGATCGAAGGCGAGGAAGACGAGGAAACCCGCATCAAGGACGATCACGGCACGCGCCAGGAGGAGAAACAGACCACGCGCCAGGAGAAAGGCGGCGAGCTGTCGTCGGCAATCGAACAGCTCAGCAGCCGCGACTTCCTCCGCGACGACGATGGCCTTGGGCCCTTCCGCCGCAAGCTCGCTTCAGCCCTCCCCGCGCGCCGCTCATTCCGCACCGTGCGCACCCATTCGCGCGGCAAGCTCGATCTGCGCCGCTCGCTCAGGGAAATCGTCAGCGCCGATGGCGATATCCCCTCGCCACAGCTGCGCCGCCGCCAGACGGTGGCGCGCAAACTGCTGATCCTGATCGACGTCTCCGGCTCGATGAAGCTGCACACGGCGGACTACCTCAAACTGGCGCACGCCGCCGTACAAGGTGCTGACCGTGTCGAAATCTTCACCTTCGGCACGCGGCTCACCCGCATCACGTCCGCACTGCGTATCCGCGATCGCGACCAGGCTCTCGCCCGCGCGGCGGCACTCGTCGACGACTGGGACGGCGGCACGCGCATGGGACCGACCTTGCTCGCCTTCCTCTCGGTGCCGCGTTTCTCAGCTTTCGCCCGCGGTGCCGCTGTGATCATCCTGTCGGACGCGCTGGAGCGCGGCGACCATGCCGATCTCGAGACCGCAATGCGCCGGCTGAGCGCCCGCGCCTTTCGCCTGTCGCTGGCCACACCGCTGGCCGGTGACCCGCGTTTCCTTCCCGCCACGGCAGCGCTCCGCGCCATCCTGCCTGATCTCGACGATCTCATCGACGGCTCGTCGCTCGGGAGCCTCACCGATTTCATCCTGTCGCTCGCCCGCCCCGCCCCGGCGGCGTCGGCAATCTGGAAAAGGGTATGGTGATGCAGAAAGCCATCGACGCGCATTTCCACATCTGGCGCCAGCAGGACCAGCCATGGCTGGTCGGGCCGATGGTGCCGCGCATTTTCGGCCCCTACGAGCCGATTCGCCGCGACTATCCGATCGAGGAATTTCTCGCCGATCAGCAAGGCGCAGGTGTCGAGAAGGCCGTCTATGTCCAGACCAACTGGGCCAAGGAGGATTTCGAAAAAGAAGTCGCCTTCCTGCAGAAGACTGCCGACGAGACCGGCTGGCCGCACGCTATCGTCGGCTATACCGATATGACTGTCGACGATGTCCGGCCCCAGATCGATCGATTGAAAAAGTACCCGCTGCTGCGCGGCGTGCGCATGCAGCTGCATTGGCACGAGACGCCGGCCTTCCGCTTCGCTGCCTCGGCCGATCAAGTCATCGACCCCAAGGTACGCGCTAATGTGGCGCGGCTGAAAGACTATGGCTTGTCCTTCGACCTGCAGCTTTTCCCTGCCCAGATGAAGGATGGGCTGACGCTGGTCGGCGAGAATCCTGAGACCAACTTCATCCTCACCCATGCCGGCATGCTGACCGGCATGGAGCCGGAAACCACCGAGGCCTGGAAAGCCGGCCTGAGTACTCTATCAACAGCGCCGAACTTCTACGCCAAGCTGTCGGGCCTCGGCACCTTCGCCCACCGCAACGATCCGGCGTTGATTGCCTACATCGTCGACAATGCCATCGACATTCTGGGCGCTGACCACCTGATGTTCGGCTCCAACTTCCCGATAGAGAAGCTCTGGACCAGCCACGCCGAACTGATCAAGGCGCATCGTGCAGCCGTGGCGAAGCACGGTCCGGTGGCGGAAGCGGATATCTTTTGGAATACAGCAGAGAAGGTTTACAGACCGGCATAGCGCACGCTTTCCCTTCTCCCACAGGGGAGAAGGGAAAGCCGCCCCTCACTTCACTTCAAACTCAGGATCGACCGGAATCTGCATCGCAGTCACCAGATGGTTGGTCTGCCCGGCCAGCCCGATGATCGACACCAGTTCGCCATGCTGCGCATCGGTCAAGCCTTTGGCGCGGGCAGCTGCCGTATGCGAGTGGACGCAGTAGGAGCAGCAATTGGCGGT
Organism: Mesorhizobium sp. M0292; assembly: GCF_040321695.1. Lineage (NCBI taxonomy): Bacteria > Pseudomonadati > Pseudomonadota > Alphaproteobacteria > Hyphomicrobiales > Phyllobacteriaceae > Mesorhizobium > Mesorhizobium sp. M0292. Next base: position 189,523 of record NZ_JAMYSB010000004.1, read on the forward strand.
CGACACAGCGATGTAGATCATCTCCTTGGTCAGCGGATCGATGGCGCTGTCGGACACCATCACCGCCTTCAGCTGTTCCCAGATCCGCTTCAGCGCCGGAGGATCATTGGCGAGCCCACGCCAGAAATTGTTGACGAAGTCCGATTTGCGCGTCGCGCGGATGTCGTCGAAGACCGCGTTCACGGCCGGGATTTTTTCGACCTCGGCGTCGGTCAGGAGTCTGGTGGCAGCCATGGTGTTTCCTTTCGTTGAATCGATGGATCAGGTCGTTGAATCAGATGTCGAGAAAAGGCGGCTAACCGGCTATTCCAATTCAGTCATACGGAATGACACAGAACCATGGCGATTGGCCGAAGCATCTCAGCGTCGTCATCCACGGGCGAAGCAGGCGCGAAGCGCCGTCGCGGAGACCCGAGGATCCATTCTGCGACCTCGCGCGAGGGATGCAGCGGCGCAAAATTCTGGACCGAAGAAACGCTCAGGAGTCCCGGCATGGATCCTCCGGTCTGCGCTGCGTCGCTACGCTCCTTGCTCCGCCCGTGGATGACGAAGGGATGGACGGCTCGGCTAATCTCCACATTGTTCAACCCAGCAGCACACCCCTTTCGCTTCCTGCTTCAACACCCTAATGAACCGCGGCATACATGATCTTCTCCTCCGTCGCCTCCGCCGGCGAGAACTCCTCCACGATGCGCCCCTGTCGGCACACCAGAATCCGATCCGACAGGTTCATGATTTCCGGCAGGTAGGACGAGATCACCACCACGGCCAGCCCCTCATCGGCCAGCCGGTTGATGATCTGGTGGATCTCGGCGATGGCGCCGACATCGACGCCGCGCGTCGGTTCGTCGAAGATGACGATGCGCGGCTGCTGCACCAGCCCCTTGCCGATCACCACCTTCTGCTGGTTGCCGCCGGAAAGTTCGACCACGCGGGCATTGTCGTTGATCGCCTTGATGTTCAGCGTCTTCGTCCATTCAGCGGAAAGCGTGCGCATCTCCTGCTGGTTGATCACCCAGGCCTTTTCGCGGCCCGCCGCCAGGAGCCCGCCGAACAAATTCTCGGCAATGCCCATCGTCTCGAAAATGCCCTCGCTTTTGCGGTCCTCGGTAACATAGACGATGCCGTCGGCGACCGCTTCGCTCGGCACGATATAGCGCACCGGCCTGTCGTCGAGTTCAATCGCGCCACCGCGCAAAAAATCGCGCTTGTAGATGCCGGAGACGATCTTGAAGGTCTCGGTGCGGCCGGAGCCGATCAGCCCGAACACGCCGGTGATCTGTCCCTCGAAGATCGAGAAGGAGGTGTTGCGCACGACATTGCTCATCGAAATGTCCTGCACCGACAGCACCTTCTTGCCGGCCTTGCGCAGCCTGGCCTCGTCGCGCTGGCGGTAGATCTGTCCCGACAACGTACGCCCGACCATGGCGGCGACGATCTTGTCGCGGTCGAAGGCCGATGTGTCGTCGGTGATCACCAGTTCGCCATCGCGCAGGATTGTGATGCGGTCGGCGATCATCAGCGCCTCCTCCAATGCATGGCTGATGAAGACGATCGAGACGCCGTTCGCCTTCAGCCGCCGGATCAGTGCGAAAAAGTGCCGCTTCTCCTCCGGCGTCAGCGTCGCCGTCGGCTCGTCGAAGATGATGATCTCGGCATTGTGGTGAACGGCGCGCGCGATCTCGACCATCTGACGCTTGGCCGCGCCGAGCGTTGCCACCATGGCGTTCGGGTCGACCGGGAAGTTCAGCGATTGCAAAAACTGTTGCGCCGAAATGTAGGTGCCGCGCAGCCGGTTGAGAAACTTTTCGGTGCCGAGATAGAGGTTCTGCGCCACTGTCATCGACGGCACCAGGCTGGTCTCCTGGAACACCATGGCGATGCCGGCCTCGAGCGCCGCATGCGGCGAGGCGTAGGCGATCTCGCGGCCTTTGTGGAACATCTTGCCGGAAGTGGCGTCGACGACGCCGGCAATGATCTTGGTCAGCGTCGATTTTCCGGCGCCATTCTCGCCGAGCAGCGCGTGGATTTCGCCCTTGCGCAGTTCGAAGCTGACTTGTCTGACCGCGGGCACGCCGCGATAGTTTTTGGTGACGTTTTCCAGGCGCACGATCGGTTCCATCAGAGACCTCCTGCGTCGATGGCCAGCACGCAATCGCCGCCCCTGGAGGCGATGAACAGGCGGCCGTCCGTTTCCGCCACGCTGCAGATGCCATGGCGCGTGCCGTCCGCGCGGCTGTGCAGGCTGAATTGCGGCTGCATGTTCTGATCGAGCCTGACCACCAGCCCATAGGAGCGGCTCGGCGACCAGGGCTTGTGGATGCCCATGGTGCGGATCCCGCCGCATTGCAGCGGTTCCAGGAAGCTGCGATTGGACGCCAAAGCCGGCGCGATCCAGTAGGCCGGCGGCACCTGGTCGATCATGTCGCGCCGGTAATGCGTTTCCTGCAGCACGAATTCGATCAGCCGGTTGCGCGGCGCGAACAGAGCCAGCCACGCGCCGCCATCGCCGGCCGGCGCGAGGCGCGCGGGATAGCCGGGCAGGTGCGTCAGCACGGTCGAGCGGCTACCGGTCGCACCATCGAAGCGAACGAGCTGATGGCGCCAGCTTTCGCTGACCGACACATCCCGCCCAATGGGATGCAGCCCATAGGGAAAGGCGATATCGCCGGCCACTTTGCGGAACCCGCCGCCGGCTGCGTCCCGCCTCCAAAGCGAACCGGACGCGCCCTTCTTCATCAGGTCGGCGGCCCATTGCGACGGCGTGTGCTCAGCCGAGCCATTGGCCAGCCACAACGTGCCGTCGTCGGCATAGGCAAGCGCGGTGATGCAGCTGACGCCAGACGGCAGCGAAACCTCCTTGCCGGCGACCAGCAGCTTGCCGCTCTCAAGTCCGACCGTCAGTTCTCCCGACAGCGATAGAGCCAGCGCAGTGATGGGGGAAGGAAAGGTCTCGACAACCTTCGGCTCCACTCCTGCGGCAAGCGAATAGATGGCGTTGCCGCTGGAAGCGAGCAGCCGGCCATCGGCAACCAGCAGATTGTCGGGCTCGATCAGCCCGGCAAAAACCGGCGCATCATCGAGCCGCGTGTTGGGCCGGAAGGCGCCGTCGAGCGGCGGGATGGTGACGGCCTTGCCGCGAAACATGTCCAAGATGGGATCGAGGATCATGGCTGCGTTCCCCAATAAGAAGCGGAGCTGGTCCAGGTCGGGTCCGCGCCCGCAATCTTGTAGCGGCCGATGCGGTTGTTGAGGATGCCGCCGACGAACAGGAAACCCTTGTGCTCGCGCATCGAGGTGACCATCGGATGCGCGCCGCCGGTGAGGTCGCCCATCGCCTCGATAATGCCGCCCTTGTCGTTGAATTTCACCACGCCGCCGGTGTTGATGTTGGGGAACAGCCACTCGTCCTGCGGCAGCCGGCGCGTCATGCGCTTGCGCATATCGGGATGGCGCAGCGACAGGTCGAAGCTGGGCGTGCGCATGCCGAGCCATGCCATCCAGTAATTGCCGTCGGAGGCGCGGTTGATGTTGTCGGGATAGCCCGGCATGTCGCGGATGACGCATTCGGCGGCGCCCGCCTTTGGCCCTTCCAGCCAGTAGCGATGCACGCGGCAGGCCCAGCTCTCAGCGAAGAACAGCGACTTGCCGTCATGCGCCATGCACACACCGTTGGTGTAGCGGTAGCCGTCGAGCAGTGTCTTCGTCGAACCGTCCTTCGGGTCATAGACCAGCAGCCGGCCGGTGGCGCGGTTCTCGATCGAGTCCAGTGCCCAATCGTGGGCGTCATAGCGCTTGGTGGAATCAGTGAAATAGATGCGCCCGTCCGGCGCGATGTCGCAATCATTGGGGTCGCGCAGCCGCGCATCGTCGACGATCGAGGTCCAGGAGCGCGACGTCTCGGCCGACAGGCGCTTCACTTCCCGATCCGGCGAGACGGAATAGAGCCCCATGGCGCCGACGCAGCTGATCAGATTGCCCGATTTGTCGAAGGCCAGGCCCAGCGGAAAGCCGCCGATGTGGGCAAACACCTCCGATTTCACATAGTCCGGCGCGAAGAAGCGGACGATCTCGCCATGGCGCGTGCCGCAATAGAGGTGATCGTCGCGGTCGAGGATGACGTCTTCCGGCCCTTCCAACTCGCCGAGCCCGATATGGTCGGCCGCCGACAGCCGGTTGTCGAGCGCGTAGGGCGTGCCTGAGCCCGGCACCGCAGACTGTGTCTCGCCCATCTTGAGATAGACCGGCGCGACATAGACTTCGTTGAGCACCTTATGGCGGTTCTTCAGCCAGCGGATGTCGATCGTCACCGCCACCGCCAGCATGATGCCCAGCACCATCTGGTTGGTGCCGGTGCCATAGCCCAGCCGGATCAGCCCGTTGGTCATGGTCAGCACGATGATGGCGCCCATCAGCCCCTTAATGACCGAGCCGCGGCCACCACCCAGGCTGACGCCGCCGACCACCGCCGCCGTCAGAGCCATGATCTCCAGGTTGAGGCCGGTGCCCGGCCCTGCCCCACTCAGGCGGCAAGCGATGAGGAAGCCGCCGATCGAGGCGCAGAAGCCGGAAAAGACATAGGTCATGAACACGGTGCGGCGCACGCGAATGCCGGCATTGTGCGCCGAGCGCCTGGAGCCGCCGACCGCCAGCACATGCCAGCCCGGCCGTGAGCGCGTCAGCGCGATATGCGTGACGATGGCAAGAATGATCGCCAGCCACACCGAGACCGAAAGCCCCCAGAAGGTGCTGTCGCCGATGAAGTCGAGCACATCCGATGTCGCCTGGGAAAGCTGCACGTCGGCGGCATAGGTGGTGACGAGAATATCGAACAGCGCCCGGCCAAAAATGAAGGTGACCAGCGTAGTCAGAAAGGCGCGCAGCCTGAGATAGCCGACGAGGTAGCCGTTGACGGCGCCGAAGATGAGCCCGGTGGCAAGCGATGCCGCCAGCGCCAGCCAGATAGACTGTTCGAGGATGAAGAAGACATAGACGGCGGAGAAGCAGGACAGCGCGAAGATCGAACCGACGGACAGATCGATGCCGCCGCCCAGCATCACCACCGTCATGCCGGTGACCACCATCGAGAACTCGCCGAGCTGGCGGGTCGATTCCTGTAGCGAGGTCAGCTTGAAGAAGCCGGGAATGATCGAGCCGAACACGCTGAGCGTCGCCACCAGCGCCAGGAACGGAATGGCGTTGTCGGTCCAGCGTTTTGTCAGGATTTCGCCGACCAGATGGTCGGGCACGAGATTGTAGCGCCAGGACTGGAGGCGTTCGCGAAAGGACATCGGCGGCTGCTATTCCATGAGGGAACGAGGTGACCGGATTGTCCAGCCACCTCGTTTATTTCAGTCGAAAAAGCGCGGCTTACTTCGCCGCCGCTTCGGCCTGCAGTGCCTTCAGGTCCCAGCAGCTGTCGGGCTTGAGGTCGGCCTTGGTCGTAGCCTTCTCCAGTGTGTAGATGTAGGTGTGCGACGTGCCGGCCGGCTGGCCGCTCTGCAGCAGGAACTTGATGATAGCGTTCATGTCGCCGGACTGGCGAGCCAGATCGGTCATCACCACGGCGCCGTAAGTTCCGTCCTGCAATTTGTCGCAATCGGCCGCCTTCTCGCCGCCGCCGGTGGTGACCAAAAAGACCTTGCCGTCGAGCTTGGCGTCGCGGATGGCGGCGGATGCGCCGGTGGCGTCACCATCCCAGAAGTCGATGATCGAGCAGATGTCGGGGTTCTGCTGCAGCATTGTCGTCGTCACGTTGCGCGACGTCGTCGGATCCCAGTTGGAGTCGGGCTTGGCCACGACTTTGAAGTCGGGGTGCTTCTCCAGCACCTTCATGATGCCGGCATACTGGTAGAGACTGGACGAGTTGGCCTGATCACCCTGCACAAGGCCGATCTTCTTCGACGAATTCTCGCCGCAGCCCTTGATCGCCGCTTCGGCCTCGAGTTGGCCGAGCCGGTCCCAGTCACTGCCGACAAAGGCGTCGGCCGGGAAGTTGGCGGGATTGTCGACCAGTATGACGTAGGTTCCGGCAGCCTGCGCCTTCTTCATCAGCTTGGAATAGGAGTTGAGATCCGGCGCATGGATGATCAGCACGTCCGGCCTTGTGTCGGACGAGATCGCGTCGGTGATCGCCTGTGCACCGGCATCGACGACCCAGTTCGGATCGCGTGTTTCGAAGGTGCCGCCCCAGGCCTCGACTTCCGTCTTCAGATAGTGCGACCAGCCCTGCGCAAGGTCGAAGCCCATCGCCAGCGGCACCAGCATGACGCGCTTGCCCTTGAGCGCCTGCGCGTATGCGGCCGGGCCCGGATCGTCGGCGGCGAAGGTCGGCGCGACGAAGGCGGTAGCGGCAAGCGCCGTGGCGGCCGCCATCAGTGTTCTGATCAGTTTCATGTCACATCCTCTGTTTTTCACTTATTGCCGGCCGGTCGGCATGACCCGGTCGGGTACCCCTTAGATGTCGCCCTGCTGCGCAGTCTGTTCGTCGCGCGGGTTGATGATGCCGTCGACGATGATGGCTCCGAGCAGGATCGCCGCCTTGATCAGGTTTTGATACAGCAGCGGAATGTCGATGATCGTCATCGCGTTCGACAGGATGCCGATCAGTGCAGCGCCCACCAGCACGTTGCGCACCCCGCCCCGCCCGCCGGAAAGGCCGATGCCGCCGATCACCGCCACCAGCACGATGTCATAGAGCAGCGTCGAGTTGACGACGCGGGTGTTGATCGAATGCAGGCTTGCCGCCGTAAGCAGGCCGGCGATCAGCGCGACAAAGGCCGAAACCACATAACGCAGCACCAGCATTGGCCGCACCGGAATGCCGATATTGCGCGCGGCGACCGGATTGTCGCCGGCGAAATAGATGTAGCGGCCCCATTTGGTGTAGCGCAGGAACACGAAGAACAGGAAGGCGAGCCCGGCGAAGACGAACACTTCGATCGGAATGTCGAGGAAACGCAGGCCGCCGAGCAGCTCCACCCAATGGCCCTGAGGCACCGGCACCGCATCCTGCGTGATCAGTTGCGAGCGGACATAGCCGAAGACAAAGGAGCCGGTCGCCAGCGTCACGAAGATCGCCGGCACGTCGGCATAAGCGACGAGAAAACCGTTGAGCAGGCCGATGGCGAGCACGCCTGCCAGCACATAGGCGAAGGCGAGCCCATCAGGCGTTCCGGCGTTGAGCAATTGTAGATACCAGGCGACCGACATCGCCATGATCGCCACCGCCGACAGGTCGATGCCCCTGCCGATTATGACGACCGCCATGCCGAGCGCCAAAATGCCCAGCACCGACACCGAGCGGACGATGGCAACGAGATTGTTGGCAGCGATGAAACCAGGCAGCCCAATGGCAGCGGCGACGAACAGCACCACGGCGATGGCAAAGACAATGCCTTCCTGATTCAGGCTCCTGACATTTGGCCAGCCAATCGTGTTCATGTCTGCATTCGCCCCGATGGCAGCTCTGCCACCCCTTCCGAAGAAAGCTAATCGGCTCGGCGCCGCTTCGTCAAATGAATCCGCGCTCGGAACGCCCGTTGGCAGTGATAATCTTCCAGTGGACGCACCGATTGCTAGAACTGGCGCAATCCTAGGAAAAGGCTGCGCTTTTGGCATTTGGTTGCGCCATTGCGTGTATGCGCGAAGGTGCCGTTCTGAGGCGAAAGCACGAGGCGGAATTAATTGCCGCCTGAGCGGCGAAAATTGCGAATTCAGGTCCTGGTCATGTGGCCTGAAACTTCGGCGCCTGCACCGGGCGGCAGCACGAGGAACCGCAACGCCGCCACCAGCCCGATGGCGCCGATGATCAGGAAGGCGATGCGAAAATCGACGAGGTCGAGCGCCGGCCGGTCCCTGACGATCTGCGACAGGTTGAGAATGGCAGCCGCCACCGCCACGCCGAACAGCATCGATATCTGCTGCAGCATGGACGACAAAGTCGCCGCCGAGCTGCGCTGCGCGGCATCGATGTCGGCGAAGGCCAGAGTATTCAGCGCCGTGAACTGCATCGAACGCGTCAGGCCGGCGATCAGCATCAGCATCACTACCAGCGCCTGCGGCGTTTCGGGCGAGATCGCCGCGCAGGCCATGATCGAGGCCGAGGCGATCAGGCCGTTGACGACCATGACCGTGCGAAAACCAAAGCGCCGCAGCGTCGGCGTCGTCACCGTCTTCATGCCGAGATTGCCGAGGAAATAGGCCAGGATCATCAAGCCGGCATCGACCGGCGAAAGGCCAAAGCCGACCTGAAACAGCAGCGGCAAAAGGAACGGCGTGGCGTTGATCGCCACGCGAAAAATGGTGCCGGCGGCAAGCGTCGAGATGGCGAAGGTCTGCACCCTGAAGGCGCTGAGATCGAGCAGCGGATGCGGCGCGCGCCGGAGATGCCGCACCGCCAGCCAGCCGATGACGATGCCGGCGGCAATCAGCAGCACGGCGGGCAAAGCGCCGTCTTCCGGATGTGCGATGCGCTCAAGGCCGTAGAGCAGCAGCGCGAGCCCCAGCGACGTGAGGAAAAACCCCGGCCAATCCAGCGGCTTGGGATCGGCCGCGCGGTCGCCCGGAATGAAGCGCGCGACCAGCGCCAGCCCGACCAGCCCAAGCGGGATGTTGATGAAGAAATTCCAGTGCCAGGAGAGATAGGTTGTGATGAAGCCGCCAAGCACCGGCCCGACCACGGGCGCAAACAACGCCGGCCAGGTGATCAGCGCCGTGGCGTTGAGCAGCTCCGACTTCGACGCATTGCGCAGCACCAGAATGCGCCCGACCGGCGTCATCAGCGCGCTGCCCAGGCCTTGCACGACACGGGCGGCAACGAACTGAGGCAGATTTTGCGAGAAGCCGCAGGCCAGCGAGGCCAGCGTGAACAGCACAATCGCCAGCAGGAAGATGTTGCGCGCGCCGAAGCGGTCGGCAAGCCAGCCCGACAGCGGCACGAACACCGCCATGGTCAGCATGTAGGCGGTGATGCCGATGCTCATCGCCACCGCCGTCACGCCGAAGGATTGTCCCATCTGCGGCAGCGAGGTCGAGATGATCGTCGAATCCAGCAGCTGCATGAAAAACGCGATGGCAACGATCAACGCCACGCGCCGCGCATTGCTGGCGGTTGCGGCGGAGGCCTCGGTGTCGGGAACGGCAGTCATAGCGAACCGCGTTGAACAGCATATGGCTGGCCCCGTCCAGAGCTTATCCAACAAACTTCCGTGTCGGCTCGCAGCCTGTTATGGATGGGCGGGCGGCCAAGGACATTGCATGAAGCCTATCTATATAAACTACCTCAATGCCCTAGATATCGAAGCCCTGGAGATGACCGACGGCGAAATCATTGCCGCTGTCGAAGCCGGGCTTATCGCGCAAGGCAATGGCCAGACGGTGATCGAGCCGCGCGTCCATCTTGAACCCGACCCTTCCTTCCATGGCCATTTCAACGTTCTGCGCGGCTACGTTGCGCCGCTCGATACGGCGGGCGTGAAAATCGTCGGCGACTATGTCGACAATTATCTGCACGGGCTCCCTTCAGAATTTGGCATTCTAAACCTGTTCGATCCGCGCACCGGCACGCCGCGCGCCATTCTCGACGCCACCGTCATCACCGACATGCGCACCGGCGCCGTCACCGCTATCGGCGCCAAACATCTGGCGCGCAAGAACTCCAAGGTGCTGGCCCATATCGGCGCACGTGGCACCGCCTATTGGAATGTCCGCCTGCTCGACCATCTCTTCGACTTCGACGAGATCCGCGTTCATTCGCGCCGCCCGAAAAGCCGCGACGGCTTCGCTGCCAAACTCTCGGCCGATCTCGGCAAGAAAGTTACCGCGGTTGCCGACTGGGAGAGCTGCGTCAAGGGCGCCGACATCGTCGTCGAGGCCTCGCGGCTGCCGGAGCCGCAGCCGCTGCTCAAGACCGAATGGATCAAGCCCGGTGCGCTGGTCGTGCCCTATGGTACGATGAGCGCGGTGGAGCTGTCTTTGACCGACATCATGCAGAAAATGGTCGTCGACGACTGGGGCCAGTGCAAAGGCGGCAAGTTCGGCTCGCTGCGCGCCCATGTCGAGACCGGGCGGCTGGGCGAAGCGACGCTGCACGCCGAGCTCGGCCAGATCGCTGCCGGTCTCAAGCCGGGACGCCAGAGCGACGACGAGACGATCCTGTTCTGGCATCGCGGCCTGTCGCTGTCCGACATTGCGCTGGGCAAGGCGATGCTGGCCAAGGCTGCTGATAAAGGCATCGGCCAGAGGCTGCGCTTCGCATGAGCGCGCTCGTCCTCACCGGCGCCGGCGTCAGCGTCGAGGACGTTGCGCAGGTCGCCCGCGGCGGCCGCAAGGTCGAGGTTGAACCGACAGTCATCGAGAGGCTCGACAAAGCGCGAAAAGTGCTCGATCAGGTCGCCGCGTCCGGTCAGCAAATCTATGGGCTCAACACCGGGCTCGGCGCCAATCTCGGCACATCGGTCGAGGGCGATGCCAGCGCCTTCCAGCGCCAGTTGCTGGAAGGGCGAAGCGGCGCTGTCGGCGAACCGTTGCCCCAAGAGGCGGTGCGGGCGACCATGCTTGCGCGCGCAGCGATGCTGGCAGTCGGCGGCTCCGGCATTTCGCCGGCGGCTTTCACCGCCCTTGTCGATGCGCTCAATGCAGGCGTGCATCCGGTAATGCCGCAGTTGGGCTCGATCGGCGCCGGCGATCTCGTGCTGATGGCGGCGCTCGCCCGTCTGCTGACCGGCGACGGCGAAGCTGACTATCAGGGTCGGCGCATGCCGGCGGCCAAGGCGTTGATGATGGCGCGGTTGGCTCCGATCAGCCTGGCGCCGAAAGACGGCCTGTCGCTGATCAACGCCTCGGCGGTATCAGCCGGCACTGGCGCGTTGGTACTGGCCGACGCGCTGTCGGCCTTTGCGCAACAGCAGCAGGCCGGCGCGCTGACCATGGAAGGGTTTGGCGCCAACCGCACCATCCTCGATCCGCGCCTGCATCTGGCGCGGCCGGCAGCCTGCCAGCAACTCGCGGCCAAGGGCCTGCGCGACCTGCTTGCCCGTGACGAGGAGCCGGCGCCGACCACCTTGCAGGACCCGTTGTCGATCCGCTGCATGCCGTCGATCCATGGTGCATTGATCCAGGCGATCGATCAGGCGCGGCTGGCGCTGGAGATCGAACTCAATGCCGCCGCCGACAATCCGCTGGTGCTGGGCGATGACGGGCTGGTTCTGTCGACCGGCAATTTCCACACCGCATCGCTGGCGCTTGCCTTCGAGACGCTCGGCCTGGCGATCGCGCAATGTGCCGCGGCAAGCGTTGCCCGCTTCATCCAGCTCGCCGGCTCCGGCCGCAACGGCCTGCCAAAATATTTGTCACCGGTCGGCGGCGCCTCGGCCGGTTTCGTGCCGCTGCAAAAGACCGCAACGGCAATCCTGGCCGGCATCCGCCACAAGGCCAATCCGGTGATGCTGGATTTCCTGGCCGTGTCCGAAGGCGTAGAGGACCACGCCACGCAGACGCCGCTTGCCGTGTCGAAATGCGCCGGGATGATCGCGCTGTGGCGACGGCTGATCGCCTTCGAACTGATGGCCGCCGCACAGGCCGTGGACCTGCGCGACGGTCTCAAGCTGGCGCCCGGCACAGCAGCGGTCCATACCGCGGTGCGCGCGCATGTAGCGATGCTCAGGGAGGACCGGCCGCTGGGAACGGATGCCGAGGTGCTCCATGCCATGCTCGCTGACGGAACATGGCAAGGTGCAGCGATGATCGGCAAGGAGGCCGAGTAGTCAGCCCTTTGCGTCCACCCGTTTCATGAACAGGCTGAGCTCGGCCGGATCCATGCGCACGACATGCCTGTCTTCCGGATAGGCGCCGCTATCGACGTCGGCAACGTACTCGGAAAACGCCGCGACGCGTTCCGCCTGCAGACGATCGTACTCGGCGGCGAAGTTGCGGTAGACCTTGGAATGGCGCGGCATGTGGCCCCGGTTCTGGCCAAGAATATCGTCGGCAAACAGATATTGCGCGTCGCAGCCGGTGCCCGCACCCATCGACAGCATGATCAGCGAGGTCCGTTCCGAGATCGCCTTCGCCACCTCGATCGGCACCACTTCGATCTCGGCGCCGAGAGCTCCAACGGCCTCATACTGCTTGACCGCCTCAAAAATCTGCATGGCGGTGTCGGCGGTCTTGCCGACGGCCTTGAAGCCGCCGGTCCAGGTGGCGCGGGACGGAATGAGGCCGACATGGCCGATGACGGGGATCGCGTCGTCGGCGAGCCGCTTCACGGTGGCGAAACCGGCGCTGCAATAAACGGCGTCGGCGCCGGCCTTGTAGAGCCGGAACGCCCAGCGCAGGAAATCGTCCGCCGTGCCGATCTCATAAAAATTCTCGCCCGGCATGGTGAACAGGCTGGGCGCCGCATCGCGATACTCAGGGTTGAGCACCAGCTCGGGCGGCACCGAGACGATATCGACCCCTGCCCGCTCGGCAGCCTCGGCCTCGTCCATGGTCAGGACGCGCAGCATGGTCAGCTGGCGCTTGCCCTTCATGGCGCGCAGATCGGCGACGGTCGGTCTCTTTCGGCTCATCGGGATGTCCCTGTTGGCTGGTTGCTTTTCCCGGTCACCTTACCGGCCCCGTAACAGGCCGGATAGAAGGCGGGTGGTTTATTCGCTACTCGGCCGCCGCCGACATATCGAGCTCGTGAAATTCACCGCGATAGGGCCGCGCCGTCGGCGGCAATTCGCGCTTGAGGAAATAATCCTCGTACCGCAGCTGCTTCAGCAGCACTGGCCAGACCTCGCGATAGGCATGCCACATGGACGGGTTCGCCGCCGGCAGGTCGTGCTTGACCAGCTCGTGCAGCCTCGGCAGCGCATGGTAGGGCACCATCGGAAACATGTGATGCTCGACGTGGTAATTCATGTTCCAGTAGATGAAGCGGCTGACCGGGTTCATGTAGACGGTGCGCGTGTTCAGCCGGTGGTCGACGACATTGTCGGCCAACCCGATATGCTGCAGCAGGCCGGTCAGAACCATGTGCCAGCTGCCATAAAAACGCGGCAGGCCGATCAGCACCAGCGGCAGCCATGAACCCAGCGCGATCGCGAGGGCGATCGTCGCAACGTACACGGCGACATGCCAGCGCGCCGCCGTGATGGCCTTGCCCTGTTCGGTCTCAGGAATGTAGCTCTTTTCGTCGTCCGACAGCTTGCCCAACGCCTGGCGCGCCAGGATCGGCAGCGAATAACGGAAATCGAGAATGCCGGTGAAGGCAAGCGCCGCCTTGACCAGATTTGGCGGCCGCATTACCGCGATCTCGGCGTCACGGCCGACGATGATCGTGTCGGTGTGATGCCGCGCATGGCTCCAGCGCCATTGCACCGGATTGCGCACCACCATGAAGCTGGCGATTTCGTAGATCGCATCGTTCATCCAGCGTGTGCGGAAGGCGGTGCCATGGCCGCATTCGTGCCAGCGCGAATCGCTCGACGATCCATAGAGCACGCCATAGACGAGCAGGAACGGCACCACCCACCACGTGCCCCAGAACCACACGATGCCGGCGGCCGAGCCCAGGATGGCTGCGATCCAGATCACTGTATCGCGGATCGCCGGCCCGTCGGAGCGCTGCATCATTTCCTTCATTGCCTTGCGCGGCACGTCGGTGTGATACCACTCGGCCGAGGCCAGCCCGGTCTCGATCGCCCGGCGGGTGCTTTCGCCGACCAGGCCGTAATCGCGCTTTGTCTTGGCCGCCGTCGCCATCACCGTCTCGCCTACCTCAAAGCCCGTTGGCGCGGAACTTCCCGTCGAGAAATGTTTTCGCCCGCGGCACGTCGTCCTCGGTCAGATGCTCGATGATAACAGGGATGTTCGGGTGCTTCTCACTGAGCCGCTGCAGATAGAGATCGTAATTCAGCGATCCCAGCCCGGGCGCCGGCAGCTCGATCTCGCCGACGCCGCGGAAGGTCAGCCCCTCATGCGCGTCCGCGTCGCCGATATCGGCATGCTTCTCGGTCTTGTCGCTGCCTGAGCGCTTGACGTCCTTGGCGTGCGCGATGCGGATCTTGTCGGCCAGCGTGTCGAACACCTGGTTCAGCACCTGGTCCATGCGGTCGATATTGTGCGCCTCGAAATAATTGGTCGGATCCATCAGCAGGCCGAGGCCCGGATGGTCGACCTGCGCGAACATTTTGACCGTCTCCTCGACCGAACCGACGACATTGTTGACATAGGTTTCGAGCAGGAACACCGCGCCATGGTCGTAAGCCGTCTGGGCAAGATCCGAGATCACCTTGCGGCATTCCTCGAAGCCTTCCTCGGTCTTGTTTTTGGGATGATGCACCCAGTCGGATTCGGTGTTGTAGGTGCCGGTCTCCGAGATCACGTAGGGCGAGCCGAAGTCGCGCGCATTGCGGATGATTTCCTTGAGATAGCCGACGCGCTTCTCGCGCTCGGATTTGTCGGGATGGATGATGTTGGTGTAGCCCGAGATGCAGCAGACCGGCAGATTGTGGTCGCGAAACGTGTCGCGCACTGTCCTCGCCTTGTCCCCGGTGATCTGCCCGGCCGTGAGATCGACATCCCTGAAATGCATGTCGAGCTGCACTGTGTTGAAGCCGAGTGCACGGATGCGGCGAGCGGCCTCCGCGAGCTCATAGGGGAAATAGCCGGTGAAGATACCTGCCTGCATCATGATGTGAACTCCTCCCGGTAAGCGATTCAGCCGCCACACTATTCGGCGGCATGTTCAGTCGATCGATATCTCGGACAGTTTGACGGTGCGGCCTTGCGCCATCGAGCGGTAGCCCGCCTCGACCAGTGCCATTGTCTTGACGTTATCGGCGACGGAGAGCGCCGGCGGCGCGCCTGTCTTCACCGCATGCTGCAATTGCTCCATCACGCCGATGAAGGCATGCGGGAACCACATCGTGTCCCAGCTCGGGCTGACCCATTCGCCGCCGGTCGTCTTGGTCGACGCATAGGTCAGCGTCGAGGCCACGCCTTTCGGCCAGCCGATCGTGCCTTTGGCGACACCCTTGGTGCCGTCGACGCGCCAGTTGATGTGCTGGTCGTCCTCATAGCCCTCCTGGCGCGGTCCGGACCAGACATCCTCCAGCGACACGGCGAGCACGCCGGAGGGAAAGCGCAGCGTCGAGACGGTGATGCCGTCTGAATGGTCGAATGTCGTGCGCGGATCCTTGCGCGTCAGCGTGGTGATTTCCGAGGGATCGCCGAACAGGAAGCGCAGCACGTCCAGATGATGCACGCTCATATTGGCGAGCGTCAGCCGGTCGTAGTCCTGAAGGAAAGTCTGCCAGTGCGGGATCGCATGCATGTCGATCTGCGCAAAGACGATGTCGCCCAGCGCGCCGCTGTCGATGATCTGCTTCAGGACGCGCATCGACTGGTCGTAGCGCATGTTCTGGTTGACCGAGAGGATCTTGCCTGACTTGGCTGCCTCGTCGCGCAGCTTCACGGCTTCATCGACCGACAGCGCCAGTGGCTTCTGCGCCAGGATCGCCTTGATGTGGGGCTGCTTCAGCGCATGGCGGATCAGCGCCGGCTGCTGGTCGGGTGGAAAGGCAAGGTCGACGATCTCGACCTCGGAATCCTCGATCAGCTGTTCCGGTGTGTCGTGGATGGTCGGAATGCTCCAGCGTGCAGCTACCTTCTCGGCGCTGGCCTTGGTGCGCGAAGCGATGGCGACGACTGGGAAACCGGCCTGCGCATAGGCGGCAAGATGGCATTCGGCCATGATCATGCCGGCGCCGATGCAACCGATCCGGTATTCGCTGGTGCGAACCCTCACATCCGGCTCGAAACCCTGGCCTGCCATCCGTTCCTCCCTTGGACGACAGGATATAACGCCATGGCCCGTCGATCAGCCAAGGTCCGCTCCATCAATTCCCATCAGAACCATGCCGGGGTGACGGTGCGAACTAGTTTGCGGCAATCAGCACAGTGCTTTCCGGCGACCAGCTGAGCATTACATCCTGGCCCTCGGCCAGCCGGTCATTGCCGGTATTCTGGACGATGACCTTCAGCGTCTGGCCGGCGCGCTCGACGAAATAGGTGCTGTTGTTGCCGGCGAAGATGCGCTTGGAGATCTGGCCCTTCAGAGCGTTGGCATTGGCCGCATCCGCAACCCCGGCATCGGTCGCGATGCGAATGCGTTCGGGACGCACGGCGCAGCTGGCCTTCGTACCGGCGGCAAGCCGATCACCCACCCCGGCGGCGATCGCCGTGCCGTCAGGCAGCCGGATGCCGTTGCCGGTCGCATCGCCGCGAAAAATGTTTGCGTCGCCAAGGAAGGTGGCGGCGAACTCGCTCTTCGGCCGGTTGTAGATCTCCTCCGGCGGCCCTTCCTGCACGAGCTTGCCGTCGCGCAAGATGCCGATGCGGTCGCTCATCGTCAGCGCCTCTTCCTGGTCGTGGGTGACGAAGATGGTGGTGATGCCGACCTCGCGCTGGATGCGTTTCAGCTCGATCTGCATGTCAACGCGCAGCGCCTTGTCGAGCGCGCCGAGCGGCTCGTCGAGCAGCAGCACGCGCGGCTTGGTGACGATGGCGCGCGCCAGCGCCACACGCTGGCGTTGGCCGCCGGAGAGCTGGTGCGGCCGGCGCTCGCCGAGCTTCCCGAGTTGGACGAGATCGAGCGCGCGCTGCACTTCGGTGGCGATCGTCGCTTTCGTTTCGCCGCGCACCGACAGGCCGAAGGCGACATTGTCGGCAACGCTCATATTGGGAAACAGCGCATAGTTCTGGAACACCATGCCGATGCGCCGCTTTTCGACCGGCACGCGTTCCACACTCTCGCCGCCAATGGCAATGCGGCCAGTATCGGGAAAGTCGAAGCCGGCGATCTGGCGAAGCAGCGTGGTCTTGCCGCTGCCCGATGGGCCGAGCAACGCATAAAAGCCGCCATCGGCAAAATCGATGGAGACGTCGTCCAGCGCCTTGTGCGCGCCAAAACTGCGCGAGACGTTCGATACCTGCACGCCGGCCATTATTTCTCTCCGCCGAATTTGAAGAAGCGCGCCGTGAGCAGCATCAGCGCCATCGACACGACGATGATGATGGTCGAGACCGCGTTGATCTCGGGCGTGAACCCCTTGCGGATCGCGGCGTAGATTTCCACCGGCAGCGTCGTCTGCCCCGGCGTCGCCAGGAAGTAGGAGACGACAAACTGGTCGAACGACACGGCAAATGCGAACAAGCCGCCGGCAATGACGCCGGGCATGATCCACGGCAGCGTCACACGCCTCGTCACTTGCCACTGGTTGGCGCCGAGCGAGCGCGCCGCCTCTTCCAGCTCCGGTGCAAAAGTCTGCAGCCGGGCCGAGACGACGACGATGACATAGGGCAGCGCCAGCGCGACATGGCCGAGCAGGATGGCGGACAGGCCGCGGCCGATGCCGACGCCGAAGAAGAAGATCAGCATCGCCGTGCCGGTGATCAGCCATGGTATGGCGATCGGCGGGAACAGCAACGCCTGCAGCACTTTCTTGCCGCGGAAGTCGTAGCGGAAGAGCGCCAGCGAAGCGGCCGAGCCAAGCACCACTGAGATGAGCGTGGTGATGACCGCGATCTCGAGGCTGTTCCAGGTCGCCGCGATCAGCTGGTCGTTCTGCCAGAGCGAGGCATACCATTCCGTCGTCCATTCGAACGGCAATTGGTAGAAGGGCGAGACGTTGAACGACATCAGCGCCATGATGATGATCGGCAGATAGAGGAAGACGAGCAGCAGTCCGATGTAGAAGCGGCCTAGTCCTTCGAGGATGCGGGTCGTCATCATCAAGCAGCCCTCCGCAGCACCGGCGAGGCAACTGCGAGGATGACCAGCACGACGGCGAGCAGGATGAACGACAATGCCGCACCAAGCGGCCAGTTGAACACGGCGACGAACTGGTCTTCGATCACCGTGCCGTAGAAGGTGCCGGTGCGACCGCCGAGAATGCGCGGCTCCATGAACGAGCCGACGACCGGCACGAAGATCAGTGCCGCACCTGCCACCAGGCCGGGCATAGACAGCGGGATGATCACCCGCTTCAGCACCTGCAGCCGCGAGGCGCCGAGCGAGCGCCCGGCCTCGATCAGCGAGTCGTCGATTGCCTGCAGCGTGAGATAGCAGGTCAGCACCATATAGGGCACGTAGGAGTGCACCAGGCCGATGATGATTGCGGGATAGGAATACATCAGGTCGATGTTGATCTTGAACGGCAGCACGGCGTTGAGCGCCGTGTCGAGGATGCCGCCCTCGCGCAGCACCATCGCCCAGGAGAAGATGCGCACCAGCCCGTTCGACCAGAACGGCAGGATGACCAGCAGGAAGATCGCCTCGCGGCTGCGCCCCTTCAGCACCTTGGCCAGCACATAGGCGGCGGGGTAGCCGATGACGACGCACCACAAAGTCACTTCGAGGCCGAGCCGCAGCGAAGCGAGCAGCAGCGTCAGGTACAGGCTCTGCGAGAAGAAGGCGGCGTAATTGCCAAGGGTGAACGCCCATGGCTTTCCCGACAGCGGCAGGTCGGTCATGAAGGAGAAGAATACCATGGCCGAGAGCGGCAGGAAGATCGCCACCGTCAGCCAGAGATAGGCCGGCGCCAGCAGCGGCAGGGCCGATCTCAGCCCGCTGCGCGACGCGACCGCACCCTGTACTGCCATGATACCCTCCTCCCCAGGATTGAAGGGCCAGCCGGCGCAACCGCCGGCTGGTCCGGACGTGAGCGTTACTTCACGTCGACCTTGAGCTGCTGCCACAGCGCCAGATAGGCCTCGCGCTGCGAGTCGGTGATCGGCGCCTGGAACTGGATGCGCTTGGCCACCTCGGGATCGCCCATCACCTTGCGGTTGAAGGAGTCTTCAGGCAGCGCTTCCACCGCCTTCGTGTTGGCCGACACCGGAGCGCCGACCTTGGTGACCCATTCGACATAGAATTTCGGATCGATCATCCAGTTGATGAAGGCCTGCGCACCCTCGACATTCTTCGAGCCCACCGGGATCGAGAAGGCGTCGAGCCAGGCGACGGCGCCTTCCTGCGGAACGACCAGCGAGACCGGCAGCTTGAAATGCGTCTTGGCACGGTCGGCCGAGCCGCTCCAATAGGTGCCGATGTCGATCTGGTTGGAGGCGACCATCTGGTTCCAGTCGTTCTCCGAGCTCCAGAACGTCTTGATCTGCGGCATCAGCGAGGTCAGCTTCGCCTTGACCGCTTCCATATCCTTGATGTCGTTGATATTCTGACCGGTGGCGATGGCGCCGAACTGCACCGCTTCGACAGCGTCGTCGCGAATGACGACCCGGCCCTTATGCGCTGGGTCCCACATTTCGGCGATCGAGGTCGGCGGCTTGTCGAAGGACTTTTCGTTGATTGCCAGCGCCGTCAGGCCCCACACCCACGGCACGCCATAGACCTTGCCGTCATGGTCGAGCATCGGTGATTGCGCCTTGTCCTTGCTGATGTCGGCATAGTTCGGCAGCTTCGAGACATCGATCGGCTGGATCAGCTTTTCCGCCATCGCCTGATCGTTGAAGGCGGCGTTGATCATGACCACGTCATAGAGGCCCGGATTGGTGCGGATCTTGGTCAGCATTTCCTGTTCGGAATTGAAGAAGTCGTTGACGACCTTGTTGCCGGTCGCCTTTTCGAAGGCTTCGATCGCCCACGGCTCGTCGGCGCCGTAGCCCTTCCAGTTGAGCACATGCACTTCGGCGGCACTGGCGGCCAGCGTGAGCGCGGAGGTGATGACGGCGGTCGCCGTCAGCAGGGCAGTCAGTCTTGGCATGCGCATGTTCGTTCCTCTCTTGTTTGCCCGCTTGGCGGGTCAGGCTGTCTGATGGGCCTTCTGGTTCTGGCCCGGCTCGCCCGTGGCGGCCTGGCTCAGGAAAGTCTGGATCTCGCTGTCGGTCGGCGCCGATGAGCCGCCATGGCGGGTGACGGAAAGTGCTGCCGCCGCATTGGCATAGCGCGCCGCCTCGAAGGGATGCACGCCGCGCGAGAGTGCACTGACGAAACCGCCGATATGGGTGTCGCCGGCGCCATTGGTGTCGATGGCATCGACCTTGAAGCCGGCAATGGTCTGCGTCTCGCCATTGACCAACCTCACGAAACAGCCCTTGGCGCCGGCGCGGATAACGACGCCTTCGGCCTTTGGGCAGTGGTCGGCGAGCAGCCGGGCGGCGAGTGCCTCGACATCGCCTTGCCCAGCGATCTCGACCGCTTCCGTCATGTTGCAGCTCAGCCATGTCGTACGGGCAAGCACCCGCGACAGGATGGGACGCGGGATATCCGCGATGACCGGCGTTGGATCGAAAACGAAGGGAATGTTTTCTGGCAGCGCCTCGATCCAGTCGGTCAGCGCGTTGCGGCTTCCGAGATAGCTCAGCGTGTAGCCCGACGTGAACACCCAATCATCAGACGCGACCACCACGGGCCTCATCATCTCGAGGCTGAGAATGCTCTCCGCACCGGGCCACGACACGAAGGTGCGCTCGGCATCCCCGGAGATCATGGCGACGCAATTGCCGCTGTCCATGACAGGGGATGGCGACGTCAGCGTTATGATGCCTTCGGCCGCAAACGCGGCGCGCAAAAAATCGCCATTCGGTCCGCTGCCGAGCTGGCCGCCGAACACCACCGTCATGCCGGTGCGGCTGGCCGCGACCATCATGTTGAAGCCGCCGCCGGCGACCTGCGCAAAGCTCGACGCGGTCTTCTCGCAGCCCGGCGCCGGCAAGGCGTCGATGCGGTAGACATAGTCGACGACGGCGCTGCCGATATGGACCAGACGCCCACTCATGCCGCGGCATCCTTGCTGGCCTTTGCCGTGCGCGCCGCGACGAGGTCTTCGGCAAGCGAGCGCACCTCCCCCATATCTATGCCGACGAGCCCGGCAATGTGTTGTTGCGGCAGTTGCGAAAAGCCGACGCAGGCGCCGGCCATGCCTGAGGCAATCGCGCCGATCGTGTCGGTGTCGCCGCCGAGATTGGCGCTGATGATTGCCGCTTGCCAGGGATCGCCCTGCGCGACTTCAAGCACGGCGAAAGCTGCCGGCACGGACTCCTGGCTGGCCACACCGGTGCCGACGAGATCGGTGATGAGCCCGATCGCATCCCGCATGGTCTTGCCGCGCACGAGCTCCTGCGCCCAGGCGATACGCGCGGCGATATCGCCACCAGTCACCCAATGTCCGAGCCGGGCGCCTCGCCGCGCGGCTGCTACCGCGCTGTCGGAAGCGGCACGCCAGTCGCCACCGGCGACGCCGTGGCTGGCGGCGGCGGCAACTGCTGCGGCCGAAGCGATGGCGATCGAGGTGTTGTGCGTGGCACGGCAAGTTTCGGCCACCTTGGCGACGAAAGCGTCGAGCGGTTCCAGCGGCATCATGATGCCGACCGGCGCGATGCGCATGGCCGCGCCATTGGTGTCGCCCCGGCTTCCCGCCTCTTCCGCCGGCACGCCGTCATTGATGGCGTCGATGGCGCGCTTGGTCGATGGTCCCAGCAGGTCATAGCTGCCGCGCGCCTTGACCTCGCGCTCCCAGTCGAGCAGTGCGTTCACCCAGCGCGCATGATCGAAGCGGTCGCCGGACTGGACCAGAATGCGACCAAGCAGCAGCGCCTGTTCGGTATCGTCGGTGATGGTGCCGGCAACGAGCCCCTTCGACACCGGATGATCGGCAAACGGCGCCACGAAATCCTCGACATGGCCGTATAGCTCGGCGATCCGCGCCGGCGACAGAAGCTGCGTCGGCATGCCCAGCGCATCACCGAGCGCCCCACCGACAAGCGCGCCCATGGCGCGATCGAGCGTGTCGTTGGTTCTGTCCGGCATCGCTCAAAACCTCATATGCAGCGCGAAATGCGCCGGGTTGAGCAGGCTGGTTACATATTCGATCGGCCGGTCGTCGGCCGCACGCGTCAGCCGGCGTCCGCGCAGGAACGGCGTGCCTTGCGGGCAGCCGAGAATGGCGGCGTCTTCGGCATTCAGCATCTCGATGCCGACCCATTCCTCGCCATGGTCTGGGATGAGGCCGGCGCCGCGCAGCGTCTGGTGCAGCGAGCCTTCGCGCAGACCGCGCAGCGGCACGTCCTCCAGTTCGGGCGACAGCGGCAGGCGGCTGCGTTCGATGGAGATCGCATGGCCGTCGCTGGCATTGGTGCGCACCCGGTCGACGGCGATGAAGAACGGGCTTTCGATGCCAAGCAGCGCGGCAAGATCGGCATCCTCGATCACTTCAAGCCGCAGCGTCCGCGTCTCGGCATTGGCGCCGGCATTGGCCAGCGCCCGCGACCAGCCGATGGCGTCGTCGACCGGCTTGCCGTCGAAGGTCACGAAAGAGCCGATGCCGACCTTGGTCGTTATCAGCCCACGGCTGGACAGCTCCTCAAGGCCCTTGCGGATCGTGTTGCGGCTGACGGAGAAGCGTTGGACGAGTTCGTTCTCGCTTTGCAGGCGGTCGCCGAAGCCAAGCACGCCGGAGCGGATCTCATGTTCGAGAACGGTGGCGATCTGCTCGGGCTTGCCCGTGCCGGGAGACAGTTGAACCACGCGCCGCCTCATATGGGTACCTGTTCAATAAACCTGTATAGTCCTGTTCAATATTGGAGTTGAAGGGCGACGTCAACGATATATTTGGATTCACGCATATGCGTTGTGCTCAGGTGCCCCAGGGCATCGTTTGCTCGCATGGCGACGCTAACCGCGTAGGGCGCTCCCGTCTCCGAGACAGAGCGGGGGCAGCGCTTCCCTCAGACGATTAGCCTTGCGCTCACACCAAGAAAAATTCCTCAATCCGTTGCTTGGCCGTCCGCAGCGCTGGCAGGATATCCCGCTCCATCGCCTCGACGGAGAACCGCGCCGACTGCGTCGAGACGTTGATCGCCGCCACGATCTTGCCGGCGCGGTCATAGATCGGCACCGCTATCGAACGCAGCCCAAGTTCCAGCTCTTCATCGACGACGGCAAAGCCATCCGCCCTCGCCGCGTCGATGGCCTTGGCCAGCGCGGCGCGGCTGGTGATCGTCTTCGGCGTGCGCCGTTCGATCCTCGCCTCTGCAAGCAAGGCCTTCAGCTCATCCGCGCCCAGCCCCGCAAGCAGGACGCGCCCCATCGAGGTGCAATGCGCCGGCAGCCTGGTGCCGACATCGAGCGAAACGCTGAGGATGCGGCGGCCAGGAATGCGCGCGACATAGACGACTTCCTCGCCCGACAGCACCGCCGCGTTACAGGCCTCGTCGAATTGGCCCGCGACGTCGCGCATGATGGATGCCGCGAATGTCCACAGCGAGGCGCCGCCGAGCCAAGAGCGCACGATGGCGAGCAGGCGCGGCGACAGCGAAAACTGCCGGCCGGATTGCGTGGCATAGCCGGTGGCGGTCAGCGTCAGCAGGAAGCGACGCGCGCCGGCGCGGGTCAGCCCCGCCTCCTCCGCCATTTCGGTCAGCGTCATCCCGGCCGGATGCCGGGCCAGTATCTCCATGACTGCAAGGCCGCGCTCCAGCGAGCCGACATGGTCGCGCGTCTTTGCCTCGTCCTCCATGCGGCCTCCGCAAGACAATGCGCCGCCTTGACTCGTCTCGGCGGCGCGATGTAAAAATATCTCATACAAAACAACTGTTCGCAATACGAACTTTTTGAACTTCGGAGTTCTTGGCGATGGTCAATTTCCTGCCGCTCAAACAGGCCGTGGCCGAGAACCTGCATGATGGCGATACGGTCGCCTTCGAAGGCTTCACGCATCTGATCCCGACGGCGGCGGCGCATGAGGCCATCCGCCAGGGCTTTCGCGACCTGACGCTCATCCGCATGACCCCCGACCTGATCTACGACCAGATGATCGGCATGGGCATGGCCAAGAAGATCATCTTCTCCTATGTCGGCAATCCCGGCGTCGGCCTGCTGCGACGCGCCCGCGATGCCATCGAGAACGGCTTTCCCCGGGCGATCGAGATCGAGGAGCACAGCCATGCCGGCATGGCCAACGCCTATGAGGCGGGCGCGGCCGGCCTGCCCTGCGCGGTTTTCCGCGGCTATCGCGGCGCCGGGCTGGCAACAGTCAATCCGAACATCAAGTCAGTCACCTGCCCCTTCACCGGCGAAGTGCTGGCCGCTGTTCCCTCAATCCGCCCCGACGTGACCTTCATCCACGCCCAGAAGGCCGACAAAAAGGGCAATGTGCTGGTCGAAGGCATTATCGGCATCCAGAAGGAGGCGGTGCTCGCGGCCAAGCGCGCCGTGGTGACGGTAGAGGAAGTCGTCGACAATTTCGACGACCTGCATCCCAACCTCACCGTGCTGCCGCGCTGGACCATCGCTGCGATCTCGGTGGTATCAGGCGGTTCGCATCCGTCGTACACGCACGGCTATTATGCGCGCGACAATGCCGCCTATCTCGAATGGGACGACATCGCCGCCGACCGTGAAAAATTCCAGGCCTGGATGCAGGCCAATGTCATCGATCGCACGGCGGACGATTTCGCCGGCCGCGTAAAGCATCTGAGGAGCGCGGGATGAGCGGCTTTACTCCCAATGAGATGATGACGGTTGCCGCCAGCCGAGCCCTGAAAAACGACGATGTCTGCTTCGTCGGCATTGGCGCGCCGTCGGCCGCCTGCAACGTCGCGCGACTGACGCATGCGCCCGACATCACGCTGATCTATGAAAGCGGCACCATCGGCACCGCGCCCGATGTTTTGCCGCTGTCGATCGGTGACGGCGAACTTTGCGACACCGCCGTCACGACCGTCTCGGTGCCGGAGATGTTTCGCTACTGGCTGCAGGGCGGTCGCATTTCGATCGGTTTCCTCGGTGCCGCCCAGCTCGACAAGTTCGGCAACATCAACACCACCATCATCGGCGACTATGCGCATCCCAAGACCCGCCTGCCCGGCGGCGGCGGCGCGCCGGAGATCGCCACCTCGTCGAAGGAGATCTACATCACCATGGCGCAGTCCAAGCGCGGCATGGTCGAGAAGATCGACTTCTTCACCTCCTTCGGCCATGGCAATGGCGGCGACCATCGCCAGCGCCTCGGCATCGAGACCGCTGGACCGACGCTGCTGATCACCGACCTCGCCATCTGGAAGCCCGACCCGATGAGCAAGGAATTCACCGTGGTGTCGCTGCATCCCGGCGTGACGCGGCAGCAGGTGCAGGACAGCTGCGGCTGGATCGTAAAGTTCGCCGAGGCGCTTGACGAAACGCCGGCGCCGACGGAACTCGAGCTGACGACATTGCGTGACCTGCAGGCCCGCACCAAGGCGGCGCATGAGGGAAGCGGAAAAGAAAAGGCCGCATGACATGACCGAGGCATTCATCTGCGATTACATCCGCACCCCGATCGGCCGTTTCGGCGGCTCGCTGTCGTCGGTGCGGGCCGACGATCTTGGCGCCATCCCGCTGAAGGCGCTGGTCGAGCGCAATGCCGGCATCGACTGGCAGGCTGTCGACGACGTCGTCTATGGCTGCGCCAATCAGGCCGGCGAGGACAACCGCAATGTAGCCCGCATGTCGCTGCTCCTGGCCGGACTGCCGAAGGAAATTTCAGGCTCGACCGTCAATCGCCTCTGCGGGTCCGGCATGGACGCGCTCACCATTGCCGCCCGCGCCATCAAGGCGGGCGAAGCCGAGTTGATGATCGCCGGCGGCGTCGAATCGATGAGCCGCGCGCCCTTCGTCATGCCCAAGGCCGAGACCGCCTTTTCACGCCATGCCGAGATCCATGACACCACCATCGGCTGGCGTTTCATCAACCCGCTGATGAAGAAACAATATGGCGTCGATTCCATGCCGGAGACCGGCGAGAACGTCGCCGAGGATTTTTCAGTGTCGCGCGCCGACCAGGACGCCTTTGCCGTGCGCAGCCAGGACAAGGCCGTCGCGGCACAGGCCAATGGCCGGCTGGCGAAGGAGATTACCCCGGTGACGGTCCCGCAGAAAAAGGGCGATGCGACTATCGTATCGAAGGATGAGCATCCCCGCGCCGGCACCACGGTCGAGTCGCTGGCCAAATTGCCGACGCCGTTCCGGCAAGACGGCACGGTCACCGCCGGCAACGCATCGGGCGTCAACGATGGCGCGGCGGCGCTGATCATCGCCTCCGAAGCGGCTGTGAAAAAACACGGCCTGACGCCGATCGCCCGCATCCTCGGCGGCGCTGCCGCCGGCGTGGCGCCGCGCATCATGGGCATCGGCCCTGCTCCGGCGACACAAAAGCTCTGCGCTCGCCTCGGCCTGACACCGCACCAATTCGATGTCATCGAACTCAACGAAGCCTTCGCCTCCCAAGGCATCGCCGTGCTCCGCCAACTCGGCATCGCCTTGTATGGGGAGCACGTCAACCCCAATGGCGGCGCCATCGCGCTTGGTCATCCCTTGGGCATGTCGGGCGCGCGCATTGCAGGCACGGCTGCGCTGGAGCTTCGCGAGCGCGGCGCCCGCTATGCGCTCGCCACCATGTGCATCGGCGTCGGCCAGGGCATCGCAGTGGCGCTCGAACGGGTTTGAGATCGCACTGCCCTTAATAGGGCAAACCGACATAGTTCTCCGCCAGCGCGGTCGACGCCGCCTGCGAATGCACGAGATAGTCGAGCTCGGCTTCCTGGATGCGCTGGCCGAACTCGCCCGTATCGGGAAAGCGGTGCAGCATCGTCGTCATCCACCAGGAGAAGCGCACCGCCTTCCACACCCGAGCCAGCGCTTTGGCTGAATAGGCGTCAAGCCCGGCCTGCGATTTGTCCAGATAGAATTCGCGAAGTCCGGCAAAGAGATAGCGCACGTCGCTGGCAGCGAGGTTGAGCCCTTTGGCGCCGGTCGGGGGCACGATATGGGCGGCGTCGCCGACCAGGAACAGCCGGCCGAAGCGCATCGGCTCGGCAACGAAGGAGCGCAGCGGCGCGATCGACTTTTCGAAGGACGGCCCGGTAACAACGGCGGCGGCAGTCTGCTCGGGCAGGCGACGGCGCAACTCATCCCAGAAGCGGTCGTCGCTCCAGGCCTCGACGCTCTCATCAACCGGAACCTGCACATAGTAGCGGCTGCGATGTGTCGAGCGCATCGAGCACAGCGCAAAGCCCCGCTCATGGTTGGCGTAGACCAGTTCGTGATCGGCCGGCGGCACTTCGGCCAGCACGCCGAGCCAGCCGAAGGGATAGGTCCGCTCGAAGGTTTTCAGCGCCCGCTCAGGCACCGATTTGCGGCTGACGCCGTGATAGCCATCGCAGCCGGCGATGAAGTCGCAGTCGATGCGATGGCCGACGCCGTCCTTGCTATAGGTGACGTAAGGCGCTTCGCCATCGAAACCATGCAGCGCGACGTTGGCCGCCTCATAGACGGTGGTCAGCCCGGCCGCCTCGCGCTTGTCCATCAGATCGTGCGTCACTTCGGTCTGGCCATAGACGGTGACATGCTTTCCCCCAGTCAGTGCCGTGAGGTCGAGCCGGTGCAGGCCGCCGCCGAAGGCAAGCGAGATGCCGGCATGCAGCAGGCCCTCGGCATGCAGCCTTGCAGCTGCGCCCGCCTCTTCGAGCAACTCGACGGTGCCTTGTTCGAGCACCCCTGCCCGCACCCGGCCAAGCACATGCTCCCGGCTCGAACGTTCGAGGATCACCGTCTCGACGCCAATGGTGCCGAGAAGCTGGCCAAGCAGCAGCCCGGACGGTCCGGAGCCGACAATGACAATCCGGGTGCGCATCAGTGTCCCAGGCTTTCGATCTGTCCGGCGAGTTCGGCGGCGAGCCGTAGCGCAGCCGCGGTCGCAACCGCCATCTGCGGCAAGAGCAGCCATTCCAGCGTCCAGGCAGCACCGGAGCGCTCCTGCTCATGCACCAGCGCCTGATGCATGCCGGAAAGCTGGGTGGCGTTGAAGCGCGCCAGCGTCACCAGCACTTCCGCCTTCACCGGGTTCTGCTTGTGCGGCATGGCCGACGAGCCGCCGCCGCCGGACAGCTTGATGTCGGTTCCATCTTGAGCCATCAGCGCAATGTCCTGGCCGAACTTGCCGAGGCTGCCGGTGATGAGCGATAGCAGCCCGGCGAATTCGGCCAGCGCATCCCGCTGGCTGTGCCATTGCGGCGCGTCGCCAAGGCCGAGCTTTGCGGCAAGGGCCGCGCGCACGGCAGGTCCTTTGTCGCCCAGCTTCTCCAGCGTGCCAGCGGCGCCGCCAAACTGCACCACGAGCAGACGCTTGGATTGCTCCGACAGTCTCTGCTGATGCCGTTGCAGCGGCGTGCGCCACACCGCCACGCGGTCCGACGCCTGAATTGGGATCGCCGGCTGCATGCGCGTCATCGCTGTCAATGCACGGCTGCCAAAACGTTCTTCCAGCCCCACCAGCCGCAGAATGTTTTCAGTCAGCAGCAGGTCGAGATGTTCAATGAGCCGGCGCAGCCGAAGCACCAGGCCAGTGTCGATGACGTCCTGGCTGGTTGCGCCGAAATGCACGCCGGCGTCGTGCGGCGCCCCGACCGCTGCCTTCAACTGGCGCACCAGTTCGGGCACGATCACGCCATCCTTCGCCACACCGGCCCGCAGCCGCGCGGTGTCCGGCTTGTATGACAACAGGACAGGTACAATCGCCGCGGCGGCATCCGTGCCGATAGTCCCGCTTTCGGCTTCCGCTTGCGCCAGCGCGCGCTCGAAATCGAGCATGGCGGCGATTTCCGCATCCACCGAAAAATGCCGAGCCGCCTCCTCGTCGCCGAGCAGGCCGGAGAGCAGCGGATGGTCGAAGGGCGATACGGTCATGTCATTGGTTTCCTGACCGTCAGCTGTCGAAGAAGACCGTTTCCTTCTCCCCTTGGAGATGGACGTCGAAAATATAGTTGTCGCCTTGCCGCTCGGCGATCAGCGTCGGCACGCGCACCTTGTGCTCGATGCGGGCCAGGATCGGATCCTCGGCATTGGCCTTGGCCTCGTCGGAGAAATAGAGCCGCGTGTGGAGGCCGATATTGATGCCGCGGGCGACGATCCACAGGCTGATATGCGGCGCCATCAGCCGGCCGTCGCCATACGGCACGCGTCCCGGCTTGATCGTCTGAAAACTGCACAGGCCGGTTTCCATGTCGGTCGGCTGACGGCCCCAGCCCTGAAAATCCGGATCGGCATCGCCGCGCAATTCGGCCGGCGAATTGTAGAAGCCATTGGCATCCGCTTGCCAGATTTCGATCAAGGCATCCCTGAGCGGCGTGCCGGTGCCGTCGAGCACGCGGATGCGCAAACCGATGCGCTCGCCCTTGGTCTTGTCGTTGAGCATCGTCGCGCCGAGGTCTGTCGGATAGACGCCGCCGATACCACCGAAATTCGGCGTCAGCCCGATATGCACGTAGGGCCCGGCGGTCTGCGACGGGCTCTCCTTCAGCCGGGTCAGCGATTGCGCCATCAATTGCCCTCCGGCCGGTTTTCGAACAGCGCGGCGCGGCGCCCGCGCAGCACGATGTCGAACTTGTAGGCGCGCGCGTCGAACGGGATCGTCGCCTGCATGTCGAGCGCCGCGACCAGCGTCTCAACGGCCGCCTTGTCACGGATACCGCGCACGATCGGGCACCGCCAGATCAGCGGGTCGCCCTCGAAATACATCTGCGTGATCAGCCGCTGTGCGAAGCCGTGGCCGAACACCGAGAAATGGATGTGCGATGGCCGCCAGTCATTGGGCCCGTTCGGCCAGGGATAGGGACCGGGCTTCACCGTGCGAAAGGCATAGCCGCCATCGGCATCGGTGATGGTGCGGCCGCAGCCGCCGAAATTCGGATCGAGCGGCGCGAGATAGCCGTCCTTCTTGTGGCGGTAACGGCCGCCTGAATTGGCCTGCCAGAATTCGAGCAGCGCGCCGGAGACGCCCTGGCCGCGCTCGTCGAGCACGCGGCCATAGACGATGATACGCTCGCCGATTGCGCTCTCGCCGGGCTTGGCGAAGTTGTGGATCAGGTCATTGTCGAGTTCGCCGAGCATGGCGTGGCCGAACACCGGACCGGTGATTTCGGACGCCGTGTTGTCGAAGGCCAGCAGCGCCTTTTGCGGCGAGCGCAACACCGACGTCTTGTAGTCGGGCGTCAGCGCCGGCGGATGCCAGCCACGGTCGCGCTGGAAGAAGGCTCCGCTCTCGGGCCTGCGGTTCGAGCCGGCATCAGCTGGCATGGCCAGCCCTGCTTCCGTCCATTTCCGAAAACACCTCCTTGGCGATCCTGAAGGCGCGGTTGGCGGCCGGCACGCCGGCATAGATCGCGACATGCAGGAACGCTTCGCAGATATCGTCGCGCGACGCACCGGTGTTGGCGGTGGCGCGCACATGCATGGCGACCTCTTCATCATGGCCAAGGGCGGCCAGCAGTGCCAGCGTCACGATCGAGCGTTCGCGCCTGCTGAAGCCCGGACGCGCCCACACAGTGCCCCAGGCTGCCTCGGTGATCAGCTCCTGGAACGGCCGGTCGAAATCGGTGACGGCATCCTCGCTGCGATCAACATGCGGGTCGCCGAGCACCGAGCGCCTGACGGTCAGCCCGGTCTGATATCTGGTTTCGTTTTTGGGCAGTTCATCCATGGGTCTGCTTTCTCAGGGGAAGCGCCGCGACGAAATCGCGGATCAGGGTGGTCAGCGCCTTGGGCTGTTCGACGCAAGGGATGTGCGCGGCGTCACGAATGATTTCGAAATGTGCGCCTGGGATCAGATCGGCCAGCCAGCGGACGAGATCCGGCGGCGTCGAGCCGTCCTGGTCGCCAACGACGCAAAGCGTGGGTACCGCGATCCCCTGCGCGGCCTCGGTGAAATCGGCATCGCGCACCGCGGCGCAGGTGCCGACATAGCCGGCGACGGCTTGCCGGGTCATCATGTTCCAGTAGCCGTCGAGCTCGGCGACACGGTCCGCGTGGAAGGCAGGCGTAAACCACATTTTGAGCACGGCATCGGCGATGGCCTGGATACCTTTGCTTTCGACCGTTTCGATGCGGGTGTTCCAGCTGTCGGCCGTGCCGATCTTGTGGGCGGTGTCGCACAGGATGAGGCCGTCGACGATTTCGGGGCGCCGGGCATAAAACCCTTGCGCAATCAGGCCGCCCACCGACAGGCCGCACAGCACCGCATTGTTCAGTTCGAAATGATCGATCAGGCCCGACAGATCATCGACATGCTCGTCGATCGAGCTGACGCCACCAATGTCGGACAGGCCATGGCCGCGCTTGTCGTAGACCAACACAGGCATTTCGCCACCCAGTTCGGACAACACCTCGTCCCAGACGCGGAAGTCGGTGCCCAGCGAATTGATGAACACGATCGGCCGCGCATTTCCCTTCGCCTTGATATGGCGATGGTGCAGCGTGATGCCGCCAATGTTGACGAATGGCACGATTTCGATCCTCCGTGTTCACATTGCACAAGGCATTTGGTTTGGTAAAATGATATTTTACGCCGTTTCATTAACTGCTAGGTTATGAGAACATGTCCGAAAGCCGCATAAGGTTCCGTCACCTGCAGGCATTCCTTGAGGTAGCGCGGCAAGGCAGCGTGGCGAGGGCGGCCGACTTTCTCCATGTCAGCCCACCGGCCGTGACCAAGACGTTGCGCGAATTGGAGGAGGCGCTTGGCATCGCTGTCGTCGAACGCGACGGCCGCGGCATCAGGGTGACACGGCTTGGCGAAATCTTTCTCGGCCATGCCGGCACGGCGATCACGGCACTGAAGCGCGGCGTCGATTCCGTCCGCCAGGACGGCGCCATCAACCGGCATCCGATCCGCATCGGCGCGCTCCCGACAGTGTCGGCCAAGGTGATGCCACGCGCCATAAGCCTGTTCCTGAGTGAAAATACCGGTGCTGCGATCAAGATCGTCACCGGCGAGAACGCGGTCCTGCTGGAACAGTTGCGCGTCGGTGCGCTCGATCTCGTCGTCGGCCGGCTTGCGGCGCCGGAAAACATGACCGGCTTCTTCTTCGAGCATCTCTATTCCGAACCGGTGCTGTTCGTGGTGAGGGCCGGCCATCCGCTGCTGCAGCCGGGCCAGGATATCTTCGCCCGGCTCGATGAATTCCCGGTGCTGATGCCGACGCGGGAATCGGTCATCCGCCCGTTCGTCGACCGCCTGTTCATCACCAACGGCATGACGGCGCCTGCGACCGAGATCGAGACCGTCTCGGATTCCTTCGGCCGTGCCTTCCTGCGCCAAAGCAATGCGGTCTGGATCATATCGACAGGCGTCGTCGCCAACGAACTCTCCAGCGGCGCCTTCGTCGCCTTGCCCGTCAACACCGAGGAAACCAAAGGGCCGGTCGGCCTGACGATGCGGACCGACACTGCGCCTTCGCCGGCCTTCACCATCCTGCTGCAGACCATTCGCGAGGCGGCCAGCCAGAACGCCTGAGCACCTTTCGCCAATCTGGCGCAGAGCGGGCCTTCAGCCGTATTTCCATAACCTGTTGGTTAACGAAACACCGCAAAATATCATTTTACCAAACCAAACACCTAGGGCACTGTGACGATGGGAGGATCGAAATCGTGCCGTTATCGGCATTGGCGGCGTTCCGCTGCCGCCTCAAGGCCTGCCGGGGCGATCTCCGATCTTAAGAACGGGCGGCATCGATTTTGAGCAGGCCGGCGGTGACCTCCAGTTGCCGTCAGGAAAGGGAGGAATACCAGCATGACCTCAAGCAAATCCGGCGTCTCGCGGCGCCAGTTCATCGCCACATCGCTCGCCGGCGGCGCGGCACTTGCGCTCAGCCGCGGCCAGGCCTTCGCGCAGGCCGCCGACACGCTGAAGGTCGGCTTTGTCAGCCCGCGCACCGGGCCGCTCGCCGGCTTCGGCCAGACCGACGGCTATGTGCTCGACCTCGCCCGCAAGGCGCTCGCCAACGGCCTCGACATCGGCGGCAAGAAATACAGTGTCGAGATCATCGACCAGGACACGCAATCCGACCCGTCGCGCGCCGGCCAGCTCGCCAAGGACCTCATCAACAACCAGGCCGTCGACCTGATGCTGGCGGTGTCGACGCCGGAGGTGATCAACCCGGTCGCCGACGCCTGCGAAGCCGCCGGCGTGCCTTGCCTCTCCACCGTCATGCCGTGGGAGGCCTGGTATTTCGGCCGCGGCGCCAAGCCCGGCGAACCCTCGCCGTTCAAATGGACCTATCATTTCGGCTTCGGCGTCGACGAGTTCTTCCGGACCTACATCTCGCAATGGAACCTGATCGAGACCAACAAGAAGGTCGGCGTCATGTATCCCAACGACGCAGACGGCAATGCCATCCGCACCCATCTGGCGCCGTTGCTGGCAAAGCAGGGTTTCACCATCATCGATCCCGGCGCCTACGAGACCGGCACCACCGACTATTCCTCGCAGATCGCGCTGTTCAAGCAGGAAGGCGTCGAGATCTTCAACTCCTTCCCGATCCCGCCGGACTTCGCCGCCTTCTGGCGTCAGGCTGCACAGCAAGGCCTGATCAAGCAGATCAAGATCTGCCAGGTCGCCAAGACCGGATTGTTCCCGTCCGACATCGAGGCGCTCGGCGATCTCGGCAACAAGATTTCGAGCGCCGCTTACTGGCATAAGGCCTTCCCCTACAAGTCGCCGCTGACCGGGGTGTCGGGGACCGAACTGGCCGACGGTTATGAGGCCGCCAGCGGCAAGCAATGGACGCAGCAGCTCGGCGCCTCGATGTCGCTGCTCGACGCCGGCTTCGAGGCGCTGAAGGCAAGCACCGACGCCAAGGACAAGGCAGCCGTCGCCAAGGCGCTGAGCGCGCTCAACACCGAGACCATGATCGGCAAGGTCGATTTCACCAGCGGCCCGGTCGCCAATGTCTCGCCCGGCCCGATCATCGGCACGCAATGGGTGGCCGCCAAGGAAGGCAGCAAATTCCCGCTCGACTATGTCGTGACCGAGAACGCCACCGACCCGAAGGTTCCGGTCGAGGCCAAGCTCCAGCCGTATAACGGCTGACGGACGGCTACGGGGATCGCATCGTGAACAGTTCACCAAACACTGCGATCCTCAGAGCCGCCGGCATCCAGAAACGCTTCGGCGCGCTGGTGGTGCTCGATGATATCGACTTCGCCATGAATGGCGATGAGGCCGTCGGCATTGTCGGCCCGAACGGCGCCGGCAAGACGACACTGCTCAGCATCTTGTCAGGCGCCTTCCCGCCGAGCGCCGGCACGGTCGCCTTCAAGGGCGGCGATGTGACGGCGCTGCCGGCAACGCAGCGCTGCCGGCTCGGCCTCGTGCGCACGCACCAGGTGCCCAAGCCGTTCAGCGGTATGACCACGTTCGAGAACGTTTTTGTTGCCGCGTCGCATGGCGCCGGTCTCGCCCGCGACGAGGCCTATGAAGAGGCGCTGGAGTCGCTGAAACTGTGCGGCATGATGGGCGTGGCCAACCGGCGCGCCGAAACGCTCGGCCTGCTCGACCGGAAGCGGCTGGAACTTGCCCGCGCGCTCGCGGCAAGGCCTACGCTGCTTCTGCTCGACGAGATCGGCGGCGGACTGACCGATGGCGAGGCGAGCGAACTTGTCGATACCATCAAGGAATTGCGCCGCCGCAAGATCGGCATCGTCTGGATCGAGCACATCGTCCACATCCTGCTGCAGGTGGCAGAGCGGCTGATCTGTATGGACGCCGGCAAGATCATCGCCGATGGCGAGCCGCAAGCGGTGATGGCCGACCCGGAAGTCGTGCGCGCCTATCTCGGCGGAGGCCCGAAATGAGCCTGCTCGCAATCGAGAATCTGGTCGTCCGCCATGGCCTGTTGCAGGCGGTGCGCGGTGTGAGCTTTACGATCGAGCGCGGCGAAACGCTGGCGCTGGTCGGCGCCAACGGCGCCGGCAAGACGACGCTGCTGCGGGCGATCGCCGGCGCCCATGAGCCGACGGCCGGCCGCGTGCTGCTGAATGGCGCCGATATCACCGGCGTTCCCTCGCACAAGCGCGCCGGCATGGGCGTCGCGCTGGTGCCGGAAGGGCGAAAACTGTTCGTGCAAATGACGGTCGAGGAGAACCTCCTGCTTGGCAAGACCGCCGGCCGTCCCGGCGACTGGAGCGTGGAACGAGTGCTCGACACGTTCCCCAATCTGAAGCCGCGCCGCCATGCCAAGACCGGGCATCTCTCCGGTGGCGAGCAGCAGGCCACCGCCATCGGCCGCGCTTTGATGAGCAATCCCGAACTGCTGCTGCTCGACGAGGTCTCGCTCGGCCTGTCGCCGCTGGTGGTCGATCGCGTATACACTTCGCTGCAAGGCCTGATCAGCTCCGGCACGACGATCATCCTGGTCGAACAGGACCTCAATCGCGCGCTCTCGGTCTCGGACAAGGTCATCTGCATGCTCGAAGGACGCGTCGCGCTGGAAGGCCCGAGCAAGGGCATGTCCCGCGATGAAGTGACGAAAGCCTATTTCGGTCTGCACAGAAAAAGCGCCGGGAGTGTGCCGGCATGAGCAACCAGATCGTCCAGGGCATCCTGCTCGGCGGCTACTACGCGCTGATCGCCTGCGGCCTCTCCTTCATGTTTTCGGTGATGCGCATAATCAACCTCGCGCATGGCAGCCTGGCCGTGTTTTCCGCCTACGCGCTGTGGTGGCTCGCCTCGCAATTCCATATCTCGCCCTTCGTCGGCCTGCTCATCGTGCTGCCGCTGATGGCGGCCATCGGCTGGGCGCTGCAACGCTTCCTGCTCGAGCGCAGCGCCCGTGGAGGCGCGCTGCTGCCGATCCTGACCACGTTCGGCCTCGCCATCGTCATCGACAATGCGCTGTTCGAGCAGTTCGGCGCCGACACACGTTCGCTGGCGCCCTATATCGGCAGCCTCTCCTACGATTCCTGGGAATGGCCGGGCAGCATCTATGTCGGCAAGCTTGCCGTGATCATGTTCGCCGCCGCCGTCATATTGCTTGGCGGGCTGCAGCTGTTCCTTACCAACACCAGCCTTGGCCGCTCGATCCGCGCCACGTCGGAAGATCCCGACACGGCCGGTCTCGTCGGCGTCGATGCGCGCCGCGCCAACGCCCTCGCGGCCGCCATCGCCATGGTCACGGTCGGTCTTGCCGGTGCCTTCCTCGGCATGCGCGCCACCTTCGATCCCTATACCGGCGCACCTCAATTGCTGTTCGCTTTCGAGGCGGCGGTGATCGGCGGCGCCGGTTCGCTATGGGGCACGCTGGTCGGCGGCATCGTTCTGGCGCTCGCCCAGACGCTCGGCGCGCAGATCCATCCGCAAGGTTTTCTGATCGGCGGCCATGTCGCCTTCCTGATCGTGCTGTTCATCCGGCTCTCCACCTCCGGCCTCGGCCTGCGCGGCCTGCTGCGCCTGCCCGCGAGGAAAGCATCATGAGCTCGGTTTTAAACGCCCCCGTTATCGAGCGCGGCACCTCCGCCTCGCGCATCTCGGCGATTGCGGTTGTCGTCATCATCGCGCTGCTCGCTGTTGCGCCGCATTTCCTGTCGGCCGGCGCCGTCGACCGCATGACCGCCTTGTTCATCTATGTGATCCTGGCGGCGATGTGGAATGCGCTGGCCGGCTTCGGCGGGCTGGTTTCGGTGGGACAGCAAGTGTTCTTCGGCCTCGGCGCCTATTTCACCATCCGCCTGGCCGATGCAGGCCTCAACCCGTTCGCTTCTCTGTTTGTCTCGGCGATCATTGTCGGCGCGATCTCCTGGCCAATGTCGCTGTTCATGCTGAAGCTGAAGAACGGCGAGTTCGCCATCGGCATGTGGGTGATCGCGGCGCTCACCCATCTCCTGGTCAATCTCGACCGGCTGGTGCAAGGCGAGACCGGGACGTCGCTGATCTCGCTCAACGTCTATGACGCCGGCGTCAGGCGGGCGACGATCTACTGGCTGGCGCTGGCCGCGATGACGGCGCTCCTTGCCATCCTGTTTAGCCTGCTGCGCGGCAGCACGGGTGCGGCCATCCGCGCCATCAGGGACAATGAGGAGGCCGCGGCATCGGTCGGCGTGCGCGTCACCGGAACCAAGCGGCTGCTCTTCGTGCTCGCCGCCTTCGGCATCGGCATGGCCGGCGCGCTGTGGTTGGCCACGTCGATCACCTTCCAGCCGAAAACCTACTTCAACGTCCAGTGGACCGCCTACATGATCTTCATGGTGCTGGTCGGCGGCATCGGCACCTTCGAGGGCGCCATTCTGGGTGCGCTGCTGTTCTTCCTCATCGAGACCTGGTTCGGCGGCACCGGCGTCTGGTATCTGATCGGCCTCGGCGCCACGGCGGTGCTGTTCTCGCTGTTCCTGCCGCGCGGCGTGTGGGGAACGCTGGAGGAGCGCTTTGGCCTGCGCCTGCTACCGGTCGGCTACCGGGTCAGGCTGCCGGCAGACGCCGGCGATAGTGACGCGGCGCCTTCGCCGCAACAGGCCGCAACGCATAGTGAAAAGGCGTGACCATGCTGTTCGGCAAGACCATCCTCATCACCGGTGTCGCCTCTGGTATCGGCGCTCGCACGGCCGAACTTGCCGGCCAACTGGGCGCTGACGTGATCGGCGTCGATATGCGTGAACCGGCAGCATCGGCCGGCAGTTTCGTCAAGGCTGACATCTCATCCAAGGCCGGCGTCGACGATCTCCTCGGGCGCCTGCCGCAGCGCATCGATGCGCTCTGCAATGTCGCCGGCCTCCCCGGCAACACCGGTGCGGTGTCGACACTGGCCGTCAACTTCTACGGCCTGCGCGCGCTCTCGGAAGGCCTCGCACCAAGACTTCGTGAAGGCGGCACCGTAGTCAACGTCGCCTCGATCGCCGGCTATGGCTGGCGCGCCAATCTCAACCGCGCGGCATCGATGGTCGGCATCGAAGGCTTTCCCGATGTGGCGAAGATGATCGCCGACCATCAGGTGAAGAACGAGGAAGGCTATCCCGTTTCCAAGGAGCTGCTGCTGTTGTGGACGCAGCGCGCCGCACATCAGGACCTGTTCAGGAGCCGCGGCATCCGCGTCAATGCAGTGAGCCCCGGCCCGGTCGAGACGCCGATCCTCAAACAGTTCCGCAATGTGTTGGGTGACGCCCGCGTCGACAGCGACATCGCCAGGGTCGGGCGCGCCGGAACCTCGGGCGACATCGCGCCTGTTGTGCTGTTCCTGTGCTCGGACGGCGCACGCTGGGTCAACGGCGCCAATGTGCCGGTTGACGGTGGGCTTGAAGCATCGATCAATGCCGAGGTGCTCGGCTTCTAGACCATGATCCCGAAAAGTGGGAGCCGGTGTTCGGATCAGATCGTGGTCGATAATAGATAGAAAAGACGCTCCACGGCGAGCGAGGGAGAGAACAATGGACATCGGACTTCTGATCGACGGCGACAAAAGGAATGCCTCCGGCTCAGCCTCTTACGAGCGCATGGACCCGTTCACCGGCAAGCTGGCGACCCGCGCTGCCGCAGCCAGCATCGCCGACGCCAATGCCGCGGTCGAAGCCGCTGCTGCCGCTTTCAAGACGTGGTCGAAGACCGGTCCGGGCGAGCGCCGCGCTTTGCTGTCCAAGGCGGCCGATGTCATGGACTCCAAGGTCGGCGAATTCACCAAGTTGATGATGGAAGAAACCGGCGCGACCGGCCCCTGGGCCGGCTTCAACGTCATGCTCGCCGCCAAAATGCTGCGCGAGGCAGCCGCCATGACGACGCAGATTTCGGGCGAAGTCATTCCCTCCGACAAGCCCGGCACGCTGGCCATGGCGATCCGCCAGCCGGCCGGCGTCTGCCTCGGCATCGCGCCGTGGAATGCACCGGTCATCCTCGGAAGCCGTGCCATCGCCATGCCGATCGCCTGCGGCAACACGGTTGTGCTGAAAGCTTCGGAAATGTGCCCAGGCACACACCGGCTGATCGGGCAGGTGCTCGTCGAGGCCGGCCTGCCCAAGGGCGTCATCAATGTCGTCACCAATGATCCCAAGGACGCAGCGCCAATCGTCGAGGCACTGGTCGCGCACCCCGCCGTAAGGCGTGTCAACTTCACCGGCTCGACCAAGGTCGGCAGGATCATTGCCGAACTCGCCGGCCGTCACTTGAAGCCGGCGCTGCTCGAACTCGGCGGCAAGGCGCCGCTGGTCGTGCTCGACGATGCCGACATCGACGCCGCGGTTAATGCCGCGACCTTCGGCGCCTACATGCATCAGGGCCAGATCTGCATGTCGACCGAGCGTCTGGTCGTCGATGAAAAGGTCGCCGACGAATTCGTCGCAAAGCTCGCCGCCCGCGCCGCGCAGCTGCCTGCCGGCGACCCGCGCGGCCATGTCGTGCTCGGTTCGCTGATCAGCGACCAAGCCGCCGACAAGATGGAAGAACTGGTTGCCGACGCCGTCGCCAAGGGCGCCAGGCTTGTGGCCGGCGGCAAGCGCACCGGAACCGTGGTCGAGGCGACATTGCTCGACCACGTGACGCCGGCAATGCGCGTCTATTCGGAAGAATCTTTCGGCCCGGTCAAGCCGGTGATCCGCGTCAAGGGCGAGGACGAAGCGGTACGTGTCGCCAACGATACCGAATACGGCCTGTCTTCAGCCGTGTTCAGCCGCGACATCCGCCGTGCCATGGCGGTTGCCGCGCGCATCGAAGCTGGCATCTGCCACATCAATGGCCCGACCGTCGGCGACGAGGCGCAAATGCCGTTCGGCGGCGTCAAGGGTTCAGGCTACGGCCGCTTCGGCGGCAAGGCCTCGATTGCCGAGTTCACCGACCTGCGCTGGCTGACCATCGAGGATCCGGGGCAGCACTATCCGTTTTGACTGCACCTTCTCCGACAGGGGGAGAAGGGAAGGAGCCCTCAGGGCCGGTTGCCTGGCGAGCCAACGGACTCCCGCATCAAAACCCGGCAAGGCTCGAGCCGCGCGATCGGCGGCCCCTCCCGGAGTTGTAAATCGTTTAATGGTGGGTATTTTACCCCTCAAGCACATGCCGCCGGACGGCGGCAAGCGGTTTTGGGGACTACCACAAGTGCAAAGCAAGAATAAGCGATACGCATCGCGCCGGGGAGGAATCGTTATGCCAAACAAGGCCCTGCCGCTGGTCATCAGCGCGCCGGAACCACGCACGCTCGACCTGATCTTCACCTCACCGCAGCTGGCGCGCCTCAAAGCGCATTACCGCGTCGTCGAGACGACGGCCGAGGGGGTGGCGAACTTGCCCGCCGACGTGCTTGCCGAAGCCCGCTATATTATCGGCCAGCCGCCGATCTCGCCCGAGACCTTGGACCGGATGCAGGCGCTGCGTTGCGTCTTCAATGTCGAGACCAACCTCATCAACAACATGCCCTATGAGACGCTGTTTGCGCGCGGCATCCATGTCGTCACCACCGGCCTCGTCTTCGCCGAGCCGGTGGCCGAGCTTGGCCTCGCCATGGCGCTCAACCTCGCCCGCAACATCGTCGATGCCGACCTCGCCTTCCGCAAAGGCGAAGAGCTGTGGGGCGGCGACGGCAATTTGACGGCGCGGCTTCTGTCCGGCGCCGATGTCGGCATCATCGGCTTCGGCGATCTCGGCCGTGCGCTCAACCGACTGCTGTCGGGTTTTCGCACCCGCACCAAGGTCTTCGATCCCTGGCTGCCGCCATCGATCCTGATCGACAGTGGCGTCGAGCCGGCCTCGCTGGACGAGGTGCTGTCGACCAGCGATTTCGTCTTCGTCGTCGCTTCGGTGACCTCAGAGAATCAGGGCTTTCTCGGTGCCAATGCTTTTGCCTCCATGCGCAAGGGCGCCGCATTCATCCTGCTCAGCCGCGCCGGAGTCGTCGACTTCCCTGCCCTGATGGCGGCGGTGGAAAGCGGCCACATCGTCGCCGCCAGCGATGTCTTCCCTGAAGAACCGCTGGCGCAGGACCATCCGGTCCGCACGATCCCCGGCTTCCTGCGCTCCGCCCACCGCGCCGGTGCGCTTGACATCGCCTTCAAGCGCATGGGCGACATGGTGCTGGAGGACATGGACCTGATCGACCGCGGCCTGCCGCCTCTGCGCTCCAAGCGCGCCGAGCGCGAGACGGTGTCAAGGATGCGTTCGAAGCCGGCGGACAGGAACTAGTTGTCGCGAGAAATCCGCCTGAGATGGATTTCGGAGTTGGCCAAGCCGCGTTGTCATCGTCGCTCAGGATGACCGCAAGCGCGGGAACCTTTGCACGGCGATACCCCGCCAGGCCTGGCCGGCGGGGTATTGATTTGCGGATGACGTAAAAATCTGCGTGCTATCCGGCCGCGACGCCGGCAGCTGAGCGATTGGCCAGCACCAGCCCGACCTCGCCGACGACCTGCTCGACGCGCTTCAGGATGGGTTCTGCCCGCAGCACGCCATCGGAAAAATCCTTGTCCGTGGCATAGACCCCTGTCGGCAGCGTCAGCGCCTCGAAGAAGCCGAACAGCGGCCGCAACTGGTGCTCGACGATCAACGCGTGGCGATCGTTACCGCCGGTGGCAAGCAGCACCACCGGCTTGCCGCGCAAGGAAGCGGGATCGAACAGATCGAAGAAGTGCTTGAACAGGCCGGTGTAGCTGCCCTTGTAGGTCGGCGACCCCACCACCAGCACATCGGCATTGACGACGCTGTCGAAGATTGCCCGCGCCTGACCGTCGAGATCGCGCGCCCATTTGGCAGCGCCAAGTGAGGGGCCGAGGTCTTCGACGTCGTAGGTACTCGCCGACAATCCATGCTGGCGCGCAATGTCCCTCACGACCTGGTCGACGAAGCCGCGCGTCTTGGACGGCCGGGTGAAATTGCCGGAAAACCCGACGACGGTTGGATTGGGCATGTTTCTCTCACCTCTCGCGGGACCTGCTTGATGCCGCATATTTACAGGCTTGCGCCTGCCGCAAGAAGCAAATGACTGACCTTGCAGCACCATAGTGAGGAATTTTTTTCCGTTGCCCGCTCGTCTCAGGCCGCGAGAAGCGGGCCATAGGATTCCAGGTAGAAGCCGGGCGACCTCGCGCAGGTCCGCACCGCCTCCCTTGCGGCAACCGTTTCCTGCCACCGCAGCAGGCGCTCGCATTCGGTCGGCATGACGAAGCCCAGATATTTCTCAAGCACGCACAGCTGTTCGAACCAGGGATAGAAGGCGATGTCGGCGGCGCTGAATTCCGAGCCCAGCAAAAACCGTTCGTCCGCCCCTCGCAGGGCGAAGGCATGCTGTTCCACAAAGCGCAGATCGTCGGCAAGCTGGGCCTTGATCCGCTTATGAACCATAGCGTCGGAACTGTGCATCATGGTTGCCGTCCGGGCGTAAAGCTGCGTGTCGGCGAAGCTGATCCAGATGCGCGCCTCAGCGCGGGCCTGAGCATCCCTGGGGAAAATCGGCCGTTCGGGGAATGCATCATCGAGATATTCGCAGATGATCGCCGACTCCCTGACATATTGCCCCTGATGGCGCAGCAGCGGCACCTTTCCAGTCGGCGTGAGTTTCAGGAACCACGCCGGCTTGTTGCGCAGATCGATTTCGATTTCCGTCGCCTGCAGGCCTTTCTCGGCAAGGGCGAGCCTGACACGGTGCGCATAGGGACAAAGCTGCGCGACAAAAAGCTCGATTGGCGGCATGAATAACTCCTGAGTTTCGTTATCGCCGACAAGCGGCCTGTCGGGCATAGCTAGGTCCAGTAAGGCCGGCGCGCTATTCGACAGCGTCTGGATTGATTTATCGATCGTCTGTTTCTGGAGCGGAGCGTGGATCTCCTGGCTACCCTCATGCGCGAATTGCACTTCGCAGCCGCCGGGTACCGGCGCCTCGAACTGGCCGCGCCCTGGGCGATCTCGTTCAGCCAGGCTGGGCTTCGCGGCATTCACGTCGTCATCAAGGGGCGATGCGAGGCGGTGTTCGGTGAGGAAGATGTGGAGCCTCTCGATGCCGGCGACCTGATCATTGCACCGCGTGCCGATCCGCATGTGCTGCGGTCGCCCGGCGCGCTCAAAAGCGCGAACGTCCCCGCCGCCGAACTGGCGACCCAAACCGCAGCCGGGCGTATTCGCAGCGGCGGCGAAGGCGAAAAAACCGTCATCCTGTGCGGCGCCTTCGCCTTTCGCGACGCCGACCATCCGGCACTTGCCGGCCTGCCGCGCATCGTTCACATCCGGGGATCGAATGGCCGTCTGCCCAAATGGCTGCGTGGCTATGTCGAGGCTTTGCTGGTGGAAGCGACCGACGAAGGTCCCGGCAGCGACGTGGTCATGGCTCGCCTGTCTGGGGCCATCGTCACGCGCGCCTTGCGCTCCGGTCTGGAAAGCATGGACAATCCAGGTTGGCTGAGGGGATTGCAGGACCCCGCGATCGCCAGAGCGCTCGCCACCCTGCATGAAGCCTATGGCCACGACTGGACGATCGAGACCCTGGCACGCGCGGTCGGGCTCTCCAGGGCAACCTTTGCCGCCCGCTTTCGCGATCTCGTCGGCGAAGCGCCCATGGCTTATCTCTTCGGCTGCCGCATGCGGCAGGCCAGCCGGCTGCTGCACGAGGGCAAGAGCCTGGGCCAAGTCGCCGAGGCCGTCGGCTACAGCTCGGAAGCCGCCTTCTCCACCGCCTTCAGGCGCCACGCCGGCGTCTCGCCCGGCCAATTCAGGAAACGGAAGGATCTGTAAGGCAGAGCGATATTGGCGGCGGCCGCGCCTCGCGCTAGGACTTTGCCAGCACTATGTCTGATCATATCCCGACGCGGTTCGCCGCCGCTTTGCCCAGGAGATGCTTCGTGCCCAAAGGTTCTGACCTGCTTGTTGGCGCCCTCGAGAATGAGGGCGTCGATCGCATCTTCGGCATTCCCGGCGAAGAAAACCTGGACGTCGTCGAATCCATCCGCAAATCCTCGATCCAGCTCATCCTCACCCGTCATGAGCAGGCGGCGGCGTTCATGGCCGCCACCCATGGCAGGCTCACCGGCAAGCCAGGTGTGTGCATCACCACGCTGGGACCCGGCGCCCTGAACCTGACGACGGGTGCCGCCTATGCGCTGCTCGGCGCCATGCCGATGATCATGATCACCGGGCAGAAGGGCATCCGCTCGTCGCGCCAGGCCCGCTTCCAGATCGTCGACAT
Organism: Mesorhizobium sp. M0292; assembly: GCF_040321695.1. Lineage (NCBI taxonomy): Bacteria > Pseudomonadati > Pseudomonadota > Alphaproteobacteria > Hyphomicrobiales > Phyllobacteriaceae > Mesorhizobium > Mesorhizobium sp. M0292. Next base: position 233,479 of record NZ_JAMYSB010000004.1, read on the forward strand.
CGTCGCCGCGATGAAGCCGTTGACCAAGCTGTCACGTCAGATCATCTCGGCGAAGACCATTCCCGCCGTGGTGCGCGAAGCGTTTCGGATTGCCGAGGAGGAGCGTCCGGGGCCGGTGCATCTGGAACTGCCCGAAGACATCGCGGCCGAGGAGTGCGACGATGTCGCGCTGATCCCGCCGCATCCGATCGAGCTTCCGCTGGCCAGCCCGCTGGCGCTCGACCGTGCCGCTGAGATGATCATCAAGGCGCAGCGTCCGCTGGCGATGCTGGGCGCCGCCGCGTCGCGGCCGCGCTCGACCTCCGATCTCGCCCAGTTCGTTATCAGAACCGGCATCCCCTATTTCACCACGCAGATGGGCAAGGGCACGGTGCCTGGCGGAACCGAGCTCTATATGGGCACCGCCGCGCTGTCCGAGCGCGACTATGTCCATGAGGCGATAGAGCAGGCCGACCTCATCATCACCATCGGCCACGACACGATCGAGAAGCCGCCCTTCATTATGGGCGACAAGGGACCGAAGGTGATCCATGTCGGCTACCAGCCGGCCAATGTCGAGCAGGTCTATTTCCCGCAGACCGAAGTGGTCGGCGACATCGGCGCTTCGCTCAGGCTGCTTGCCGACCGGATCGAGGGCAAGATCCCCAACGCGCAGGCGCTACTGCCGCTGCGCGAAGGGATTTTGAGCCGCATTGCCACCCGCGCCACCGAAGACCGTTTCACGCCGCAGCGCTTGGTGCACGATGTGCGCGCGGTGATGCCGGCCGATGGCATCCTGGCGCTCGACAACGGCATGTACAAGATCTGGTTCGCGCGCAATTACCGCACGCGCGTCGCCAACACTTTGCTGCTCGACAACGCCCTGGCCACGATGGGCGCCGGCCTGCCCTCGGCGATGACGGCCGCGATGCTCTATCCCGGCCGCCGCGTCATGGCGATCTGCGGCGACGGCGGCTTCATGATGAACAGCCAGGAGCTGGAAACCGCCGTCAGGCTGAAACTTAACCTCGTCGTGCTGATCATCGAGGACAATGCTTTCGGCATGATCCGCTGGAAGCAGGCGGTCGACCAGTTCCCCGATTTCGGCATGACCTTCGGCAATCCCGATTTCGTCCGCTATGCCGAGGCCTATGGCGCCAAGGGAACCAGGGTCGGCGCCGTCTCAGAAATACAATCGACGCTTGAACAGGCCTTTGCCGGCGGTGGCGTCCATCTCGTCGTCGTTCCGATCGACTATTCGGAGAACGAGCGCGTGCTGGTCGAGGAACTGCGCCACCGGTTGCCGGCGCCACCGGAGGCCTGACGGTGGAGTAGATACCGCCGCAGCAGCGCTCAGGCGGCCCGGACCTTGGCGCTCCCACGCGCCCAGGTCGGCAGCCAGTCGCCATGTGTCGCCAGCAACTCATCGACCAGCGCCCAGATCTGGTCGAGGTCGAGTTCGGCCGCCGTATGCGGGTCCATCATCGCCGCGTGGTAGATGTGCTCGCGGTTTTCGGTCATCAACGCCTGCACCGTCAGTTCCTGCACATTGATGTTGGTGCGTATCAACGCGGTGAGTTGCGGCGGCAGCTCGCCAATATAGGTCGGCTGGATGCCGGAGGCGTCCACCAAACACGGCACCTCGGCGGCGCAATTGTCCGGCAGCGAGGTGATGCAGCCATTGTTGCGGACATTGCCGTAGATCACCGAAGGCTCCCCGGTCCACACCGAGTTCATGATCGAGGACGCGTATTCCTTCGATTGCTCGACCTCGATGCGGTCGGCCGAGCGATAGGCCTCGGCCTGGCCCTTCCAGCGCTCGATCTGTTCGATGCAGCGCTTGGGATATTCGTCGAGCGGAATGCCGAACTTCTCGATCAGGTCGGGGCGGCCTTCCTTAATGAAATAGGGCGTGTATTCGGCGAAATGCTCGGAGCTTTCGGTGACGAAATAGCCGAGACGCGTCAGCATCTCGTAGCGCACCTTGTTGGGGCACCGCGGGTTCCAGCCCGGCTTCGGCGCCCTGCCCTCGCGATAGGCGCGGACCAGGTCCGGATAGAGGTTGCGGTAAGAGCCATCCGGCTGCCGGTGCTCGAACTTCAGGTAGAAGGCCATGTGGTTGATGCCGGCCGAGCGGTAGCGTATCTCGTCGTAGGGAATGTCGAGATCGTGCGCCAGTTCCATCACCGTGCCTTGCACCGAGTGGCAGAGGCCTACCTGCTTGATCTCAGGGTATTTCTCTGAGATCGCCCAGGTGTTGATCGCCATCGGGTTGACGTATTGCAGCATGATCGCGTCGGGGCAGACGGCCAGCATGTCCTCGCAGATCTTCCACAGATGCGGCACGGTCCGGAGGCCGCGCATGATGCCGCCGACGCCGAGCGTGTCGGCAATGGTCTGGCGCAGGCCGTATTTCTTCGGCACCTCGAAATCGGTGACGGTGCAGGGCTCAAAGCCGCCGATCTGGAAGGCGACGACGACGAAGTCGGCGCCGGCGAGCGCCCTGCGCTGGTCGGAATAGGTCTCAGCCTTCGCCTTCACGCCCAGAGTCGCGATCAGCTTGTTGACAACGATGGCGCTCTCTTCCAGCCGCTGCGGATTAATGTCCATCAGCGCGATCGTCGCGCCTGACAGCGATGGCCGCTGCATCACGTCGCCGACAATGTTCTTCATGAACACGGTCGAACCCGCGCCAATGAAGGTGATCCTGGGATGTCTTGCCACTATTAAGCCTCCGGCACTTTGCTACGCCACGTCGAAGGCGGCCCTGACGAGCCGTTCGGTGTAGGCGGTCTTGGGATGGGTGAGGACCTCGTCGACGGGTCCCTGTTCGACGATCTTGCCGTTCTGCATGACGATGACGCGATGGCAGAGCGCGCGCACCACCTTGAGGTCGTGCGAAATGAAGAGATAGCTAAGGCCGCGTTCGTCCTGCAGCTTGCGCAACAGGTCGATGATCTGCGCCTGCACCGAAAGGTCGAGCGCCGATGTCGGTTCATCGAGCAGGATGAATTCGGGCTCCAGCGCGATGGCTCGGGCAATGGCGATGCGCTGCCGCTGGCCGCCGGAAAATTCGTGCGGGAACCGCGACAGGATATCGCCGGGCATGCCGGCGCTGACCAGGGCGTCGCGAACCCGATCGACCCGCTCGCGCCGTGTCGCGCCGATCCTGTTGACGACCAGCCCTTCCTCGATGATCTGGCCGATCGTCATACGCGGGTTGAGCGACGAGAACGGATCCTGAAAAACGACCTGCATGCGCGAGCGCAGCGGCCGCATCCCGGCGCGCGACAGGCCGTGGATCGGCTGGCCGTCGAAGCTGACCTCGCCGCGCTTGGCCTCGGTGAGCCTGAGCAAGGCGAGACCGAAGGTGGTCTTGCCGGAGCCGGATTCGCCGACCAGCCCCAGTGTCTCGTGGCGGCAAAGCTTCAGGCCGAGATCGTCGACGGCGACCAGCTCGCGCCAGTCCGGCTTCAGGAAGCTGCCATGGCGTAGCATGAAGCAGACGCGCATATCGCGGGCCTCGAGGATGGTGCCGCTGTTTTCCGGCAGCGGCTGCGGCTTGCCGTGCGGCTCTGAAGCGAGCAGCCGCTTGGTATAGGCATGCTGCGGGTCGGCGAACAGCCGCTCGGTGACGTTGTGCTCGCACATCTCGCCATGCTGCATGACATAGACATAGTCGGAGAATTTTCGCACCACGGTGAGGTCGTGGGTGATCAGGATGACCGCCATCCTGAGTTCTTTTTGCAGATTGCGGATCAAATTGAGGATCTGTGCTTGCACCGTGACGTCGAGCGCTGTCGTTGGCTCGTCGGCGATCAGCACATCGGGGTCGTTGGCGAGCGCCATGGCGATCATCACGCGCTGGCGCTGCCCGCCCGACATCTGGTGCGGATACTGTTTGATGCGCGCTTCCGGCTCGGGGATCTGGACATGCCGCAAAAGCTCGAGCGCCCGCGCCCAGGCTTGCTTGCGGCTGACCTTTCGATGCACTCTGATCGCCTCGACGATCTGACTGCCGACCGTATAGATCGGGTTGAGCGAGCTCATCGGCTCCTGGAAGATCATCGAGATGCGATTGCCGCGCAACTTGCGCCGGGCGCTCTCGGGGAATTTCAGTATGTCCTGCCCGCAATAGTGGATGGTGGATTTCGGCGACACGGTGGCCCGTTTCGACAAGAGCCCCATGACAGCGCGCGCCGTCACCGACTTGCCGGAACCGGACTCGCCGACGATGGCGATCGTCTCCCCGCGATAGAGCTGGAACGAGACATCCTTCACCGCGTCGACGACGCCGTGCTCGACCTTGAAGGCGACCTCGATGTTGCGGGCATCGATGATGGGTTGGTCGTGGCGGCCGGCATGGTCGAACCGGACGGCTGGTGCGAAGGTGGCTGCGAGCGCTACAGTCATCCCGGCCACCTCAATAAGGATCGACGGCATCGCGCAGGCCGTCGCCCAGCGCGTTGAAGGCAAAGACGGTGATCAGCACGAAGCCGACCGGCGACAGGATCCACGGATAGGTGCCGATGACCGAATAGGTAGCCGTGTCCTGCAGCATCAGCCCCCACGAGATCAGCGGCGGCTTCACCGCGAAGCCGAGGAAGCCGAGAAAGGCTTCGAGCAGCACCACCGTCGGGATGGCGATCGTCACGGCGACGATGACGTGGCTCATCACATTGGGGAAAATGTGCTGCATGATGATGCGCATGTCGGTGGCGCCGACCGCCATGGCGGCGCGCACATAGTCGATCCGCGCCAGCGCCAGCGTCTTGCCGCGCACCTCGCGCGACATCTGCGCCCAGCCCAGCGCCGACATGACGATGATGACGAAGGCGAGGAAGACGTTGGTCGGCGCGGTCACCGGGATCAGCGTCGTCAGCGCAAGATAGAGCGGCAATTGCGGGAAGGCGAGCACCAGCTCGACAAAGCGCTGCATCCAGACGTCGAAGCGGCCGCCGAAATAGCCCGAGACCATGCCGACCGTGGTGCCGATGACGGTGATGATGAACACCACCGTCAGCGCTATCATCAGCGAGACGCGCGAGCCCTGGATGGCGCGCGACAACACATCCCGGCCGAATTTGTCGGTGCCGAGAAAATGCACCGGCTGGCCGTCGGCCGAAGCGAAGAAATGCCGGTTGGCGGGGATCAGTCCAAGCAGCCGGTAGTCGGCGCCCTTGACGAAGAAGCCGAGCAGGCGCGGATGCTCGTAATCCGGCCCGACGACCGGCTGGAAGGTGACCGGGTCGAGGTCAGCAGAATCCGCCAGCGCATAGACCCGCGGCTGGAGCACGAAATTCCCGTCTCTGTCGTGAAAACTCATCACTTGCGGCGGGGCGAAAGCGACATCGGTCACCTTGGGGTCCATCGGCGCGAAGAAATCGGCGAACAGCGCCATCAGCACCAGAAGCACCACCAGGATCAGCCCGGCCATGCCGGTCCAGGAGCGCCTCAGCCGGCGCCAGACCAGCGCCATATAGCTCTCATTGCCGCGCGGGGTCGCAATCGCGGTTGCTTCAGCCGGTGGCGGCGGCGGGGATGGGTCGCGCGCCAGCATCTAGCTCTCCCTGAACTGGCGCACGCGCGGATCGAGCAGCGCGAGCAGCATGTCGGCGATGATGTTGCCGACGATCAGCGTTGCCGACAGCACCATCATGAAGGTCGCCGTGACATAGACGTCGCCGACCGCCATCGAGCCGACAATGGCCGGCCCGACCGTCGGCAGCGCAAAGATGATCGCCGTCTCGATCTCGCCGGTCAGCATGTAGGGCAGCACCACGCCCTGATACATGATGAGCGGGTGCAGCGCGTTGGGCACGGCATGGCGCATGACGACGGCGCTGCCGGTCAGGCCCTTGGCCTTGGCCGTCTCGACATATTGCGCGTTCAGCGTATCGAGCAGATTGCCGCGCATGACGCGCATATTGTAGGCGAGCCCGCCGAAGGTGGCGATCGCCACCACCGGCCAGATATGCTTGACGAGGTCGGCGAATTTCGCCCACGACCACGGCGCGCCGCCATATTGCGGCGAGAAGAAGCTGCCGATCTCCGACACGTTGAACTGGAAGACCAGGAGATAGACGATGATCAGCGCCATCAGGAAGCGCGGCACCGTCATGCCGAGGAAGGAGATGGCCGACAGCACCGAGTCGATCCACGTGTATTGCCTGGTCGCCGCCCAGATGCCGAAGGTGATGCCGAGCACCGAGGCCAGCAGATGGCAGACCAATGCCAGCAGCAGCGTGCGCGGCAGCCGCTCGCCGACTACGGCGGCGACCGGCTTGTTGTAATAGAGGCTGTAGCCGAAATCGCCGCGGGTGATGATGCCGGCGACCCAGTTCAGGTACTGGACGGGCAGCGGTTTATCGAGGCCGTGCTCGACCCGATAGGCCTGCGCCTGCGCGTCGGCTTCGGCAAAAGACGCCCCGCCCTGGTTGATGAGCTGCGAACGGATATAGTCGGCATAGTCGCCCGGCGGCGCCTGGATGATGGCAAAGGTGACCAGGCTCAGGATGACCATGACCGGCACCGCCGATGCTATGCGCATGGCCAGGAATCGCAGCATCGGACCGTTTCTCCTCCTTGGATCTAATCTGTTGCCGCTGACCTTACTCCGTCCCGGCCGCGCGCGCAGCGCGGCCGGGCGTCAGCCAGGGGAGGAAACTCAGTTCGTCGGACCCTTGTCGCCGGGCTTGCCGGGAAGCTGCTCGGGGAAGAGTTCGTATTTTTGCTGCTTGTCGGCGGCGACGAAGACGCGTTCGCGCACGATCGAATCCTCGGCCCAGTTGAACATGAAGATCGGCGTTCCCTGCGGGATGTTGGAGAAGCGCTTGTTGATGATCAGGGCGCCGGGATATTCGGTCAGTCCGATATTGTAGACATGTTCCGTCGAGATCTTCTGGAACGTCTTCATCAGGCTGGCGCGCTCGTCATTGTCTGACGAGGAGACGAACTTATCGACGATGTCGACAAGCTCCTTTTCGAACGGCATCAGGTCGACCACGCCGCTTTCGGGCGCGCGGTGATCCCAGCTGGTCTTGGGTCCGACGGGCGCGAGTTGCACGGTATTCTGCACGACGGAAGTCAGCTCCTGCTCGTTGCGCCTGATCAGCCAGTCGAAGCGGCCGGAATATTGCGAGGCATCACGCTGGGTGCCGTTGAGGCCGTTGAGCACGACCCTGATGCCAAGCTTTTCCATCTGGCCGACGACGCCTTCGGCGAGGCTCTTGTCAGTGCCGTAGTCATTGTTGACCAGCATCACGATCTCGACATTCTTGCCGCCGGCGGTCCCGGCCGGGAAGTTCACGAAGCCGTCGCCATCCGTATCCTTGAGACCAGCCTTGGCCAGTTCCGCCTTGGCGCCCTCGATGTCGAAGGGATAGTAGACGGTCGAGTTGCGGTCATAGAAGCTGGTGCCCGAGGAAAAGCCACCGGGGTAGATGGCGGTGAACGGCCCCTTGACCAGCGAGTCGCCGAGCGCTTTGCGGTCGAGCGCCATGGTGATGCCCTTGCGGAAGTCCTCATTGCGATTGAGCTCGCGGATCGCCTGGCCGCGTTCGTCGGGATTGCCCCAGCCATTGGCGGAAAAGTTCATGCGCAGATTGTAGCCGATCAGGCGCGGGCCAAAGGCGAGCCGGGCCGGCGCGTCCTTGTCCGCCGCTCGCTTCAGCGAAGCGACGAAATTCTCCGGCTGCTCGAGGTTGGAGAAGTCGGCGGCCCCTGCCACCGCCTGCACGTCGCGGTCGGCCCAGGTCGACAGCTTGTAGTGCAGTTCGTTGAGATAGGGCAGCTGGTTGCCCTTCTCGTCGACCTTCCAGTAGTAGGGATTGCGGCGCAAGACGATGATGTCGTCGGGCCTATACTCCACCGGCACCCAGGCGCCCATCACCGGAATGTTCATATATTCCGGCGGGAACGCGTTCTTGAACTGCTCGTAGGTATTCTTCGAGTACTTCGGATGCTGCGGCTTGAGGATATGCGCTGGGCCGGGGCAGAAGGTGCCATAGGCCATGGCGTAGAGATACTGTTTGGGGAAAGCGTCCTTGAAGGTCCACTCGACGGTGTAATCGTCGACCTTCTTCAGCGTCGTGCCGACACCGAAGGTTTCCGCTGTGGCGCCGTTCAACGGCGAGACATTGGGGTCGACGACCTCATCGTCCCAGTAGAACATGACATCGTCGGCATTGAAGGCAACGCCGTCAGACCATTTGGCGCCTTCGACCAGGTGCATGGTCAGCGTGTGGCCATCCTTCGACCAGTGCCAGCTCCTGGCGAGGTTGGGCAGCGGCTCGGTGTCCTTGGCCTCGACCTGGAACAAAGGCGCGGTGCGCGTCAGGCATTCCGAAAGGCCGATGTCGATGCCGCCCCATCCTTGGGTCTGGCCGGCGCCATAATTCCAGCCTTCCGGCCGGCCGCCAATGACGTGGCGCATGGTGTCGCCATAAACGCCGATGCCGTCCGGCATGTTGCCGGTCTTGAACACCAGCGGGTCCTTCGGCAGGCGATCCTTGACCGGCGGCAGCTTGCCAGTCTTGACGTATTTCTCGGTGACCCACTCGGGCTCGTGATATTCGGGCAGCGCCTTGAACTCCAGGATGGAATCGCGGGCGACGTATTTGATCTTGCCCTCGGCGGGAAACGCCGCCGGCGCCGGCGGCGTGGTCGGCTCGGACGCGTATGCACTGCCAAGCGCCAATGCCGAGACGCTCAGCGCCAGCCCGGCGAGAATGCCCATTCTTCGCCCGGCGAGAATTCCAATTCCACGAAAGTTCCTCATTGTGTTCCTCCCAGATGTTTCGACGTCTGCTGCTGCCCGCATCTATTCATGATGGCTGATTGGCGAACCGGCCTCCCGCTGTCCGCCTGCCAGCATTCTCAGCCGGCCTGTTTCAGGGCCGTTTTTTCGGCGCGCAGTTCCTCGATCGAGCGCACTTTGCGCCGCGCCGCACCCGCCCAGTCGCGGGTTTTCACCATCGATTTCGAAAGCCGCTCCTTGGCGGCCGGCACGGCATCGGCGTATTGCGGCAGCCAACGCGCCTGGGCGACGACCATCTCGTCGACCATCTGCCAGACCTCTTCCGGCGTCGACACCGCACCCACCAGCGGATCGTGCAGCACCGCGAGCTTGAGCAGGTCAATGTCGCCCGTAACAGCCGCATGCACCGACATGCGCTGAACGTTGATCGAAGCCATGCAGGTGGCCGCGCAGGCTTCCGGCAGCGTGATGCCTGACGCCATGTTGATGCCGAAGCGATCGACGAAACCGGGTGATTCGATGATCGCGTCCTGCGGCAGATTGGTGATGATGCCGGTGTTCTTGACGTTGAAGTGGCCGCGATAGACGCGGTTCGTCTCCAGCGCTTCGAGAATATGGCTGGCATGCTCGTTCGAGCGCTTCGATACGTCGAGCGGCTTCGACGCCGCTTCGAGGAATTGCGGATATTCCGTCTCGAACCAGTTGCGGGTTTCCGTGGAGTAGCGAAGATAGCCGCCGGTCTCGCCATGGATCCAGTCGGACATGTCGATCCAGCGGGTGATTTCGTCCGGCCGCTTGCGATACCAGGGCAGATATTCGGAGAGATGACCGTTGCTTTCGGTGGAGTAGACGCCGAAGCGCTTCAGCACGTCGATGCGCAGCTTTTCCTGCTGCGAATAGACCGGATGCGCCTCGAAGGCAGCCACCAGTTCGTCCTTGCCGATCTTGCGGCCGTTGAGCCGCAAATCGATGAACCAGGTCTGGTGGTTGATACCGGAGCAGACATAATCGAGTTCGCTGTGCGACTTGGCGCCGAGCACTTCGGCGATCTGTTCGGCGCCGTGCTGGACACCGTGGCAGAGGCCGACCGTATCGACCTTGCCATATTCGATCGCCGCCCAGGTGTTCATCGCCATCGGGTTGGCATAGTTGAGGAATTTGGCGCCTGGCTCGGCGACCTCCAATATATCCTCGCAGAAGTCGAGGATGACCGGGATGTTGCGCTGGCCGTAGAGGATGCCCCCGGCGCAAATCGTGTCACCGACGCACTGGTCGATGCCGTATTTCAAGGGAATGCGGATATCGTCGGCATAGGCTTCGAGCCCGCCCACCCGCACGCAGCTGATGACGTAGCGCGCGCCTTCCAGCGCCTTGCGGCGGTCGGTCGTCGCCGTCACCCTGGTCGGCAGCTTGTTGGCCTCGACGATGCGGTCGAGGATCGCCTTGATCATTTGCAGATTGTGTTCGCTGAGATCGGTCAGCGCGAATTCGATGTCGCTGAATTCCGGGACGCACAAAATATCGGTGAACAGCTTCTTGGTGAAGCCGACGCTGCCGGCGCCGATAATAGCGATTTTGAAACTCATCACCTCACCTCGATGCATTCGAATGCCGGGTAAGGAGCAACAGGAAAGGGAATGGCGGCTCGCCTCGGCGCGCATGCCATTCGAGCCGGAATTCCGGCTCGTTCTCCTCCCCGCCCGCTCCTCGACCGCGGGTCTTTCGCGTTCTCAGGATTTGGATTATGCCGTTATTCCAGGGCGCGGCCAGAGAACGATTATGCTTTCGAGGGTAATTTTGTGCTGCATGATCTGATCGCCAACGGACAGTTGATGCGCACCATTTCGCTGCCGCGCGGCCGCCAGCGCCTGCATGCCATGCCGACCAGCACCGGCTATGAAGTACGCGAGGGCGTGACCTATGACTGGGATGGGCGCAAGCGCGGCCAGACACCGTTCACCGTGCTGCAGCACACGATCAGCGGCACCGGCCAGCTGCGCTACGAGAACCGCAACTACCGCCTGCAGGCCAACGACACGCTGCTGGTGCTGGTGCCACACAACCATCGCTACTGGCTGGAGAAGGGCGACCGCTGGGAATATTTCTGGATCTCGATGAATGGCGAGGAGGCGCTGCGCGTCCACAAATCCATACTCAGCGTCTCCGGCCCGGTGTTTCGGCTGCAGCCGGAGACGATCGATCATCTCGCCGATTGCAGCCTGCGCCTGATCAAGGGCGGCGCTTCGCCTGGCGCTGCTTCGGCAATCGCCTATGAGGCGGCGATGGCGCTTTACGACGATGTCTTCGGCTCGCACGCCTTCACTGAGAAACAGAGCGTCATGCAGCCGGTCATCGATCATATCAACGCCAATCTCGACAAGCCCTTGCCCGTGGCCGAGCTCGTCCAGATCAGCGGCCTCAGCCGCGCCCATTTCTCGCGCTGCTTCGCCGAGAGCGAAGGCGTTCCGCCGGCCGAGTTCGTGCTGCAGCAGCGGCTGCAGCGGGCGGCGAAGCTGCTAACCAAAGCCGATTTCCTGCCGGTCAAGGAGGTCGCCATCCTGTGCGGCTTCGAGGACGCCAACTATTTCTCGAAAGTCTTCCGCCGGCTCTTCGGCATCAACCCGACGCAGTTCCGTACCACCGGCATGTATGCCAGCCTGGGCAGCCTTCGATAGGATTACCCGATGCGGTTGCCGCTTGCGGGATCGAACAGATGCAGCGCCGCCGGATCGGCAGACAGCCGCACCGTATCGCGCGGTCGGATAGTGCTGCGTCCCATGACGAAGACACAAACCAGCTGGTTGGCGAGCCGGACATAGAACTGCGTCGACAGGCCGAGCGGCTCGACCACCTCGACTTCTGCCTTGAGCGGACCATCGTCGGCAAGCTGGATGTGCTCCGGCCGTAGCCCGACGGTGAGCACATCGCCATCCTTCGATGGCAAGCCATCAGGCAATCTCAGCTTCTGGCCGTCGGCCAGCACCGCATCCACCTTGCCGCCCTTGGCGACTGTCGCCGGAAAGAAATTCATGCCGGGCGAGCCGATGAAGCCGGCCACAAAAGTGTTGATCGGCCGATCGTAGAGTTCGAGCGGATGGCCGACCTGCTGGACGTAACCGTCATGCATGACGACGATGCGGTCGGCCATAGTCATGGCTTCGATCTGGTCGTGGGTGACATAGACCGATGTGGTCTTGAGCTGCTGGTGCAGCGCCTTGATCTCGGCGCGCATATGGACGCGCAATTTGGCGTCGAGATTGCTGAGCGGTTCGTCGAACAGGAACACTTTGGGATCGCGCACGATGGCGCGGCCCATGGCGACGCGCTGGCGCTGGCCGCCGGACAGTTGCCTAGGCAGACGTCCGAGGAAACTGTCGAGGCCGAGGCGCTTGGCCGCCGCCCCTACCCTGCCGTCGATCGTCGTCTTCTCCGCCTTCTTCAAAAGCAGGCTGAAGCCCATGTTCGACGACACGTCCATGTGCGGATAGAGCGCGTAGGACTGGAAAACCATGGCAATATCGCGGTCCTTCGGCGCGACATCGTTGACCAGCCGATCGCCGATATGGATCTCGCCGCCCGACACTTCCTCCAGCCCGGCAATCATGCGCAAAAGGGTCGACTTGCCGCAGCCGGACGGGCCGACCAGAACGACGAACTCGCCATCGGCGATTTCGAGGTCGACGCCGTGCAGGATGCGCAGCGAACCGTAGTCCTTCTCGACGTTTTGCAGCGTGACGGAAGCCATCGATTATCCTTTGACCGCGCCGGCGGTGAGGCCGGTGACGAGATAGCGTTGCAGGAAGGCGAAGAAGATGCAGACCGGGATCAGCGCCAGGATCGACGCCGCCATCATCTGCCCCCAGTCCACGGCGAACTTGCCGATATAGGTGAGCAGGCCGACGGCAAAGGTCTTCTGGTCGTCGCTGGAGATCAGCATCAGCGCGAACAGCAATTCGCTCCAGGCGGCGGTGAAGACGAAGCCGAGCGTGGCGCCCATGCCGGGCAAGGTCAGCGGCACGATCACCTTGCGCATCGCCTGCGCCCGCGTGCAGCCGTCGATCATCGCCGCTTCCTCCAGATCCTTCGGAATGCCGTCGAAGAAGGACTGCATCAGAAAGGTGGCGAAGGCGGTGTTGAAGGCGGTGTAGATGATGATCAGACCAACCAGACTGTTGGTCAGGCCAAGCTCGCCCATGACGCGGTAGATCGGCGGAATGACCATCACCAGCGGGAAGGTTTGCGTCAGCAAAAGCATGATCGCCAGCGTTGCCTTGCCGCGAAAGGTGAAGCGCGACATGGCGTAGCCGGCGAGCGTGGCGATGACTGTCACCAGGGCCGCCGTCGACACCGAGACGATAACGCTGTTGAGGAAATAGCGGGGGAAGTCAGAGGCTTCCAGGACAGTGATGAAGTTGCGGAAGGTGGTCTGCGACGGCCACAGCGTGATGCCCTCGGAATAGAGCAGCCGCTCCGGCGTTACCGAAATCTTCAGCGTCCAGAAGATCGGAAACAGCGCAAAGATCATATAGGCGGCAATCGCCGCGTAGAGGCCGATGCCGCTGAAGATGCGCGAGGAGGTGGAGCGTCCGGCAATCATCAGACGTGCCTCACCAGCAAGCGGCGGATGGCGATCAGCGCGATCGCATAGGCGATCAGCAAGATCAAGAGCAGCACCGCCACCGCGGAGGCATAGCCCTTGTCCAGCGACTTGAAGGCACTGACATAGATGTAGACCGGCACCGTGCTGGTCGAGCCTGCCGGCCCGCCCTCGGTCATGACAAAGATCAGATCGGCGAAGGTGGCGATCCAGATCGTACGCAGCATGACGGTGATGACGATGGTCGGCGCCAGGAACGGCAGCGTCACCTTGGTGAAGCGCTGCCAGGGCGAAGCGCCGTCGATTGCGGCCGCCTCATGCAGTTCCGACGGGATCGACTTCAGCGCCGCCAGCAGAGTGATGGCGAAGAACGGAATGCCGAACCAGATGTTGGCGATGATCGGCCCCCACATGGCGGTGGCCGGATCGGACAGCACATTGGTCGGCTCGGCCTTCAGCCCGAGCGTGAAGAGCCAATGCGGCAGTGGTCCGATGATCGGATTGAACAGCCACGCCCAAGTCAGGCCCGACAGGAAAGATGGCACCGCCCAGGGCAGGAACACCACCGCCTGCACGAACTTGCGCCCGACAAACGGTTTGTCGAGCAGCAGCGCCAGGCCCAGGCCGAGGAAGAACTGGAAGAACAGGCTGGCGACGGTCCACCAGAGCGTGTTGACCAGCGCCTGCCCCAGCACCTGGTCGGTCAGCATCGCCTGATACTGGCCGAGGCCGACATATTCGGATTTGAAGGCGGAGAACTTCCGGAACGAATAGCTGATGCCGATGATCAGCGGCACCAAAAGCACCACGACCAGCAGAACGATCGCCGGCGAAAGATAAAGCCAGGGCTCGATGGCCGCATGCGTCAGCCGCTTCTTTCGCGGCCGGCCGGCGGATCGTATTTCGGACACGGCATAAGTCATTAGCGCTCAACAATCATGGGTGGGTGCCGACAGCGGCAACAGCACCCTTCTCCCCGTTCACGGGGAGAAGATGCCGGCAGGCAAATGAGGGGCGGCGCCAGCCTTGGGGTGCTCGCGCTGCCCCTCATCCGGGCCTGTCTATGCATGTCGTTGTCCCAAAACCGCTACGCACTTTTGGGCGACATGCATTCGGGCCACCTTCTCCCCGTAAACGGGGAGAAGGTGGAAGAACTACTTCTTGTTCTTGGCCAGCCAGTCCTGCTGTTCCTTGGTCAGGAACGCGGCCCATTGATCGGCAACGTCCTTGGCCGACTTCTGGCCGAGCAGCACTTCCTGGAAATTCTTGATCGCCACCTGGTCGACGAAATTGCCGAGGTTCTCCAGATGTGTCGGCGGCGTCACCATTTCATATTTGGAAGTGTCGCTGAGTTCGGTGAACCAGCCTTTGAACTGCTCGGTCTTGAAGTGGGCATCCTGGTCGGCGCCATTGTGGATCGGCACGACGCCGACTTCCTTGGCCCATTCGAGATTGTCCTTGGGCGACAACAGCGTCGCCATCAGCTTCCAGGCATCGTCCTTGTGCTGCGAATTGGCGAACATCGCCCAGCCGGCATAGCCCAGCGTCGGATAGGATTTGCCGCTTGGCCCCACAGGCAGCGGCGCCACGGCAAAATCGTCGGCACTCATCTTGTCGGCAATGCCGATCAGCGCATCCGGATCCTGGTTGAGCATGGCGCAGGTGCCGGAATAGAAGCCGGTGACGGTCTCGTTAAAGCCCCAGCTCACCGCATCCTTGGGCGCCAGCCCGTCCTTGTACATGTCGGCCAGCATCTGCAGGCCCTTGACCGAGCCCTCCTCGTTGATGGTCGAGGTGCCGTCCTCGTTGAAGTAGCCGCCCTTGCCGGCGGCGATGTTCATGAACATGTGCATGCCGTTGAAGGCGCCCGGCCCACCGCGCAAGCAATAGCCGTACTTGCCTGGAATGGCCGAGATCTTCTTGGAGTCGGCGATGAAGTCGTCGAGCGTCGCCGGCGGACCGTCGAGACCGGCTTCCTTGAACAGCTTCTTGTTCCAGAACAGCGCATTCACATAGTAGCCGTACGGGATCATGAACTGGGTGTTGTTGACGGTCGAGCCGAACTGCTTGGCGCGGTCGCCGAGCGTTTTGGCATCATCCCATTTGGCCATGTAGGGACCGAGATCCTCGAGCTGGCCGTTGGTGGCGTAGAGGCCCATCCAGCGCTCCGGCATCTCGACGATGTCGGGCGTATCGCCGGCCTGCACCATGGTCAGGAATTTCTCGAAGGCCTGACCCCAAGGCAGCGAGACCACCTCGACCTTGACGCCGGCATTGGCAGCCTCGAACTCGGCGATCTGCTTCTTCAGGAATTCGGTACGCTGCGGGCTGGTGATGACCTCGACCAGCTTGAGGGTGGTATCGGCCAGCGCGCCGCCGGCGGAGATCGCCAGGCCGGCAGCGGTGGCAAGCATGATGCTCAGTCTTTTCATGTTCAGAACTCCCATTTTGAACCCAGTTATTTTTTTGCTTTGTCGAAGGCCTGGGCGACATCGGCCCAGAGGTCTTCGACGCTTTCCAATCCGACATTGAAGCGGATGGTTCGGGGGCTGACGCCGAAGCGCGCCATCGAATTGAGACCCGGCGTCTGCTCGAGCGACGCCTTTGCCGGCACGACCAGGCTTTCATGACCACCCCAGCTGACGCCAATGCGGAAAAATTTCAACGCATCGACGAAAGCGGGAATGTCGACATCCTCCGTCACCTCGAAGGAGAACAGCCCGGCATAGCCGGCAAGCGTCTTCTTGCCGGGATGATTGGAATAGGCAGGATGATTGACCCGCTCGACCTTGTCATGCGCCTTCAAGCGCTCGGTGATGGTGAGCCCGCTCTTCATGTGATGCGGCAGTCTCAGCGGCAGCGTGCGCAGGCCGCGCAACAGCAGCCAGCCCTCGAAGGGCGACAGCTTTGCGCCAAGCTGCGAGTAGGTCTGGTCGTTAATATGCTTGATGTGAGCGGCCGAGCCGGCCACCACGCCGGCGACGGTGTCGCTGTGACCGCCGAGATATTTCGAGGCGGAATGCAGCACCAGATCGACGCCGTGCAGGATTGGCTTCTGGAACACCGGCGTCGCCCAGGAATTGTCGATGGTGGTGACGATGCCCTGCTCTTTCGCCAGCCGCGTCAGATGCTCGAGATCCTGCAGCTCGAACATCATCGAGGTCGGGCTTTCCAGATAGAGCAATTTCGCACCGGGAAGTGCCGCCGCCACCGCATCCGGATCAGAGCCGTCGACATAGTCGACCTTGATATGCAGGCGCGGAAACAGCCGCTCGAACAGTCGGTAGGCGTCGCCATAGCAATTGCGCACCGCAAGGATGCGTTCGCCTGCGCCGACGAAAGCCAGCAACGTCGCGCTGATCGCAGCCATGCCGCTCGAAAAACCACGTGCGGCTTCAGCACCTTCAAGCGCTGCGACGCGCGACTCGAATTCCATCACCGTCGGATTGTCGCCGCGCGAATAGATCGGCTGTTTCCTGCGCCCGGCAAAGGTGTCGGCCATGTCGGCATAGCTGGCGAAGGTGAACAGCGAGGTCTGGTAGATCGGCGGCACCACCGCATTGCCGGGGAACGGGTCGTCATGCGCCAGAAGCGTCGCCGCCTCGGCGAGATAGTCGCTGCCGGAAATGCCTGGGTCGAAGCTGTGCTCGTTCATGTGCGGACCGAAAGTTTGAGGTTGGCGGCGCCGCGCTTCAAATCGTCCTCGACCGTGGCGATCAGCTTCAGCGCTTCGGCCCGGGCGCCTTCCGGATCGTGCGCGGCGATGCAGTCGAACATGGTGCGGTGGTAGGGAAAGCTTGCGTGGCCGAAATCGCGCACGCCGAGCGGATGTTCCCAGAAGCGGTGGAACAGTTCGTGCATGGCGGCGATAATCTGCTCGAACAGCGGATTGCCGCAGGCGCGGTAGATCGCCTGATGGAATTCCCAGTCCTCTTCCGACGACATGCCGGCGCGGCTGAGAAACTCTTCCTCCATGATGTCGAGCTTGCGCTCGATCTCGGCGAGGTCGTCCTTGTCGGCACGAATGGCGCAAAGGGCGGCGGCTTCCGCTTCCAGCGCGCGGCGGATTTCCAGCGTGCGCATCAGGCCGGTGAAATCATTGCCGCCGGCAAGCGTCAGCGGCATGTGCAGCATGTCGAGCGAGACGGCGGCCTTGAGATAGGTGCCCGAGCCCTGCCGGCGCTCGACCAGGCCAAGCCCTTCCCAGCGCGTCAGCGCCTCGCGCACCGTGTTGCGGCTGACCTTCAGACGCTCAGCGAGGATGCGTTCGGTCGGCAGCCTCTCACCGGGTTCCAGCTTCTCGCGCATGACGAAGCCGGCCAACGCCTTCAGCACCGCGTCGTCGCGGGCCGTCGTCTGGATCGGCGGAAGGCTGAATTCGGTCACCGGGGCAATTACCGAAGTGGTTCAATGGTCCAACCAATTTCTGCACAGACGAAGGGACCTGTCAACAGTGGAAACGCAGCAAGGCCGAAGGGCCAGGGGATGCACCTTCGGCCTTGCTGCTTCAGCCGTGGATGCGCGCCGGCGCAGCGGCGGCGCGAGCCTCGCGCCAGCGAGCGAAGATTGCCTCGCGAACCCGCCTTGAACCCGCGAGCCGCTCCTTTGCCTGCGCCAGCACGGCCGGCGAAGCCTCGGCGGGCGTGCCGGACCGAAAGGGAGGAGCCGGGGCGTATTCGAGCGAGAGCTGCACGATCTTGGCCTCCTCCTGTCCAAGCAGCCTCGCAACCAGCGCCAGGCCGAAATCGATCCCGGAAGTGACACCGCCGGCGGTGATGAGCTTGCCGTCTTCGACGATACGCTCGTCGACCGGGATCGCTCCGAACTCCTCAAGGAAATCATGCGCATACCAGTGCGTGGTCGCGCGCTTGCCCCTCAGCAGTCCGGCCGCCCCAAGCACCAGGGCACCGCTGCAAACGGAGGTGATGTAGCGCACCTGCCCCGCGCGCTCCCACACGAAATCGAGGACTGTCTGGTCCTCCAGCAGCGCGTTGACCCCGCCCCCGCCAGGAATGCACAGCACGTCGAGGGGCCGGCAATCGTCAAAGGTCGCCGTCGGGGTGAGGGAGAGGTTCGTCGACGACATCACCGGGTTGCGATCTTTCCAGATCAGATCCACTTCGGCGCCCTTGGCGGACGCCAGGACTTCGTAGGGACCGGTGAGGTCGAGTTGTTGGACGTTGGGGAATACGAGGATGCCGAAACGAAGGGGCATGGAAATCTCCGTGGGTTGACTTCGGGCAATCTACGGCATCATGGTTTGGCACGATTGCCATTCACCCCTCGTTTCAGGCCAAAACCCGATGCGCCGTATCGAAGTGCTTGCCTATCCCGACATCCAGCTCCTCGACGTCAGCGGACCGCTCCAGGTCTGCCAGCGCCAACGACTTCAAGCGGCAGGCGGGCGAGCCGGCCCCCTACGAGGTCGTGGTCGTCGCCGCCTCGCCCCGGATAAGGACCTCGGCCGGTCTGGTGCTGGAGGCCACGGCGCTGCCAACCCACGGAGGTGAGATCGACACGCTGCTTGTCCCCGGCGGATGGGGCGTCAACGCGGCCTGCGACGATGCCCAGCTGGTCGAATGGATTGCCAGCCGCTCGCGCGATGCCACGCGAACCGCTTCCGTCTGCAGCGGCGCCATGCTGCTGGCGACGGCTGGCCTGCTCGACGGCCGCCGCGCGGTGACCCATTGGGGACGCTGCGCGGAGTTCGCCCGGCGCTTTCCCGCGGTCCGGCTCGAACCCGATCCGATCTTCATCCGCGACGGCAATGTCTGGACATCCGCCGGCGTAACGGCGGGGATCGATCTCGCCCTCTCCCTCGTCGAGGCCGACCTTGGCCGGCACACGGCGCTCGGCGTGGCGCGCGAGTTGGTGGTCTTCCTGAAACGTCCCGGTGGCCAGGCGCAATTCAGCCAGACCCTCAAGCTGCAGCAAGGCGACGGGCGCTTCGACCGGCTGCATGGCTGGATCCTCGAAAATCTGGCCGGTGACCTGTCGCTCACGCAGTTGGCCGACCACGCCAATATGAGCCCGCGCAGCTTCTCGCGGCGCTATCGCGAGGCCACCGGCCGGACACCTGCCCGCGCGATCGAGGAGATCCGGATCGAGGCGGCGCGGCGGATGCTGGAGCGGGGCCAGCCCGTCAACCAGACGGCCCGCCGCTGCGGTTTCGGCTCGGAAGAAACCATGCGGCGCGGCTTTCTGCGCGTGCTGGGCACCAATCCGCGCGCCTATCGCGAGCGTTTCTGATCGCGACTGCTTGCTCCAGTAGGCCGGCGGTCGATGCGGTAGAAATAGAGCCTCTCCAGCGTTCAGGCGGGATGCTGTAGCTGGCTGAGCCCGCCATCGACGACGAGGGTCGCCGCGTTCATGAACGGGCACTCCTCAGAAATCATGAACACAGCGGCCAGCGCGATCTCGCGCGCCGAGGCGATGCGGCCGCCGGGATGCAGCGCCAGCGTCTTGGCGCGCGCCGCAACCGGATCGGCAAAACTGTTCCAATAGTCGGTCGCCTTCTGCGTCTCGACATAACCGGGCGCCAGCGCGTTCACGCGCACGCCCTGCCCGGCATATTCCAGCGCCACCGACTTGGTCAGCCCAAGCAGCGCGTGCTTGGCCACGGGATAGGGGAAGGTATGAGGGATGATGGTGAAGCTGTGCGTCGAGGCGATGTTGAGGATCGCGCCACCGCCATTTGCGATCATTGCCGGCAGCACCGCCTTGGCGCAGTTCCAGGCGCCTTTGACGTTGACATCGAAATTGCGATTCCACTCCTCCTCGGTCGCCTCGAGCGGCGTCGAGAACACATTCATCCCGGCATTGTTGATCAGCGCGTTGATCGGCCCGATCGCGTCGGTCGCCCGGCTGACGGCAGCGGCAATCGCGGCCCCGTCGCTGATGTCGGCTGCGGTATGTCCGACATGGCCCTGCGGTGCGGCAAGGCCGGCGACCGTCTTGTCCAGCAGCGCGCCGTCGCGATCGACCAGGAACAGTTTTGCCCCTTCGGCCAGGCAGGCCTCGGCGATGGCAAGCCCGATGCCTTGCGCGGCGCCGGTGAGGAAGATGCGTTTGCCGGACAGGCGCTCAGCCATGGCTGTCACTCCACTGGAAGACGGATCAGCGCCGGCCCAGTGCCGACGAACGCAGATTGTCGAGCAAAACGGCAAGCAGCAGGATCACGCCGCGCACAATGTATTGGTAGAAGGCTGGGATGTTGAGCAGGTTCATGGCGTTTTCGGCAATGCCCATGATCAGCACGCCGACGATGACGCCCGACATGGTGGCGCGGCCGCCGGCAAGCGAGACGCCGCCGAGCACGCAGGCCGAGATGACCGAGAGTTCAAGCCCGACCGCCGCATTGGGCTGGCCCGACGTGATGCGCGAGGCCAAAAGGATGCCGGCGATGCCACAGACCACGCCTTGCAGAGCAAAGATCCAGATGCGCGTCCAGTCGACATTGACGCCCGCCAGGCGCGAGGCCTCCGGGTTGCCGCCGATGGCCAGCGTGTTCTTGCCGAAGACGGTACGATTGAGGACAAAACCGAAGATGCAGAACAGCACGGCCAGGACCCAGACCGGCGTCGGAATGCCGAACAGCTTGGATAGCGCCAGCTGGTAGAAATCCGGGCTGTTGATGCCGACGGCGCGGCCATCGGATGCGATCAGCGCAAGGCCGCGCACGATCTGCATGGTGGCAAGCGTCGTGATCAGCGCGTTGATGCGGAATTTGGCGATGACGACGCCGTTGATGAAGCCGACGAAGGCGCCGCAGGCGATTGCCGCAAGAAGCCCGAGGATGATCGATCCGGTATAGTTCGACGCCATCACCGCGACCATGCCGGCGAAAGCAACGATCGAACCGACCGAGAGGTCGAAGTCGCGCGCGGCGAGGCAGAACATCATCGTGCAGGCGACGATGCCGACGGTGACCACCGATTGCAGCAGGCCGAGCATGTTGCGGTCGGTCAGAAAATTCGGCACCAGCAGCGACACCAGCGCGAAGGCGACGATGAAGATCACGACGAGGCCCTGTTCGCCGAGCAGGATCTTCTTCAACTGATCGGTCATGGCAAAGATCCTCAGGATGCGATCGCGTCGGGGGTTTTCTGATCGGGAAGAGCAGCGGCCAGGATCGCTTTTTCGGCGAACTGGTCGCGGGCGAGTTCGGCGCTGATGCACCCGCCGCACATCACCAGGATGCGGTCGCAAATGCCCATCACTTCCGGCAGTTCGGACGAGACGACGACGATCGCCATGCCGTCTTCGGCAAGCTGGTAGAGCAGTTCGTAGATTTCCGCTTTGGCGCCAACATCGATACCGCGTGTCGGCTCGTCGACGATAAGCACGCGCACGCCCTGCTCCGACAGCCAGCGGCCGAGAATGACCTTCTGCTGGTTGCCACCGGAGAGGTTGATGATGTCCTGCTTGCGCGACGGCGTGCGCACCTTGAGCTTCTTGATGAAGGTCTCGGCGGTGGCGATCTCGCTGGCGCGGTTCAGGATCCCGAAGCGCGTGTGATGACGCCGCGACGAGATGTTGATGTTCTCCTCGATCGAGCGGCCCTGGATGATGCCGTCATGCTTGCGGTCTTCCGAGCACAAAACGATGCCGGCGCGGATCGCGTCATGCGGATCGGTGGCATGCACGACCTTGCCATCAACGGTAATGGTGCCACCTGAGCGCGGGTCGGCGCCGAACACCAGCCGCATCAGTTCCGAGCGCCCCGCGCCGATCAGGCCGAAGAAGCCGACGATCTCGCCCGCCCTCGCCTCGAAGCTGGCGGGCGTCGTCAGTTTTACTCCGCAAACAGCGTCGACCTTCAGCCGGACATCGCCGGCCGGGCGTGGGCGAAACCCCCAGATATCGGAGATTTCGCGGCCGACCATTTCGGTGACGACCTGGTCGCGTGTGACGTTTTTCAGCGACGCATGGTGCGCCGCGAGCTTGCCGTCGCGCAGCACGGTCAGGCTGTCGCAGAGGCGGAACACTTCGTCCAGCCGGTGCGAGACATAGATGATGACCTTGCCCTCGCCGCGCAGGCGGTCGATCAGGGCAAACAGGATTTCGCTTTCGCGCGACGACAATGACGAGGTCGGCTCGTCCAGAGCGATGACGCGCGCGTCGAGCATGATCGCCTTGGCGATCTCGACCATCTGGCGCTCGCCGATCGACAGCGTCTTGACCTTGCGGCTGATATCGATGTCGATGCCGGCTGATTTCAGCTTGGCGCCAACATCGTCCAGCATCCTGGCACGGGCGATGATGCCGGCGTTGGCGGGGAAGCGGCCGAGGCTGAGGTTTTCGGCAACAGTGAGCTCGGGAACCAGCTGCAGTTCCTGGTGGATGACGATGACGCCATTGTCGAAGGCATCTCGCGTCGTTGCATAGGCTTGCATCTTGCCGTCGATGAGGATCTCGCCGTCATCGGCATGCTGGTCACCGGACAGAATCTTGATCAGCGTGGATTTGCCGGCGCCGTTCTCGCCCATCAGGCCGTGCACGACGCCCTTGCCGACGCCGAACGAGACGCCCGACAGCGCCTTGACGCCCGGATAGGTCTTGGTGATTTCCGAGAAGTCGAGAAAGGACATGGGGCGCCTATCCTTTTGCCATGCCAAACAGGCGGCGACTGAGCCGCCGCCTGTTTGTACAGGGAGGATTATTCGATGCCGAGACCCTTGCGGACCGTCTGGTAGTCGTCGCGCTTGGCCAGCGCACCGGCGGTCAGGATGAGCTTCTCGGGTTCCTTGTTGTTGGCGACCCAGTCATACATGTTGAGCGCAGTCTCGTAGCCGTGACGCTTCGGCGAGATGATCACCGTGCCGACGAAGCCGGTGGCGGTCGGCTTCTTGAACTCGTTGATCGCCGAATCCGCGCCGCCAATGCCGACGCCGATCACGTTTTCGGCCGGGATGCCGACGCTTTCGGAAGCGCGCACGGCGCCGAGCACGGCTTCGTCGTTGAGGCCGAAGGAGACCCACTTCTTGATGTCGGCATGGGCGTTGAGTACCACCGTCGCCGCATTGAGCGCAGCCTCGGTATCGGTCTTGGCCTGCGGCGCGTCAAAGATGTTTTCGGCCTTGAAGCCGTTGGCCTTCAGCACCGAAATGGCGCCTTCGACCCGGTCGACGGCGGTCGGCAACTGATCATAGGAGACGCGGATGGCGCCAACCTCGTCGGCCTTCCAGCCGCGCGCCTTCATTTCGTCGACGATCGCCTGGCCGACAGCCTCGCCGATCTTGGTCGCCGAAATGCCCATATGCGGCACGTCTTCCAGGGCCTTGCCGTCTGCGCCGACCAGACGGTCGTCAACGGTCATCAGCTTGAGATTGTTGGCGGCGGCCTTGGCGACGATGCCGGGGCCGAGTTTCACATCAGGTGTGCAGACGATGAAGCCTTGCGCGCCCTGCGCGCCGAGATTGTCGATCGCCGACATCAGCTTCTCACCGTCCTCGGCGCCGATCTTGACCAGGGTAAAACCCTTCTCCTTGGCGGCCTGGTCGGCGAACTTCCATTCGTCCTGGAACCACGGCTCCTCGGGCTGTTTGACGATAAAACCTATCTTGGTGTCCTGAGCATATGCAGCGATGGTCGTGACGGACAGCACGGCAAGGGCGCCCGCGACGAGCGCGGTCTTCAGAAGTCGCATGATTACCTCCCAGCGGTGGCCGGGCGCTCAGCCCGGATGCAGAGTCTCTAATTCTTTTTATCATACTCGTCAATTGATCTGGTATGATAATTGAGCTACATGCTCTGACCAGGGATCGCTGGCGCAAATCATCCGCATCCGGTAAGGCCGGGGACGCGAGATCAGTGGTTTCGCCGCCTTGGAGGAGGGCTGAGGTGACCGAAACTTCGAAGAAGGCATCAGGCGACACCCGCCGCCCGCGCGTCATGCCCGATGTGACCAAGGCGCTTGCCTCAGACATCTTTTCCGGACGCTATCCCGCCGGCTCGTCTCTGCCGACCGAAAACGAGCTCGGCGTCGAATATGGCGTCAGCCGCACCGTCATCCGCGAGGCGCTGAAGGTGCTGGCCGCCAAGGGGCTGGTGCTGTCGCGGCCGCGCATCGGCACGGTTGTATGTGAACAGGACAACTGGAACATCATCGACCCGCAGGTGCTGGCCTGGCACGCGCCGCATGCGCTGGACGACAAATTGTTCGACGCCATCCTCGAGACGCGCCGCGCCATCGAACCTCTGGTAGCTGAACTGGCGGCGACTCGTGCGACGCTGCAGGAGATCGCCGATCTCGAAGCCGCCTGGCGCGGCATGGCCAATGCCGGCGAGGATCTCGCCGCCTTCTCGCGCTCGGACATCACCTTCCACCAGATCGTCTATGCCGCGAGCCACAACCCGATCTTCCGCCAGATCGGCAATCTGATCGACACCGGGCTGAAATTCTCGCTTGAAGCAACGGCGACCATTTCGCTCGCTCGGCGCATGGAAGCAGTGGCGGCGCACCGCGAGGTGGTGGAGGCACTGCGCATGCGCGATGCCGCGGCGGCGCGTGCGGCGGCAGGCCGGATCCTCGACCTTGCGGCGCGCGACCTGGTCAGCGCCAAGAAACTCAAGAACAACTGAGACCAGCATGAAAATCATCTCGCTCACCCCCTACATCGTCCCGCCGCGCTGGCTGTTCCTGAAGATCGAGACTGATGCCGGCGTTACCGGCTGGGGCGAGCCTGTGGTCGAAGGCCGTGCGCTGACGGTCGAGGCAGCGGTCAAGGAACTTGGCGATTATCTGATCGGCAAGGACCCGCGCCTGATCGAGGACCATTGGACGGTGATGCATCGCGGCGGCTTCTACCGCGGCGGGCCGATCCTGATGAGCGCCATTGCCGGAATCGACCAGGCGCTGTGGGACATCAAGGGCAAGGCGCTCGGCGTGCCCGTGCATGAACTGCTCGGCGGCAAGTTGCGCGACAGCATCAAGGTCTATTCCTGGATCGGCGGCGACCGGCCGGCGGAAGTGGCCGCGGGCGCCAGGGAAGTGGTGGCGCGCGGCTTCCAGGCGCTGAAGATGAATGGCACCGAGGAACTGCAGATCGTCGACAGCCATGACAGAATAGATGCGGCTGTCGAACGAGTCGCCATGGTGCGCGAGGCCGTCGGGTCCAACATTGGCATCGCCGTCGATTTCCACGGCCGCGTCCACCGGCCGATGGCGCGCATGCTGGTCAAGGAGTTGGAACCCTTCCGGCTAATGTTCATCGAGGAGCCGGTGCTCAGCGAAAATCGCGAGGCGCTGAAGGAGATCGCAGCGCTGGGCTCGACGCCGATCGCGCTCGGCGAGCGGCTTTACAGCCGCTGGGATTTCAAGTCGGTGTTCGAACAAGGCGCCGTCGACATCATCCAACCCGACCTGTCGCATGCCGGGGGCATCACCGAATGCCGCAAGATCGCGGCGATGGCCGAGGCCTATGACATTGCGGTGGCGCCACACTGCCCGCTCGGGCCGATCGCGCTTGCCGCCTGCCTGCAGCTCGATGCCGTCAGCTACAACTGCTTCATCCAGGAACAGAGCCTCGGCATCCACTACAACGCCGCAAACGATTTGCTCGATTATGCCGCCAACAAGGACGTCTTTCGCTACGAGGATGGCTATGTCGCAATCCCCGATGGTCCCGGCCTCGGCGTCGAAATCGACGAGGACTACGTCAAGGAAAGGGCCAAGGAAGGCCACCGCTGGCGCAACCCGGTCTGGCGTCACAAGGACGGCTCCTTCGCCGAGTGGTAGCCCGGCCGACCTTGCGGCCAGGCCTTCAGGACCTCAAGCTCAATTTCGCGGTGGCGCCAGCGTAACGCAGGCCTCTGATGGGCCGCAGCGCCGAGCACCAGCGCATGGGAACCGTCGGCGCCGGCAAGCCGCAACTGCTGACCGCCTGGGTTGCGGCAAGCGATCGAAAGCGGTCGCTATCCTGGGACATGGCGGATGTCCTGTTCTCATCGACCTTTTCTTGGCCCGCCAGCCGCGTCACCTGCCCGCGGCGTGCCGGCCTGCGTTCCTGCCGGAGAAGATGCAGCTGCCGAGAAATGTCCCTTCCAGCGCATTGTAGCCGTGATAGCCGCCGCCACCGCCGCCGGCCACCTCGCCTGCCGCATAGAGCCCGGCAATGGGCGCGCCATTGCCATCGAGAACCTGCGAATTGAGATTGGTGTGCAGGCCGCCAAGCGTTTTGCGCGTCAGGATTTTGAGGCGCACCGCGATCAGCGGCCCGTGCCTGGGATCGAGTATCTTGTGCGGCTTGGTCACCCGGAAGATCTTGTCGCCGATGTAGTTGCGTGCGCCGCGGATGGCTGTGACCTGCGCATCCTTGGTATAGGCATGGTCGACCTCTCGATCGCGCGCCACGATCTGGGCGTTGAGCCCGTCGTAGTCGAGCAGATTGTCGCCTGACAGCGCGTTCATCCCGGCGACCAAGTCGGCCAGGTTGTCGCGGACGACGAAGTCCTCGCCCTTTTCCAGGAACGCTGCCACCGATGGTGGCGCCTTGCCGCCGCGCCGGTTCTTCAGCACGGCCCGCCAATCCTTGGCCGTAAAGTCTAGGTTTTGCTCCGAACCCGACAGCACGAACTCCTTCGAAGCGATCGTCTTGCTCAGCACGAACCAGGAATAATCGTGTCCCGTCGACAGGATACGCTTCAAGGTGCCGAGCGAATCGAAGCTCGGGAAGAACGGCGCCTCCATGCGTTGTCCCAGAGCATCGAACCATAGCGGCGACGGCGCCGACAGGATGCGAATGCCGTGGTTCGGCCAGATCGGATCCCAGTTCTTGATCCCCTCGACATAGTGCCACATGCGGTCGGCGTTGATGACGGCCCCGCCGGCGTCCTGGGTGATCGCCACCATGCGGCCGTCGACATGGTGCGGCACGCCGGCAACCATACGCTTCGGCGCTGGCCCCAGCCGCCCGACCGGCCAGACCTTGCGAACCAACTCATGATTGCCGCCGATGCCGCCGGAGGTGACGATCACGACACCGGCCGAAAGGTCGAAATCGCCGACGGCCGTGCGGCTCGACTGCTTGCCGCGCTCGACATCGGATGCCTCCAGAATTTCGCCCGCGACGCCGGTGACCGCGCCGTTGGTCTTGATCAGCCGGCTGACCTGATGACGGAATTTCAAAGTGATCAGCCCTTTGGCGACGTGCTCGCGCACGCGCCTTTCGAACGGCGCGACCACGCCCGGCCCAGTGCCCCATGTCAGGTGGAAGCGCGGCACTGAATTGCCGTGGCCATTGGCCAGCGCGCCGCCGCGCTCGGCCCAGCCGACCACCGGCCACCAGCGCATGCCCATGGCGTAGAGCCACGGCCGCATCTCGCCGGCGGCGAAATCGACATAGGCTTCCGCCACTTTCCTTGGCCAATGGTCCTCGGGCCGGTCGAACTGGGCAGAGCCCAGCCAATCCTGCCAGGCGAGGTCGCGGCTGTCCTTGATGCGCAGGCGGCGTTGCTCGGGCGTGTTGACCAAAAACAGGCCGCCGAGCGACCAGAATGCCTGGCCGCCGAGAAAACCGCCACCCTCTTGCTCGACGATGATCACGCGTTTGCCGGCATCGCCGAGTTCCGCGGCTGCGGCCAGGCCGGCCAGCCCGCCGCCAACGATGATTGCATCCGCGTCAGCCATTGTCGTAGCTCCTGTGCCGGCTTTTGTTTTTGAGATCGGATGCTCGTTGCTAGCCGCGCAGCGCGTTCCAGATGATGCGCGGCAGCTTCATGAGGCTCGGCCGGTAGTTGAACTCGGTGATCAGGCGGCCGACCATGTGTGCCCTTTTGTGGGTCAGGAACCAGGCCGGCTTCGGCATGATGCGGAACGGCGCTTCGAGCACGCTGCGTTCCGGTCTGTCGAACAAATAGGTGTTGTGGACGACGCCGATGCCGCTCTGCACGTCGTCGAGCGTGTGGCCAGGGAAAGCACCCCAGGTCGGGCGCAGCAGCGCGAACAGAACGCCGCTCCAGGAATTGATGCCGATGCCGCCATAGCGCAGTTCGGCAATGATTTCCTCGAAGCGCTGCCGGCCGATCTCGGCGATCGTCCTGGGATGGATGAGGATGTTGGCGGCAAGCGTGCCGTGCAGCTTTTCATTGGCGTAGGCGACAGCGGCGCGCAGATAGGATTCCGCATTGCCCGCCGGCAGCCGCATGACGCTGAGCGCCGGCGCGAACACCTCGGCATTTTCGAGATAGGTATCCGTGCCCGGCCGGAACGGCACCACCACGCAGGCCGGCCCGCCGGGCCGCTCGAATTTCTGTACGCTGTCGGCATGCGCCTCGAAGGCGGCGAGGCGCTCGGTCGCGCCGGGATAATAGGCCGGGCGCGACGGGGCTTTCTGCATCACCTTTTCGAGGGCCGCCAGAAGCGCGTCGGATTTGTCCCAGCCTTCGGGCAACACGAGCATTTGGCAGGCGATACAGTTGAAACCGGAATTGTTGAGCTTCTGTGTGGCGATCAGTTCGGCATGGTAGGCGATGTCGGCATTCGACCATGGGCCGGGCACCACGATGGTCGGCGCCACGCCGCCAAGCTCAGAGGTGATACGCCGGCTGTTGCGCGGCGTGCCCGCCGCCTTGTTCTTGCGGCCCTCCTCGCCGGGACCCCAGACGATCGCGTCATGCGAGGCGGCGGCACCGGTGATGTGGATGTCGTCAACGAGATCGTGGTTGCACAGATACGCACCGACATCGGTGCCGCCGCGCACGATGCGCAGCGCGCCGAATTCGATCAGCGGCCGCAGCGCCGGCCGCAGGAAATCAACGAGGTAATCATTGACCGGGTTCATCTTGAGCAGGACGACCTGATGTTCGACGAGCAGCTTGTGCAGGCAGTCGAGCGGCGCGATCGAGGCGACGTTGCCGGCGCCGAGCACGAGGCCGATCTTGCCCTTGCGGCTGGTGCGCGGCGCGTCATAGGCCGATGCGGTGTTTGCGGCGAGGTTCGCCTTGGTCACGCCGGGCTGCATCCAGATCTCTGCCTTCAGCCCGGTGAACAGCACCTTGTCCCAAAGCGAATTCGGAACCACCGTCACCGCCACCTGTCCGCTAGGCAAGGTGCGGACCGGCAGTCTGTCAAGGAACTTCTTGCCCTCCATCAGGCTCAGCGTGTGGATGAACTGGTTGCAGCCATCCATCAGCGCCGCCGGGCCAGCCAGCCATTCCTCACCTTCCAGCGGCGAGCCGGTCGGGATGCCCTTCTTGCGCGTCGCGGTTTTGACCCACGCCTCGGCGACCTCGCGGATGTGATCCTTGACCTGCCGCAGCAAGGCGATCCGCTCGCCATTCGAGGTCTGCGCCCAGTCGTCCTTCCTGGCGTCGAGATCGGTGAGCGCGAGGTCGAGTTCGGCTGCCCATTCAGGCTGCACGGGCTGGGTTTTGACTGCCTTGGCAACCATCCTATCCTCCTCCACTTCGATCTCTTTGTTTGACGCAATTCCTGTGGGAAAACCGCTTCACACTTTTCCTGGAATTGCTCTACGAAAACGGCAGTGCGGCCCATTGCTCGACGAATTTCCCGCCGGAATAGACCTGGATCGAACCGAACTGCTGTAGCACGAATTCGCTCTGCGTCGGACGCAGGAAGGCGTAGTCGTCAGGCCCGACATTGACGTTGTCGGGCAGCGCCATGAATTGCTGATTGGTCGAAAAGCCGAACGTCTTGTCGGTCTTCATCCCCACGGGATGGACGGGCTTCGCCATCCATTTTCCGCCATAGAGAAAACAGCCGCGCCGCGGCAACAGCCCGAGCTTCTGCAGCAGCCAGGAGCGCTGGTCGAGGCCCGGCGCCTGGACATCGACCACTTTCAGGATCGGCGTCGCGATGAATGCGGCAGGCCGCAATTGGCTGAGGCTCGGCACATCGAAATCGGTCGGCAGCATAAAAGCCGATCCGATGGACAATTCATTGGCGCCGACCCAGCTGTCATAGAGCAATGCGGTGCTGCTGCCGCCAAGATTGAGGATCTTGCGCTGGTCGGCGGCAAGGCAAGCGACATACTGGCGAAACAGGCTGATCGCCTTGACGCGCGCCTTGGCCGGTCCTCCCAGCAGTTTGGGGATATGGCCGATATGCGCCTCGTAGGCCATGACGCCTTCGCATTTCAGCCGCGGGTAATTCGCCAACGCGGAAACTGCCCGGGCCAGTGAGTCGGGATCGCTGATACCGCCGCGATGAAGGCCGACATCGACCTCGAAGCAGACGCGCAGCTCGCGGTCGAGCTCGGCGGCAAGCGAGCCATAGGCGGCCAGCCGCTCCTCGGTATCGATCAGCCAGACGATGCGCGACGTAGCTTCGCCGAGCCCGGCGAGAACGCCCTTCGTCAGCGCGTGCCTGGCGCCGGCAACCGGCATCGGCTTGCCCAACAGGAGATCGACTTGGGGAAACACTTTCAGCATCTCGGCGCTGATCGGCAGATGAAAGGTCATCAGCCTGTCGGTCGCAAACGCCGCGCGGATATAGTCGATCAGCGGCAGGCATGGCAGCGACTTGTCGACGAGGCGCAGATCGAGGCCCGTGGCGAACTTCGCCTTGATCGCAGCGATGTTGTGATCGAGCCGGTCGAGATCGAGCACCAGGCAAGGCTGAAAGATCCCGGCTGCCCTGAGCGCGCCCGACATTTCCGCGAAATAGGTGTCGGTCAGGCTCATGCCGCGACGCCGAGCAGCCTGGCAATATAGGGCGACACGAAGCGGTTGTCCGGGTCCATCTCGCGGCGGACCGCCATCGCATCGTTCCAGCGCGGATAGAGCGCGCTCAATTCCCTTGATGTCAGGCTGTGCATCTTGCCCCAATGCGGGCGGCCGCCGCGCCTCCTGAAGATCGGCTCGGCGGCGTTGAAGAACGCCATCGGATCGCGCTCGACGCCGTGATGGATGGCGATGGAACAGGTTGGGCGCTTGTAGAAGGGGCTGAGCCAGACATTGTCGGGCGCGACGACGCGCACCTCCATCGGAAAATAGACCTCTGGAAACCGCGTCTCGAGCAGCGCAATGATTTCGCTGAGTGCGGCCGCCCCTTCCTCGAACGGCAGGTGGTATTCCATCTCGTTGAACTTGACGTTGCGCTCGGAGGTGAAGACCTTCAGCCACTCCTCGATATAATCCTCGGCCGGCACCTTGGCGAAGGCCGAGCCGATGAGACGGCGGCGCAGCCAAGGGAGCCAGCTGAGATAGTCGCGCAGTTTTCTCAGCGTCGTCACCGCATCGTCGTCTTCCGTCGGCGGACGCACCGTCGCCGGCGCCTCGGTGATGTCGCTGGCAATCAGCAGCGCCTGGCCGGAAAACGGCACATAGTAGAACTCGGCCGAACGATGCGCCGTCATGGTGCTTTCGAATTGCGCAAGCACATCGGCAATCGGCGCCGTCCAGCGGCGGTGCCGCATCCGGTAACTCGCCACGTTGCGGATCGTCACTTCGGTGACGGCGCCGAAAGCGCCGAGCGAAGCGCCCATGGCTTCGATCATGTCGGGGCTCTTGGCACGGTCGAACTCTTTCACGGCGCCACGCCCGTCGACGATCTGCATCGCCTCGAGCTGGGTATGGTAAGCGCCGAGCGTGATGCCCGAGCCGTGGGTGGCGGTGCCCAGCGCCCCGCCGAACGCCTGCTTGTCGATGTCGCCCATGTTCGGCAGCGCCTGGCCGACGCCGTGCAACAGCTTTGCCAGCGCGCCGATCTTGGTGCCGGCGCCGACCCGCGCCGTCAGTTTTTCGGGATCGTGCGACCTCAGGCCCTCGAAGCGGTCGAGCGACAGGATGGTGCCGTCATTCTTGACCAGCGGCGTAAAGGAATGGCCCGTGCCGACAAATCGAACTGGTCCCGGCGAGTTGCGAATGGCACCACTCAGCTCATCGAGACTCTGCGGTTCGGCAAAAGCCTGCGGCGTGGCCGTGACATAGCCCGACCAATTGCTCCACTGGCTGATAGCCTCTCCCACGATGCCTCCCTGGGGCGCCGGCTTTGCCGGTCTTTCTCCTAGCGCTAGATAATATGATACATAGTCAGCTTTTCCGGATATGATACATTGTCAGCTTTCTGTCAACCTGGCAATCGGAGGTGTCTTGCGTCCGCGCCGGCCGCATTATCTACAGCGACGCACGCTGAGCCGGCGTCGGCATTGAACGCAGTCGTTGCCCCTTCAAGCCAGCCCAAACGTTTCCACGGCCCGCATGATGCCGCGCAATTCGGCCAAGCCCTTCAGGCGGCCGATCAGCGAGTAGCCGGGATTGATCCTTGTCTTGCCGATATCGTCGGCGAGCAGGTGGCCATGGTCCGGCCGCATCGGGATTTGCCAGTCGGCGCGGCCCTCCTTGCGGCGGCGCGCCTCCTCCTGCATCAGCGCCAGGATGACATGCGCCATGTCGGTGCCGCCTTCGAGATGCTCGGCCTCGTAGAACGAGCCGTCATCCTCGATGGTGATGTTGCGCAAATGGGCGAAGTGGATGCGGTCGGCGAATTCCTTGACCATGGCGACGATGTCGTTGTCGGCGCGCGTGCCGTAGGACCCGGTGCAGAACGTCAGCCCATTGGCCTGGCTGTCGACGGCATTGAGAATGAAACGCGCATCCTCGGCGGTCGAAACGACGCGCGGCAGGCCGTAGAGCGAAAACGGCGGATCGTCGGGGTGGATACACATGCGCACCCCCTCCTCTTCCGCCACCGGAATGATCTCGCGCAGGAACCACGCGAGGTTGTCGCGCAACTCCTTCGGCCCGATCCCGTCATAGTCCGCAAGCGCCTCGCGAAAACTATCGCGGTCATACTTGCGCTCTGTAGCCGGCAGGCCGGCGATCAGATTGCGCTCGATCTGGTCGATCTTCTCGGGCGGCAATTCCTTCAGCCGCGCTTCCGCCTGCGCAATACGCGCCGGCGTGTAGCTGTCAGCTCCGTTCTTGCGCTTCAGCACGAACAGATCGTAGGCGGCGAAATCAACGGCATCAAAACGCAGGGCGTAGCCTGTCGTCGGCAGACGGTAGGCTAGATCGGTGCGGGTCCAGTCCACCACCGGCATGAAATTGTAGCAGATCGTGGCGATGCCGGCCTTGGCCAGCGCGCGGATCGAATCGCGGTAATAGCCGGCATAGCGCTCGCGTTCCTGCGCGCCGATCTTGAAGGAATTGTGGACCGGAATGCTCTCGACGACCGACCAGGTCAGTCCTGCTTCCTGGATAATGCGCTTGCGCTCCAGCACTTCGGCCTCAGGCCACGCCCGGCCGTCATAGATATGGTGGAGCGCCGAGACCACGCCGGTGGCGCCCGCCTGCTTGACATGATCGAGCGTCACCGGATCATCGGGCCCATACCAGCGCCAGCATTGTTCCATTTTCGGCTTTCCTTCTGCGAGAGGTTGGCAACTTATTGTTGGACCTCGATGGGAGTCGATAGAAAATGGAAGAGTTTTTAGAAATGATGGATTTCGACGGCAAGGTCGCCCTGGTGACGGGGACGACCGGCATTGGCCTGGCAACCGCCAGACGCCTTGCGGCCGGTGGCGCCGCAATCATCGCCTGCGGCATCGACCGCAGCGCCAATGCGGCGATGAAAGCGCAACTGGAAAGCGCTGGAGCTGCGGTGCTGGTCATCGAAACCGATGTGTCCATCTCCGACCAGGTGCGCGACGCGGTGGCGGCTGGCGTCGCAAGGTTCGGCGGCCTTGATGTCATCGTCAATTCAGCCGCCGTCCATCCCTATGGCACGGCGACGACCACCGACTGGGAAACCTGGAACCGAACGATGACGGTCAATGTCGGCTCGATCTACCTGACCGCGCATTTCGGCATTCCGGAAATGATCAAGCGCGGAGGCGGCGCCATCGTCAACGTCGCCTCGGTGCAGGGCTTTGCCTGCCAGCAGAACGTCGCCGCCTATGCCACGACCAAGGGCGCCATCCACACGCTGACGCGCTCGCTGGCGCTCGACTACGCGGCATCAGGCATCCGCGTCAATTCGGTCAGCCCGGGCTCGATCCGCACGCCGATCCTGGAGAAGGCTGCGCGCGGTGACGGCGGCAGCGATGCCGATGTCGAAGAGGCCTACAAGCGCTTCGGCGCGGCGCATCCGCTCGGCCGTATCGGCGAACCGGAGGAAGTGGCGGAACTCATCGCCTTCCTGTGCTCGTCGAAGGCCGGTTTCTGCACCGGCGCGGACTACAGGATCGATGGCGGCCTGACGGCAGGTATTGGCGTGAAGTAGCGCTATCATGGCGTTCTGCGCGCTTGCAGGCAATCGGTGTCCGACCGCGCTACAGCTTCCACATCCGCTTGGCATTGCCCGACAGCAGTTTCGTTCTCTCCTCAGGACTTGCTCCAGCGATCAACGCATGCGTCGCCGCCACCCAGGTCGCAAGGCCACCGCCAAGCGTGCACACCGGCCAGTCGCTGCCCCACACGACGCGGTCCCAGCCGAAGCAGCCGATCGTGTGCTCGACATAGGGGCGCAAGGTCTCGACTGTCCATGAGCCGGCATCGGCATAGGCGACGACGCCGGAGATCTTGCCGATGACATTGGGACGCCGCGCGATCTCACTCATATGCTCGCGCCACGGATGTTCCGCACTGGCCTTGATGTCGGGCACGCCGCAATGGTCGAGCACGAACTGCACATCCGGCGCCAGATCGGCGAGCGCAACCGCCCTTGGAATCTGATGCGGCAGGACGACGAAGTCGAAGGTCAGGCCTGTGCCGGCAAGCCGCTTGATGTTTTCGCGAAACAGCGCGCTGTCCGAAAGCTCGTCCGGCATGACATGCAGCACGCGGCGGAACCCCTTGACGAAGGGATCGGCTTGCTGGCGCTCGAGATAGGCGGCGAAGCCGGCCTCCTCCGGACGGCAGGAGGCGATCGCCCCGCGCAACAGCGTGCCCTTTTCCAGCGACTGCGCCTTCACATGGCTGGTCTCGGCCTGGATGTCGGCTTCATCGACGTCGACCTCCATATGCAGCGCGGCCTCGATGCCGGCGCGGCGGGCCTGGATCGCATATTCTGCGTGCGGGAAATCGCGGTTGAGCGCCGGCTCGCGGCTGAGCCAGGGATAGCGCAGCGCCGACAGGTCGATCAGGTGCAGATGAGTGTCGATGATCATGGCTGTCCTCCTCGGTGATTTCAGATCATCGCCAAATGCCTAAACCCAGCGCATGGACATACTCTGGCTCAGCCCCGCTTCGGGATCTCTTTGTCCTCGAGCAGCAGCGTCAGCCCCATGGCGACGAAATAGAGCGCCGCCACCCAGATGAACATCACGTTGAAGCCACTGGAGTAATGGTCGAGCACCACTTCGCGGATCGCGCCCGGCAGGCTCGATGCGAGGTGCGGCGTCAACCCGTTCAGGCCACCCGGCAGCAGGGCGGCGGCGTCTGCAGGAAGCTCGGCTGTCTGCCGGTTCAGCGCCCAGATCATCACCGCGCCGTTCAGCGCCAGACCCAGCGATGCTCCGAGCGTCCGCGCCTGGGTGATCAGCGACGTCACCGCGCCGATATCCTGCAGCGGTGCCGCCGCCTGGATCGCCACGATCAGCACCTGGAACTGCAGGCCCATGCTGATGCCGAACACAGCCATCATCGTTGCCAGCACCCAGATCGGCGTGTGCTGGTTGGTGAGGACAAAGCCCAGCATCAGAAACCCGCCAATACCCATGGCGACCACCGGCATCCATTTGTAGCGTCCGGTTGCGGCAATTACCCGCCCGGCGACGATCGAGATGACCATCGATGTCAGCGACGCCGGCAGGAACAGGAAGCCGACTTCGGCCGGGCTGAGACCCGTCAGCGTCTGCATGTAGAGGGCGAAATAGAAGAACATGCCCAGCGTCACCGTTCCGGCGACCAGCGACACGCCCGAGACGATGCTGACCGTCGAATTGCCGAACAGCCGCAACGGCACGATCGGCTCTTCGGCCCGGCGCTCCACCATGATGAACAAGGTGATGGCGACCAGCGCGAGGAGTGGCAATACGAAGGTGAGCAGGTCCGGCCCGCTGGGGTCGAGCACGTGATAGCCCCAATAAACGACCGCCGTTGTGCCGATGGCGAGCAGCGCGCCGCCGAGATAGTCGATGCGGTGCCGTTTTTCGTTGAACCGGCTGCGCATGGCGAAGGCCAGCACCGCCAGCACGATGATGCCTATCGGCAGATTGACCAGGAACACCCAGCGCCAGCCGAACAGGCTGGTGATGTAGCCGCCGGCCAACGGGCCGAGCACTGATGACAGCGCGAACACCGCCGAACTGTAGCCCTGATATTTCGCGCGGTCGCGCGGCGAAAACAGTTCGCCGATCATGGCGAAGGCCGAGACCATCAGGCCGCCGCCGCCGATGCCTTGCAGCACGCGCGCGGCGATGAGGCTCTCCATCGACCATGCCATGCCGCAGACCAGCGAGCCCAGCAGGAACAGGCCGATCGCCGTCAGCACGACATTCTTGCGGCCATACATGTCGCCGAGCTTGCCGTAGAATGGCGAGACCGCGGCGGTCGAGAGCAGGTAGGCGGCACCGACCCAGCCGAACAAATGCAGATTGCCGAGTTCGCCGGCAATGGTGGGCAAGGCGGTGACGACGATCTGCATGTCGATGGTTGCCATGAACATGGCGATCAGCGCGCCGAAATAGACGATCAAGGTCGTAAGGTCGGGCCTGACTTGGGCCTCCACGGGCGCTGTGTCCGGCAGCGTCTGCTCGACAGTCATCGGTGTCTCCGTAGCTTGGGGCGCGATTTATGTGCCCACAGCCGAGAGGTGTCAACCAGATATGTGCGCGCAGCATATAATTGACATCAGCATATATTCTTGCTAACGCGCTATGGATGAGCAGCAACGCATCCAGCAGTCCGGACCGATTTCCATCCCTGTTCCAGACGCGCGGCGATCGGGACCTCGCCGGTCTGGCGCGCGGCAGCGGCCTGTCCGAACCGGCGGCCGAGGCCGTGGCCGCCATCGATGCGGTAATGAGCAAGGTGCGCCGCTCGATCCAGCGCCGCGACTTCGGCCGCATGATCCTGGCGCGCGTAGACCCTTCGCTGGAAGTGAGCCATCTCGATGCGATCAGCGCCATCGCGAACAATCCGGTTTTCAGCGATACCCAGCAGGATGAGGTGACGGTTGGCGTCATCGCCGAGCGCCTCGAGACCGATCCGTCGCGCGCCAGCCGCATCGCGGCCGACCTCGTCGAACGCGGCTATGCCTGCCGTGTCGCATCGCAACGCGATGCCCGCCGCATCTGCCTCAAACTCACCGCCAAGGGTGAGCGCCTCGTGGCGGCGGTGCGCCAGACCAAATGGCGGATTTTCGCCGGATCGCTGGCACAGTGGGATGAGCAGGACCTAGTAAGGTTCGCCACCTTGCTGGAACGCTTCGCCGGTTGGGCCATGGACGAAGCCGGGATGAAAAGATCCGCCGAGGCCGTCAAGCAGTTGATGGACGAGATGCTGCCCGAAACGAAATAGGCGGCACGGCGTGGACGCTCACCCATGTGTGCGAGCCGTTCGATAGCCCTTGACGCTCAGGTCGCGTCGGATCGTTATCGGCCGAAGAAACCGGCGTCCTCTTCCGCAAGGTACTTCTTCGCTGCTTCGGCATCGATGTCGACACCCAGTCCCGGCGCTTCGAGCAGGTCGATCATGGAGTCCTTCACGATCTGCCCCTTGGGCAGGCCGATGACGATGTCCTCCCACCAGGGGTCGGAGGCGCTGGGATATTCGAAGGCGATGTAGTTGGCCGGCAGCGTGGCGCAGACATTGATCAGCGCGCCGAGGCCGAGCAGCCCGTTCGCCGTGCCGTGCGGCGCCATCATGATCGAGTGCATGTAGGCGTGCTCGGCCACCCATTTGAGCTCGGCGATGCCGCCGATGTCGGCGGGATCCGGACCGATGACGCGAACCGCCTGCGTCTCGATCAGTTCCTTGAAGTTATGGCGCAGGTAGATCTGCTCGCCCGTGTGGATGGGGGTGGACGTCGATGTGGTGAGTTCGCGATAGGCTTGCGGGTTGACCCATGGCACGTAGTCGCCGGTCAGCATGTCCTCCAGCCACATCAGATTGTATTTTTCCACCGCCTGAGCGAAGCGGATGGCGTCCGGCAGGAACCACCCGGGACCGCAATCCAACGCCAGCGAGACCTTGTCGCCGAGCACCTCCTTCATGGCGATGACGCAGTCGATCATATGCGCCATGCCGCGCTCGCTGATCTGCCCCTGGTCCATCGCGCCGTGATAGGTCGGCGGCTGGCGAACGCCATAGTGGAAGTCGGGAACGGAAGTCTTCATGTTGGAATGGAAGGAGATGCCTTGCTTGACCATGAAGAAACCTTCCGGCCGCTCCATCATCCATTTGACGTCGGCCGCGTAATCCTCCGGCCTGTCGCCGGTGCGCTTCTTGCGGATGGAACCGTTATAGACCCGCACCTTGTCGCGCACCTTGCCGCCGAGCAGCTTGTAGACCGGAACGCCTGCCGCCTTGCCGGCGATGTCCCACAGAGCATGCTCGATAGCGCTGACGGCGGCGCCGTAGGGCTTGAACGAGCCGCGCTGGCGGATTTTCAACATCACGCGTTCGACATCGGTCGGGTCCTCGCCGATCAGCGCGTCGCGGAAATGCAGCACCCAGGGTTTCAGATAAGGCTTGGTGTACTCGACCTCGCCGAGGCCATGGAGGCCTTCGTCGGTGACGATGCGCACGATGGGGTGCCTGCCGATGACGGCGCACCTGAGATCGGTGATCTTCATGATGTCCTCTATTTCACCGACGAGAAGGCGGTTGGCGCGAGAAACTGGCTGGAAATATTGGCCAGGATCGGGCCATCGCGCTCGGACTCGTCGCGGGCCTTGAGCCATGCCGGATCGGTGGTGAAGGCCTTCCATCTCACTTCGCGCTCGGCAAGGGATTCCCAGGCGACGAAATAGGTCAGTCGATTGCTGTTTTCGCCGACCACCGTGGTGAAGAACCCGGCCTGGCGGATGCCGTGTCTATCCCACAGCGCCAAGGTATGGTCGTTGAAACGCTTGAGCAGCGCCGGCAGCCGGCCCGGCACGCAGTCGTAAATGCGAAGTTCGTAGATCATGGTCCATCCTTCTGTTCACCTCTCCCTCCGAGGAGAGAAGTGTAGAGTCAGCTCCAGGTGCGGTCCCAGGAGTATTCGTCGTCCCAGTGATCGGTCGGTTGCCAGATGCCGGTGACGCCGGGCTGCAGGTGCTGGCTGATCACTTCGTCGACGATGTCGTCGATGCCCAGACCAGGCTTGTCGGGCACGGTGATGAAGCCGTCCTTGACCAGCGGCTTGGGCAGGCCGGTGACGATATCGTCCCACCAGTCGACTTCGACGGTGTGATATTCGAGCGCCATGAAGTTTTCCGTGGCTACAGCGACATGCGCGGCGGCCATTGCCGCGATCGGGCTTTCCGCCATGTGAATGGCCATGGCGACGCCATGCTCCTGCGCCGCGTCGCCGATCTTCTTGGTCTCGAGAATGCCGCCGGTGGTCAGCAGATCCGGATGGATGACCGAGATGCCGGCGTTGAGCAGCGGCTCGAAGCCTTCCTTGAGGTAGATGTCCTCACCCGTGCAGATCGGCACCGAGGTCGCCTGCTGCAACTGCCGATACTGCTCGGTGTAATGCCAGGGGATCACGTCCTCGAGCCAGGCCGGTGCGTATTTCTCGATCCGCCGGGCCAGACGGATGCCGTCCTGCAGCGAGATGTGGCCGACATGGTCGATGGCGAGCGGAACCTCGTAGCCGATCACCTCGCGGACCTCGTGGATATATTGGTCGAGCAGGTCGATGCCCTTTTCGGTGAAGTGGAGGCCGGTGAAGGGATGCGGCACGTTTTGCGCGTCATAGGCGGCATTACGCGCCCGGCGCTCGTCCAGCGTGCGTGCCGGACCGCGCGCGGCATGGCTGCGGAAACCGTCGAGCACGCCGGCCGGCGCCACCACTGCGCCCGATATGTGCGAAATCTGCGCCAGGCCGAGATCCATCTTGAGGAAGGTGAAACCGAGATCCATCCGCGCCTTGAGCCGCTTTCCGGTCTCGGTGCCGCTGGGCTTGTCCGCGTCGGTGTCGCAATATACACGCACCTTGTCGCGAAACCGTCCTCCCAGCATCTGGTAGATCGGCACGCCATACGCCTTGCCGGCGAGGTCCCAAAGCGCGATCTCGATTGCCGAGACACCGCCACCTTGCCGCCCATGGCCGCCAAATTGTTTGATGCGGCGGAACAGCCGGTCGACGTCGCAAGGGTTCTCGCCCAGCAACCGGCTCTTCAGCATCAGCGCATAGGTCGCGCTGGCGCCGTCGCGCAC
Organism: Mesorhizobium sp. M0292; assembly: GCF_040321695.1. Lineage (NCBI taxonomy): Bacteria > Pseudomonadati > Pseudomonadota > Alphaproteobacteria > Hyphomicrobiales > Phyllobacteriaceae > Mesorhizobium > Mesorhizobium sp. M0292. Next base: position 274,086 of record NZ_JAMYSB010000004.1, read on the forward strand.
TTCGCCCAGGCCGACAATGCCCTGGTTGGTGTAGATCTTGACCAGCGCGGAGGTGAACGGCGCGCCGACGATCTCGGCAACGCGCAGGTCGGTGATGCGCAGGTCGCTCGGCCTGGAGTTCGTATTTACCCGATTGAGCGCCTCGCCGGCGCTACCCGTCTTTGCCATGGCTTATCCTCGTTCTGATTGGTGGCGCCCCGCACCCCCGGCCTGCATAAGCGTTGCTAGCCAAGCTCTATCTCGTGGGCCTGCAGGTAGTCTCGGTTCATCTCGACACCGAGACCCGGCTTCGACGCCAGCTTGAGGCTGCCGTTCGAGACATCGAGTGGCTCGTCGATGAGGTGATTATATTTGTCCAGGTTCCACTCCGACGTTTCGAGCTTGTAGAAGTTGGGAACCGTCATCATCACCTGCGCTCCCGCAACCACATTGATCGGTCCCGCGGCGTCATGGGGCGAGACCGGGATGTAGTAGGCTTCGCACAGGGCGGAAATCTTCTTCAGTTCGGTAATGCCGCCGGTCCAGGTAACGTCCGGCATGATGTAGTCCGCAAGCCTGTTCTCGAGCACCGGCACGAAATCCCATTTGGTGTGGCCGCGCTCGCCCCACGAGATGGCGGCACTGACCTTCTCACGCACTTGCTTGAGAGCATTGAGGCTTTCTGGCGGGCATGGCTCCTCGAACCAGTCGATCTGGCCGGCTTCCTCGAGGCTTCGGCAGAGGCGAATGGCGGTGGGGACGTCGAAGCGGCCATGCGCGTCGATGAGAATGTCGACATCGGGCCCCGCCGTTTCACGGATCAAAGCCGTTAGTTCGGCAGCCTCGCGCTCGTCCTTGCGGGTCATGCTGCCATCGAGGTAGCCGTCCCGCTGTTCGCGCGCCAAGCCATCGGCGATGCGGCCCTGGTGGGGGAAAGGATCGAACTTCAGCCCGGTGTGTCCGGATTCGACGATGTCTCGAATTTCGCGGACCACAGCCTCCTTGCTGGTAAACTTGGCCTGGTTGGGATGGGTATAGAGCGCGATTTTATCGCGCACCGGTCCGCCCAGCAGCTCGTAGATCGGCTTGCCGAGAACTTTGCCGCGAATGTCCCAGAGCGCTATGTCGATAGCGCTCACGCATTCGACTGCGGCGCCGCGGCTGCCCATATAGGTGAAGCTGCGGAAAATCTTGTGCCAGAGATGCTCGATGCGCGCCGGATCCTCACCTGTGACGGCGACACCGATCTGACGCAGGATCGTGCACAGCGCGCGGTTGGCGAGCCTTGTGGTGGTGGTGATTTCCCCCCAGCCACTCACCCCTTCGTCGGTCGTCACCTCGACGAACAGGAACTCTCCCCAATAGGAAGCATCGGACTTGATCAGCCACGGCCGAACGCTCGTGATTTTCATCTCTCAACTACCTCTGTCTGATGGCCGGACCAATGATTTTCTGGGCTGGAAGTTCTATCCGGCCCGAGCGGCGTTGCGCGCACGCATCTGTTCGAGAACGTGCCGGCCGGAACCCTCGACATGGCGGGCAATGAGCTCGGCCGCCTCGTCGGCATTTCCCGCTTTGATATGCGCGATGAGCTCGCGGTGTTCACGCATGATGGCGGCCCGCCGCGCGAGCGTGAAATTGAAACGCCGGCTCACGGCTCGCAGCACTTCGCGATGCTTCCACCAAAGCTCGGCGGCATGGCGGTTGTAGTGGCGCTGGTACATTACGGTGTGGAAGGCGGTATCCAATTCACTGTGCCGCAATGTGTCGGTGAAGTTGTTCTCTTCGATCAGAGCCTGGATGCGTTCGAGTTCGGCGATGTCCTCGCCGGTCGCCATGTTCACGAACCATCGCGTCAGGGCCGGCTCGATCAGGACTCCGATCTCGTAGATATCCCGGACGAAATCCTGGTCTATGGGTCGGACGCGGGCGCCACGGTTGGCGACAAAGGTGACGAAGCCCTCCCCTCGCAACAGCTGCAGCGCCTCGCGTACGGGGTTGGTCGAGGTGCCGTGACGCCGGGCGAGATCGGTAACCACAAGTCGTTCGTTGGCGGCGAGCCGTCCCTCGATGATGTCTTCCCGGATCAGCTCATAAAGCGAGGCGCCCTCGCTGGACGCCGCGATGGGATCAATCCCCACGGGTGGCTCTGCTTTGAAATCACTTGTTTCGGCCAAAGCCGGCTCCCCCGATTAGTACATCACATGCTTGATATCATACACGCGTTTTGCAAACAATGTACGATCGGGTGCGTTGACAGGCAATCCACGATCTGAAAACGTACCAGATGATCGAAGGGATACATTGAGCAGAAGGACACATCCCGCACGGTCGAACGAGCCCCTTGGCGCACGGCGGCATGGGAGAATCTGGGAGGATACTATGACGAGGATTACACTCGGCGGTGCCGTCCTGCGCGGCACAGTCGCCACTGCTTTGATGGCGTCGCTCATGTCGGGATCGGCGCTGGGTTCGCCGCCGGTCGATTTGAGCAAGTGGTCGCCGGAATATGTGCGCTCCATCGCCGGCACACAGGATTTCGACACGGCCGCCGATTGCGGCAAGGTCACTCCGCTCGACTACAAGGGGCGACTGACGTTCTGGTATCAGGGTGTGTTCGAGGGCGACCCCGATCTCCTGCGCCAGTACTACAAGGATTTCTTCGAGACCTTCCGCAAGACCTATCCGAACATCCAGCTCGAGGATCAGGCCCTCACCTACAACGACCTTCTCGACAAATTCCGCACGGCGCTGCTCGGCAATGCGGCGCCGATGGCGGTCCGCCTGCAAATCCTGGGTGGAACCGAGTTCGCCTCGAAGGGTTATCTGCAGCCGCTCAAGCCGGAAGATGTGGGCTATCCCACAGAGGATTTCTGGCCCGGCGCCATGAAGGCGGTAACCTGGGATGGCGTGACCTACGGCATTCCCACCAACAATGAGACGATGGCGTTCATCTGGAACGCCGACATTTTCAAGCGTGCGGGCCTCGATCCGGACAAGGCTCCGGCTACCTGGGACGACGTCGTCAAATATTCCAAGCAGATCCATGACAAGCTCGGCATTGCCGGCTACGGCCTCGTGGCGCGAAAGAACGCCGGCAACACGCCGTACCGCTTCATGCCGCAGCTATGGGCCTATGGCGGCGGTGTCTTCGACGAAGCCTCCGCGAACCCGACCTATAAGGAGGTCGAGCTCAATAGCCCGCAGAGCAAGGCGGCGTTGCAAGCCTCCTACGACATGTATGTTCGCGACAAGTCGGTTCCGGTTTCGGCCCTCACCAACCAGCAGGCCGATAACCAGCCCCTGTTCGTCGCCGGCCAACTCGGCATGATGGTCTCGCACCCGTCCGACTATAACGTCATGCTCGACCTGCAGAAGAAGGCAACGGGCGCCGACAAGGATAAGGCGCAGACCGTCATCGACAACATGCGCTATGGCCTGATTCCGACCGGCCCCGACGGCAAGCGGGCGGTCGTGTTTGGTGGCTCGAACATTCACATCCTGAAGCCCGAATATGTCGAGGGCGGCAAGGTGGACGAGCCGGCCGCAAAGGCCATCATCTGCATGTGGACGAGCCCTGAATGGTCGTTGAAGATGGCGTATGCCGGCTCGAACCCAGGCAACCTCAACGGCTTCAAGACCAAATGGATGAAGGAACGTCTGGACAACATCAAGTTCCTCGATGTCACGACCTCGATGTTGCCATACGGCATTCCGTTTCCGGCGCTGCCGCAATCGCCCGAGATCATGAATATCATCGTCCCGGACATGCTGCAGAACGCCCTGACCGGAGCGATGACCGTCGATCAGGCAGCGGACGACGCGGCCGAGAAGGTGAAAAACCTGATGGACGGACTCTAGTCCGGGCCTGACCTGCGATCCGACCGGCTGCGCCGATAGTGCGTGCAGCCGGTTTGCTCCGAACAACAAGGGCACGCCATCGTGACGATCGTGACCGGGAAGGCCGAGGCTCGCCGAAGATTGCAACCCGGTAGCTCCGGGGTGCTGCGGAATATCTGGGAGCATCGCGCCGACTACGCTTACGTGCTTCCAGCGATCGCCGTGATGCTCATCGTCATCGCCTATCCGATCTACTACACGGTCGAGCTGTCGTTCTTTAAGACGCCGCCTGGCCTGCAGCTCCGCGACAAGACCTTCATCGGATTGGACAACTACACGGCCATCCTCACCAGCCAGGTGTTCTGGAAAGTCACCCTGAACACCCTGATCTGGACGATCGCATCCACCTTCGTTGCCTTTGCCTTGGGGTTTGCCGCCGCGCTGGCGCTCCACCGCGAGTTTATCGGCCGGGGTGTCCTGCGCGCTGTCCTGATCATTCCTTGGGTCATCAGCGCGGTTGCCGCCTCCTATATCTGGAAGTGGATCTACCATTCGGACTTCGGCATCATCGGCGCGGTGCTGGTCGGCCTCGGATTGGCTGACCGGCCGCCCAACTTCATCGACAACGTCAGCACGGTGCTGCCCTCCTTGATCGTCGTCAATATCTGGCGCGAGTTTCCGTTTGCCATGATCATGATGATGGCCGGCTTGCAGACGGTCCCCGACCAGTTGCTGCGCGCCGCGGAAGTCGACGGGGCCAATGCATGGCAGCGTTTCTGGCACGTCACCTTCCCGCATCTGCGCAACGTCTCGACGGTGACGATCCTGTTGCTCGCGGTGGCCAATTTCAATTCCTTCATCATCCCGTGGATCATGACCGGTGGCGGGCCGTCGAACGCGTCGCATATCTGGATCACCCACATCTATGAGCTCGCCTTCGGCCGTCAGCGATGGGGTGTCGCATCGGCCTATTCGGTACTCCTGTTCCTCATGCTGATGGTGCTGGGCTACTTCTACGTTCGTGCGCTGGCCGGCAACGAGCGCAACGAGGGGAGCGCATGAGCACGATCGTCGAGACAGCCCCTCGAGGTCCAGCCCGGCGCCGCATGCGCATCGACGGATGGCGTTGGGCCGGGCGCGTCTTCCTCGTGTTCATGCTGCTTTACACCGCGTTGCCGATGATCTGGATGCTGATCACATCGATCAAGTCCGGGTTCGCGGCGATGCAGTTCCCGCCGCAATGGTGGCCGGAAGAGCCTACCCTGGCCAGCTACCAAAAGCTGCTCGATCCGCAAAACAGCGTCGGCCAGGACTTCCTGCGTTTTTTCTGGAACAGCCTCTACGTGTCCACGGTCACCACAATCCTTTCGGTGATCGTGGCCGTTCCTGCGGCCTACGCGTTTTCGCGCTTTCGTTTCCCCGGACGAAACTTCCTGTTCTTCACCGTGCTTTTGCGCAACATGTTCCCGGCGGTGATCTTTCTCGTGCCCCTCTTCATCCTGATGCGCGCGATCGGGCTGGTGAACACGCATGGCTCGCTCATTCTCACCTATCTCACCTTCGGCCTGCCGCTGGCGATCTGGCTGCTCAAGGGCTTTTACGACAACATTCCGGTGCAGCTCGAGCAGGCGGCGCGGATCGATGGGGCGACCCGGTTCCAGGCCTTCATCCTGATCGTGATGCCTCTGTCGACGCCCGGTATCATCGCCACCGCGATCTATTCCTTCATTGGCGCCTGGAACGAGTACATCTATGCCTACACCTTCCTTTCCAAGAACGAGCAGTTGACCCTGCCGGTCGGCATACAGCGTTTCTTCTCGGAGAATACGACGGACTTTCCGGGCCTGATGGCGGCCAGCTTCATGATGAGCGTGCCCGTCGTGGTGCTGTTCCTCCTCCTGCAACGATACTTCGTACGCGCCCTTACAGAAGGCGCGGTCAAACACTAGAGCCGGATGATTTCAGGTCTGTTCGACCTGAAATCTGAATGCGCCTCTAAATCAAAGAGATAGAGCATGATGTCGTCCGAAAACCGCTTCACACTTTTCGGCATCATGCCGTAGGGAGTTGCCGATGGCCCACGTGGTCCTGAGAGATCTCGTCAAGACCTATGGCGGCTTCAAAGCTGTCAACGACGTTTCGCTGACGGTCAATGACGGCGAGTTCGTTGCGCTCGTCGGCCCTTCGGGCTGCGGCAAGACAACCACGCTCAATCTTGTCGCGGGATTGATCCCGGTCACATCGGGCGACATCGTCATCGGCGACCGCGTGGTCAACGACCTCGACCCCAAGGACCGGGACATCGCGATGGTGTTCCAGAACTACGCGCTCTACCCGCAGAAATCGGTCTACAAGAACCTGGCGTTCCCGCTGCAGATGCGCAAGCTGCCCAGGGACGAGATCGACAGGAAGGTCAAGGAAGCGGCGCGCGTGCTCGACATGACGCACCTTCTCGAGCGCAAGCCGCGCGAACTTTCAGGCGGGCAGCAGCAACGTGTCGCCTTGGGGCGCGCCCTCGTCCGCGACCCTGCCGTTTTCCTCATGGACGAGCCGCTCTCCAACCTCGACGCCAAACTGCGCGTGCAGATGCGCTCGGAGATCAAGCGCTTCCACCAGGACCTCAAGGCGACCATCATCTATGTCACGCACGACCAGCTCGAAGCCGTGACCATGGCCGACAAGATGGCGGTGATGAACAGCGGCTACCTGTTGCAATACGATTCTCCGGCGCAGGTCTTTGCCCATCCGGTGAACATGTTCGTCGCCAGCTTCATCGGCAGCCCGGCGATGAGCCTTGTTCCACTGGAGGCATCGACAGCAAACGGCAACACTGCGTTGACCGGCGCGGAGGGCTGGAGCCTTGAGCTCTCGCCGCTCAACGCCCGGAAGGTTGCGGGGGCAACGTCGAGGAAAGTCGTGCTCGGCGCACGTCACTCGACCATCAGGCTCCACAAGAGCGCGGTGCCAGGCAGCGTCCCGGCCAAGGCCTATACAGTGGAGCCGACCGGAGACGTCACCTTCGTGCAGGCGTTGCTGTCAGGCGCCATCGTCAACATCAGCGTGTCCCCCAACATCGCCGTCGCACCTGACGAGCAGATCTGGCTCGAGTTCGACCAGGAGCGGCTGCATCTGTTCGATGGCGAAACTGAACTGGCCCTCAAGGCCGGCTGAGACAAGACGGGGTTCATTGGGAACGTTGGGGATGACTGAAAAGCTTAAGATCACCGCGATCAAGCCCTATCCTGTGTGGGTTGGAACGCGCAATCAGATGCTCGTCAAGATCGAGACCGACCAGGGCGTCTTCGGCTGGGGCGAGAGCGGCTTGAGCGGGCGCGAAAAGGCCGTTGCCGGCGCGGTCGAGCATTTTCGCGAGTTTCTCATCGGCCGTGACCCGATGCAGATCGGGCGGATCTGGCAGGAGGCCTATCGCAGCCAGTACTTCGAAGGCGGGCGCGTTCTGCAGGCGGCTATCTCCGCCATCGACATCGCCCTTCACGACATCAAGGGCAAGGCGCTGGGGGTGCCGGTCTACGAACTGCTGGGCGGCAAGCAGCGCGACTGCATCCCCACCTTCGCCTCGACCGGAGACGAGGCCGAGGGCGACGTCGCCATCGAACGAGCCCGGGAGCTGCGCGCACGGGGGTGGCAGGCGATCCGCTTCTTCCCCGTAGGGCAAAGCAGCAGGGACATCTTCGAACCCCGCGAGTCGATCGGCGCTACCGCGAGCATGCTGAACAAGGCGCGCGAGGCGCTGGGCGACGACGTCGTCCTCGGCATCGACTATCATCATCGGCTGTCGGTGGCAGAGGCGGCGAGCTTCTGCAACAAGCTCGGCCGCGGCGTGCTTGATTTTCTCGAGGAGCCGATCCGCGACGAGACACCTGAAGCCTACGAATCCCTGCGCAGGATGACCGACATTCCCTTTGCCATCGGCGAGGAATTTGCCAGCAAGTGGCAGTTCCTGCCCTACATCGAGCGCGGCATCCATCAGTTCAACCGGCTCGATGTCTGCAATGTCGGCGGGCTCACCGAGGCGATGAAGGTCGCTGGCTGGAGCGAGGCGCATTATGTCGACCTGATGCCGCACAATCCGCTTGGTCCGGTGTGCACGGCCGCGACCCTGCATCTCGCCGCCGCTGTACCCAACTTCGCGTGGCTCGAGACCAGGGAACCCGAGACGAAGCTGGGCTTCGACAATTCCGACTTCTTCCCCGTGCAGCCACGGCTCGACGGTCCCGACTATCCGGTAAGCGACCTGCCGGGGCTCGGCGTCGAGGTCAACGAAGCGGCGGTCCGGGCGGAGGCTTTTCGTTTCTGGGAAGCGCCTCACCTCAGGCGCCGGGACGGGTCTGTTACGAACTGGTAGTTCCATCTCAACCGGAGTCCACAATGACGCATATCCCTGACATCACGCGACCGCCCAAAGACCTCATTGACGCCCTGAGGGAAATCGGCGCCGCGACGGTTGCCGGCACGCTAGGCCACATGGGTTTCCGCAATCCGCACATGGTCGGTCCGGTGGCGCAGAACCATGGGAAGTCGATCGTCGGGCCGGCGCTGACGCTGCAGTTCCTGCCGCAGCGGCCGGACCTCTTCAGCGAGGGAGAATACGCCGACCCGGAAACGCAACTGCACCGGCACGTGCTCTATCACGCGCAGGAAGGCGATGTGGTCGTCGTCGACGCGCGCGGTGACATGAGCTCGGGCGTCTTCGGCGATATGATGTCGACCTACTTCAAGGGCAGAGGCGGCGCGGGCATCGTCATCGATGGATGCATGCGCGACCGGCCGAATGTCGAAAAGCTCGATCTGCCGCTATGGCTGCGCGGCTGGACGCCCAACTACCATGTGCAAACCAGCATCTATCCGAACGCCGTCAACGTTCCGATCGCCTGCGGCGGTGTCACGGTGATCCCGGGCGACATTATCATCGCAGACGACGATGGGGTGGTAGTGCTTCCCGTCGCAATGGCCGCAAAGGTGATCGAAGAATCCCGGAAGCATCACGATTGGGAAGAGTTCTCGCGAGAGAAGCTGATGCAGGGCGCACCGCTGCAGCGCTACTATCCGCTGCATGACGATGCCCGCGGCGAATATGAGGAGTGGCGCAAGGCCAACCGCCCGGCGGATTGAGATGCAACCACGCGGCACCCAATCACAGCGCCTTGGACATAAACCAGTCGCCCAGCGCGTGGGCATGATAACGCGCAGGCTATCCCCCCGAATGCTGCCGGCGAAGTTCCTGTTCAAGCTGAGCGCTTTCGGCTGGCGAGGCGGCAGACCCGACATGAGAGTCGAAGGACAACACTCGCGTCGCGTCGGTGTCGACCTCACACCGGAAGCTCACATGGTACCATCCGATCGTTGCGCGAAAGGCCGCATCCGGATCTATAACAATATTGCCCGACTTCAGCGGTCTCATTGGTAGCCACTCGGGAGAAAACTCGGCGCCCTTCAGCTCCTCGGCCAACACGTTGGCGCAAAGTGTGGCAACGCGCTCACCGCGAGACATGCCGTCGGTCGCGGTGGTGCCGAATGCATTGCCGGTAGCGCCGTGCGAGAAGAGCTCGCGGACGCCCGGAAGGCCCGAGTAAGCCCCGGCTGAGGCCACCTCCGTGGAGCTAGGCTTCCTGGCGCCTCCGCCTCCAGGCTTCGAGACCTTTGCAGGGCTGCGCTTCGGCGCGTTTTCGGGCCTGGCCTTCGGCGCCTGGGCCGATGCAGGAAGCTCGATCTCACCATCATCGCCGGGGGTGGCCAACGGCGTCGCGGCTGCCTGCTTGTCAGCATCTTGCGGCTCTTGTTTGTCTGCTCCCTGCTTGCTCGCGTCCTCGGTTGCCTGCTTCTCCTGGGTCGGCTCGGAGGCTGCGGTTGCCGGCTTCTCCTCGGTCTTGGTCGTACCCGCCGGCTCCCCGGAGTCTGGCGACGCGGCGGGTTTGCTCTCGACGTCCTTCGGCTCACCTGGCGGCTTCGTATCCTTGTCCTTGACCGGTGTCGGCGAATTATCCTGCGCGCTGGCTCCATCCAGGGATTTCCTGGGGCCGGTATCCTTGTCGCCGAACTGGAATACAGGTTTCAGCACCTCGAGCGCCGGCGGCTTTTCCGCTACAGGCTTTTCTACTTTCGGTTCCGGTTGCTTTTGCGCTTCAGGCTTTGGAGGCGGCGGGGGCTCAGGCTTCGGCGGTTCGGGTGGCGGGACGAGTGCGACATTGACCGGTTCCTCCTCCTGCGGCTGCTGGGCAGGAACGGGCAGGCCATAGACCAGGAACGCGGTGATGAGCGCATGCAGGACCAGCGATGCGGGCAAGGCCCACAGCAAGGTCCGACGCCGCTCGGATTTCTCGGTCTTCATCCCTCACGATGTGGAGCGAAACTGCGGCGGCATCAAGCGTGGCAACCGTATTGGCGCATTCAGCCGCAGCTCAGCAGTGAGGAGACGACGCCTGATTGCTTCTCGCCGCCGGCTCCATTCTCTGCATGCCCGCCTCCAATCTCAGCGACGCAGGCTGGCGTCGCGGGCACGCTCGCGGAGCTCTTCGCGAGAAAGGCCCGCATCCGCCAATATGCTGTCTGGAAGCCGCCTCAAGCTCGCAAGCGTCTGGCGATAGGCAAGCCAGCGGGCGAAACGGTGTCGAAGTTCATGCAACATATCGTCTCCTTGAGAGCGAAATACCTCACGCTCTTGAGTTGGTCGAAAACGCAAAGCAATCGCGCAAAGCGTATGCACGATCAAAGGATTGGACTGACTTCCTGGCCAACCGAGGTGCCTGTCTTTGTCCCACCAGGGCAGGAATTTCCAGCGCCTCCAACGGCTGCATACTTGCGCATGATGTCCGCTTCGCGCTACAGCCACGGTCGCAAGGAGTTTTTCATTTCTGCAAAATGGATATTGGCTGGGACGATCTGAGGTTGTTTCTCGACGTTGCGCGGCTGGGTGGCCTGAGCGCGGCTACGGCAACCACGCGCCTCAGCGCAGCCACACTCGGACGACGCGTCACCGCGCTCGAAAAGCAGATCGGCGAAGCGCTGTTCGTACGGCAGCAGACCGGCTACCGGCTAACCCCGGTCGGTGAAGAACTGCTGCGGCGCGCCGAAGACGTCGAAGCAGCAATGCAGTCGCTGACCCGCTGGCGCGAGGGAAACCTGCCCGACCGCATTGTCCGCGTCTCGGCCGGGCCTTGGACCTCGGCCTTCGTTTCTGCCCATATCGGCGAAATCTGGACGGTCGATGACGGCATCAGGGTGGAACTCGTCACCACCACCGACCGGGTCGACATCGGTCGCCGCGCCGCCGATATCGGCATCCGCAGCGAGCGCCCGACCGAACAGTGGCTGGCCGGCCGTCAGAGCGGCAAGGTCGCGTATGCCATCTATTCCGGACGCCACCTGATCAACGGCATCGCCGCCGGGTTGTTCGTCGGCGTCACCGGCGAAGGGGCAAACATTGCCTCGGCGCGCTGGCTGCAAGCCCATCACGGCGACCGCATCGCCGTGCGCGGCAACAACACCCATTCGGTGCGAGAACTTGTGGCCGCGGGCGCCGGCCTTTCCGTCTTTCCGTGCTTCGTCGGCGACAGCGATCCGCGGCTGGTTCGTGTCGCTCAGCCTATCCCCGAACTCGAAACCGACCAGTGGATCGTCACCCATCATGAGGAACGCCACTCCCCGCCGGTACGAAAGATTGCCAACCGGATTGCCGCTCTGATGCGGGCCCATCAGCCGTTGTTTCGCGGCAAGATGCCGATCCGCTAAGCGTCAGGCGTCGCTCGGTCGCCAGATTCTCAAGGTTCTCGCGCGTGAGGCGGGCGCGTGAAGCTTGGAGGGGTTGGATCCCGGAGATTGTGGATTTTCGCTGGCCAGAATCCGAGCCGATTCCGGAACATCGGACTGGAGACCCATTCAAAAGGTCGGCTCATTCAGGCGTATATGGTACAAGTCCCACATCTTGTCTTGCCGCAAAGTTCACCCTCTGATTCCCTGTGCCAAGGCGATAGAACCTGATTCTTGCACCTGGCGTGTTCAAGCGGCGCGTTCCGGGAACCTTTTGTCGACCAATTCCAAGGAGAACAAGACGATGAGCACCGCGGCAAGGCCCGTCATCTCTGAAATGCGACCGAAGATAACCGTTATTGGTGTCGGCGGTGGCGGCGGCAACGCGGTCAACAACATGATTGCCGAAAATCTGCAGGGTGCGGAGTTCATCGTCGCCAACACCGATGCCCAGGCACTGACCATGTCGAAAGCATCGCGGCTGATCCAGCTGGGCGCCCATGTCACGGAAGGCCTGGGCGCCGGGTCGCTGCCCGCGGTCGGCCGCGCGGCAGCCGAGGAATCGATCGACGAGATCAGGGACCACCTTGCGGGAACCCATATGTGCTTCGTGACCGCCGGCATGGGAGGCGGAACTGGAACCGGTGCCGCGCCTGTCATAGCGAACGCTGCACGGGCAGCCGGCATCCTGACGGTGGCGGTCGTCACCAAGCCGTTCACCTTCGAAGGGAAGCGCCGCATGCAAGCCGCCGAAGAGGGCATCGAGCAGCTTCGCGAATGCGCCGATACCGTGATCGTTATTCCGAACCAGAACCTCTTCAGGATCGCCGACGCAAAGACGACTTTCGCGGACGCCTTCGCCATGGCTGATCGCGTCCTTTATTCCGGCGTCGGCTGCATAACCGATCTCATCGTCAAGGAGGGGCTGATCAATCTCGACTTCGCCGACGTGAAGTCGGTGATGCGCGACATGGGCCGCGCAATGATGGGTACCGGGGAAGCCACGGGCGAGGACCGCGCCAGGAAGGCCGCCGAAGCGGCGATAGCAAACCCGCTTCTCGACGAAGCCTCGATGATCGGCGCCAAGGGCGTCCTGGTCTCGATCTCGGGCGGCATGGACATGACGCTGTTCGAAGTCGATGAGGCCGCCACCCGCATCCGCGAGGAGGTCGACGCCGACGCCGACATCATCGTCGGCGCCATATTCGACCGGGCACTCGCCGGAAAGTTCAGGGTCTCAGTCGTGGCGACAGGATTGCGGCAGGGACTGGAGATGCCGCAGTAGGCAGGATCCGGGCTGCTGATTTATGAGTCTGGTGGACGTGGTCATGGGCTTCGCCACCGAAAAGTTTGGCCCGCAAGCCCGCACCATTGAACCTGCCGGTGAATTCGCGTTGCCGGCCTAGGGACCGAATTTGTTTCGAGGCCGCTGCCACGAATGCGCGAACTCGCATCAGCGCCGCCGCGGAACCGCCCCCAACTGCAACCGCCGCGAATGCGCTTCGACCCGGATCCCCAACAGGAGGCCATACGGATTGACCACGGCAGACATTTCGCCTGCGATATGGCCAGCATCTGCTGACCACATGATCGGCCCTTTCTGATCGCTGATGCGGGCTCGCTGGATATGGCACAATAAAACCGGCATGGGTCAGGCGTCGGGAGCATCCAGTGGCGGCCAGCCTCGCAAGCACTATATCGAAGAAAAACTCAGGTCGACCCGACAGGAGCATACTCCATGGCTGACACGCCGACACCCGATGCTTCGTTTCTCGCGGCCCTGACGACAGAGCATTTCGTGCAGCAGACAGCGATCAGCACGTCCATAAGTGAAATGGCGTCGCGAACGACCATCTACATTATGTCTCTGTCGAGCGCTCTGGTGGCAACGGGCTTTGTTACGCAGTCCTCCGAGTTCTTCCTGCCGTTTGTCGCGGTTGTGCTGCCATCGGTCTTTTTACTGGGTGCCTTTACCGTCTTGAGGTTGGTCGACATCGCCGCTGAGAACATGCAGGCCCATATCGGCATTGCCCGGATCAGAGCCTACTATCGAACTTTGGGCGACGAGGCTGCCTTCCAGTTTTCCAAGGAATTCGGTCGCTGGCCCGAAAATGACGCCGAACCTTCTCTTCGTACTGGGCCTCTCCTGGCGTACCTGACCACCGCAGCGACTATGATCGCATTCATAAATGCCATCGTCGCTGCGGCGGGCGTTACTCTGCTTGCGTTTCGTGTCGGTGCAGAACTATTGCTCGCGCTGTGTCTTGGCGCTGGAACAGCAATCGGCTTGATGACGATTTTCTATTTATACCAGCGCCTTCGGACGAAAGGCATGGTCCGCATTGCCAAACCCTATGGTTCTGAAAAAAGCGTGCTTTGAGCGGGTAATGAATGTGGTGTTTGTCTGAACGCCGCCGGCATGGCAATTCCGATCTCATTGACGACCAATGCTCCACGCCCCTCGCAGGCTGTTCGCAATGGCGAGCCCTTTCGGGATCGAGATATTTGCGCAAACTTTTTTGCCCGGCATGCGTTGTTCGTTCTCCGAGCACAGGAGAAAGCCATGCAGACTAAGTCGCAGACTTCAGCCGAAGCCGCCAAGCAACGCCATATCCAGCGTGGTATCGACGCCAAAGACGAGACGAAGAGCAATGGCAAAATGCAACAAGCGATGCAAGCCGGCGCTCGCAAATATCCCGAGCCGCCTTTTCCCGAGCAGCATCAACCCAAACCGGGGCATGAATGGGCGATCGAGCCCGCTCCGCTCTACGATGCGCCTTACTACCTCGGATCGAAAAAACTCGATGACAAGGTAGCGCTTATCACGGGTGGTGATTCCGGCATCGGCCGTTCGGTGGCAGTCTTGTTCGCCCGCGAGGGCGCCGACATTGCGATCGTATACTTGAGTGAAGACAGGGACGCCGAAGCGACCAAAAACGCCGTCGAAAAGGAAGGCCGGCGTTGCATACTGATAAAAGCCGATGTCAGTGAACGCGAGCATTGCCGCAACGCCGTGGCGCTGACGGTCGAAAAATTCGGCAGGATCGACGTGCTGGTCAACAACGCCGCTTTCCAAATCCATTCCAGTGACTTCAACGACCTGACCGAGGAACATTTCGACACGACGCTGAAGACCAATCTTTACGGCTATTTTCATATGGCGCAGGAGAGCGTGCCGCACATGGAGCCGGGCTCCGCGATCATCAATACCGGTTCGGTGACCGGCATCGACGGTTCCAAGCAACTGGTTGACTATTCGATGACCAAGGGCGGCATTCATGCCTTCACGCGAGCGCTTTCGGGCAATCTGATCGGCAAGGGCATCCGGGTAAACGCGGTCGCGCCAGGTCCGGTGTGGACGCCGCTCAACCCTTCGGACAAGGAAGCCGACGACGTCTCGAAATTCGGCGCGGATACGCCGATGAAACGGCCAGCGCAACCGGAAGAACTTGCCCCGGCTTACGTGTTCCTCGCCTCGTCGCATTGCTCGAGTTACATCACGGGAGAGATCCTGCCGGTGGTCGGTGGCTACTGAGGTCGCGGAACGTATTTCATTGCGTTGGCTACCGAGTAGACGGCACGCGACGACGTCGTCTCCAGGGAGACGCTTGCCGCGCTCGATCGCTTCAAGAAAAGCGTGATCGGTGCCGTGCGCCGCTTCACGGCACCCGCCACGGCCCCGGAGCAATAGCGCTCCGTGTTGGTCGAAATCCTCGCCCGCGTTTCAGTTTTCTGAATTTCCACTTGGAACTCTCCCGCCGGCATCCCGTTCAAACATCATTGAGCCAGGAGAACGACCATGCCACGAGGCGACAAATCGAAATACAGCGACAAACAGGAACGCAAAGCCGACCACATTGCCGAAGGCTATGAGAAGCGCGGTGTTTCCGAGAAGGAATCCGAGCGGCGGGCATGGGCGACCGTCAACAAGGACGATGGCGGCGGCAAGAAAGAAGGCGGCGCGGGTCGTGGTAAACACACCGGACACCCCGCGGCCCACAAGGGTGGGAAAAGCGGCGGCAAGGCATCGGCTTCACGGTCAGCCGCAAGCCGATCGGAATCGGCAAAGAAGGCAGCGGCAACCCGCAAGCGGAATGCCGAGCACCATGCCCATTAACTGCCCCGCAACAGGTTCGGAACGCGATGAAACCCAAGCTCGCTAACCAGGTCAGCGGGCAAAGAATTTTCGTCGTGGTGCTCGACCTCGGCGACGAAGGCTTCGGCGCGCTGACAGCCTTCGCAACCGACCAAAACCTCGGCAGTGCCTCTTTGACTGCGATCGGAGCGTTCGGCGCCGCCTTGATCGATCTTGATGCGTGAGGTTGGCAAGCGCCTACCCGGCTCCTTGGCCATCCATGGCGGATGTCTCTGTGGCAGGATCCGATTCAGCGCCGGGATCGAACCGAGGGTTCACTACTGCCAACTGCGATATGTGCAGACGAGCGACCGGCAGCGCGTTTGCAGTTCTTGCCTGGATGCCCTGCAAAAGCCTGACCTGGAATTCCGGAAAGCCAACATAACGAAGGTCTTCGCCGATTGCGCAAAGAGGCTTCTGCCCAGAATGCGGGTCGCCGCTCAGCCTTTGCTACGACGCGTCGCCAACCGAGATCGCGCTGCACGTCGGTACCTTCGATGATCCGGCTCATCTGGAGCCTCGGTACAACTATGGTTCAGCGCAGCGCCTTGGTTGGGTGTGCTGCGGAATAGACCTACCGGACCGCGACACCGAGGAGCGCTGGTAGCGCCGCCTGTTGCGAATGACCTAGATTGCCGATCAGGAATGCGGCCCTTGTCGCCGTGCCCCGAAAGTGCGGTCTCGATCTGCCCGGCCTGCCGACGTGGCCAGACCGTCGACAAGCCCTAAGCGCTAGCCGGTTTTGATCCTTTGGGGGGCCGCATTCTCTATCGCGAGGAAAATCGCTTCGAACAGATCCTCGTCGCGGAAGGGCTTGCCGAGCAAGGGCACGTCGGCCGGCCGATCGGCAATATCCCGGGCATCGGCATAGCCCGTGATCATGACCGCTGGCCAGTCCGAGCGCAAATTGCGCGCGAAGCGGATCACGTCGACGCCGGATACGAGTGGCATGGCGAAGTCGGTGATAATGACGTCGAACTGGTTGGGAGTGCGCTCCATCATGGCCAGCGCCTCCGCCCCTCCTCCCGCGCAGGTCACCTCGAAACCACGTTGGCGAAGGGACTCGGCGGTCAATTGCCGCAAAACATGGCTGTCGTCGATCAGGAGGATTGATGGGTGCTCCATCCCGGCATCGGCGAACGCTCGTTCAATGTCGGGTTCCACCACAGGATCGACCGGCTGTTCGGTCGATCGTGGCAGCCAGAGTTGCATGGTAGTTCCGCGGTTAACGACGCTTTCTATGCGAAGTGTCCCACCTGACTGCTTCATGAAGCCGTAGACCGTGCTGAGGCCGAGGCCCGTTCCCTTACCGACCGGCTTGGTGGTGAAGAACGGTTCGACGACCTTGGCGACAAGATCGGGGGGTATGCCGGATCCGGTGTCCTTGACGGCGATCATGACATAGTCGCCCGGCGGAATATCCTCTGTTGGCGTCCCGATCGATCGATTCTGCGCATGCACGGTTATTGTCCCGCCAGAGGGCATGGCGTCACGCGCGTTGAAAACCAGATTCATCAAGGCCAATTCAAGTTGGCCTGCATCGACATGCACCAGCCAGATCGTGTCATCGATCTGCCAGTCGAAACGGATCAACCCCCCCAGCACGGGCGCCACCAATCCGTTCATCGTGTCGCCCAGCGCAGCAAGGCGCACCGCTTCCGGCTTCAGGGTCTGGCGCCGCGAGAATGCCAGCATTCGCGCGACAAGGTCAGCGCCTTGTTTTGCAGAACGCCGCGTCAGGTCGAGTACCTGTTGCGCCTGATCATCCAACGCAGCCCGCCGTTCAAGCAGCCCTAACCCACTGAGAATTGCGGCGAGCAGGTTGTTGAAATCATGCGCCAGGCCGCCGGTTAGCTTGCCGATAGCGTCGATGCGCTGGGATTGAAGCAGCTGATCCTCAAGACCGCGCCGCTCGGTGATGTCAAGCAATGTGCCGATGATTTCCGGTTCACGGCCATCTGAGCCGTCCGACATCACCCCCTGGTCGAGAAAAATGCGATACTCGCCATTGGCGCATTGCCAGCGGAACTCGCACGTATAGGAGCCGGTGGTTTTTGCCGCCAGCAGCGCTTCCTTCAATCGCGGCAGATCGTCGGGATGAACGCGGCTGAGACCGAACTCCGGATCCGATGTCAGGTATTCAGGCGCAAAGCCGGTCAAGCGCTCGACGCCCTCGGTAACAAAGCGCGCCGCGAAGGGTGGCTCGGCTGCCCGAGCATGAAAGCAGACCGGCAACGAATTCAGGATGGCATCCTGCCGTTGCTCGGCGCTGCGCAGCGCGCGTTCGGCCTGAAGCTTGTCCTTGTGCGCCTGCAACGCCTGCGCCAATAGTCCCTGCTCGACCTCCGCCTTGCGCTGGATCTCGAGCGTCTTCTCGTGGAGTTCGACGAAAACCGCGACTTTCGAACGCAGCATGATCGGATCGAATGGCTTGAACACATAGTCGACCGCGCCGGCATCATAGCCGCGCAGCATATGCGCATCCTCCTTGTTGATGGCGGTCAAGAAGATGATTGGGGTGCGCTTGGATTGCTCGCGCTGGCGGATAAGTGCGGCCGTTTCATACCCGTCCAACCCTGGCATGAGGACATCCAGGAGAATGACGGCGAACTCCTCTTTCAGCAAAAAGCGCAGAGCCTCTTCGCCCGATTGGGCGCAGATGACCTCTCCGATAGTCGCGAGCACTTCGCTGATCGCCAGCAGATTGCGCTCATCGTCGTCCACCGCCAGGATACGGGCTCTTGCCGGCCCTTCGGCAAGAGCTGCCACCTCAAGTTTCCTTACCCTGTTTCTTGCCAGCTTTTGCATCGAACGGCCGTCAGTTCGCTGCCAGGAGAATTTTTTCCGGGCTCTCGACACGGGATCGGGCACGTCCGATCCAGACACGAAGCAGCGCCAGCAGGAGATCCAGATCGACGGGTTTGGCGATGTAGTCGGAAGCCCCGGCATCCAGACATTTTTGCCGATCCCCCTTCATCGCCTTTGCGGTGACGGAAATCAGCGGGATATGAGCAATCGCCGGTGTGCCGCGAATCCGCCGCATCGTCTCGTAGCCGTCCATCTCCGGCATCATGATATCGATCAATGCCACGTCGACATCGGGCGCCTGTTCAAGAAGCGCGATGCCATCACGGCCCCGCTCGGCATGCAGAACCTGTATGTCACAGGTCTCCAGAACACTGGTGAGCGAATAGATGTTGCGAATGTCGTCGTCGACGATGAGAACTTTCGCCCCGGCGAGATCGGACTTGCCGTTGTGTTCAGTTCCTGCCCAGGCCTCTTGGCGACCTTCTCCCGGCAGCGTTGCCGAAATGTGCAGCGCCAATTGAGCGAAGTTCTCCGCCCGCGGTGCTTCCGCCAAGGCCGGGTTCAATGCCAGCACCTGTTCAAGCGCGTCCGGGTGAGGCGTAAAGAACAGCAGCTGCGGCAAGGCTTCGCCGAATTGGCCGGTGATCTCGTCCAGCGCCTTTGCGTTGTCCTTGGCGGAGCGTCCAAAGCCGAGCACGACGGCATCATAGGAGGCGAGGCCAACGTCTTCTGCATTGGCCGCAACACGACCGATCGCGGTGACCGACGTTACGCCGTCGCGGATTGCCTCGACCAGCGCCAGACGCCGCTCCGGGTCAGGGTCCACGACCAGAACGCGGCGCTGAACGCGGAGCTTCTTCGAGTGGATATCCTGAAACACCTTCATCAGCTCGTCCGAGGAAACGGGCTTGGTGGAAATGCTGGACGCCCCCTTGCGTGCGAGACTGTCGATGTCTTCGGCACCCGAGATGACATGGATGGGAATTCCCCTCGTCTTCTGGTCATGCCGCAGCAGATCGAAAAGCACCCAGCCATCGATATCCGAAAGTCCGAGATCAAGTGTGATTGCGTCGGGAACGAGCTTGCGGGCCAATGCCAGCGTGCCGGAACCTGCAGTCGACAGAACGCCTTTCAGCCCGGCCGACCGGGCGAGGCCAAGCAGCAACCCGCCAAAGGTCGGATCATCTTCGACGATCAACACGATCCGATCGGTGGGTAGGATTGAATCGCGGTCGTCGATCAGCTCTGCCGAGGGCGGACTGCTGAGCAGAGCTGTCGCAGCAACCGCCTCCGCCGCCGGAGCCAAGGTCGACTGTACTGTCGTCACGCGGGGGCCGTCGAACGGGATGATGAGGGTAAATGTCGACCCCTTGCCCGGCGTGCTTTCGACCCGCAATTCGCCGCCAAGCAAGCGAGCGATCTCGCGGCTGATCGAGAGCCCAAGGCCGGTGCCACCATACTTGCGGCTGGTGGTGCCGTCGGCCTGCTGGAAGGCCTCGAAAATCAGCTTCTGTTTGTCTTCTGGAATGCCAATGCCGGTGTCGGTGACGGCGATCGCGAGAGCCTTCACCGGCTGCGTCGCGCCATTGCGGCGGCCGGCCTTCTCAACCCGGAAGTTCAGGCTGACCTCGCCTTCCGAGGTGAATTTGAACGCGTTGGAAAGCAGGTTGAGGACAATCTGCTGCAAGCGTTTCTCATCTGTGCGGACCGTGTCGGGAAGCGCCGGATCGACCTTGATGGTGAAGCCAAGTCCCTTGTCGGCTGCCAGCTGACGAAAAGTTCGTTCCATATGCTGGCGAAGATGCGTCACCGGCATATCGTTGATGTCGATGGAAACAGTGCCCGACTCGATCTTCGACAGATCGAGGATATCGTTGATGAGGCTGAGAAGATCGGTTCCTGCCGAATTGATGGTGCGGGCGAACTCTACCTGTTTTTCGTTGAGGTTGCCGTGCTGGTTGGTCGCCAGCAGGTTTGACAAAATGAGCAGCGAATTGAGCGGCGTGCGCAGTTCGTGGCTCATATTGGCCAGGAACTCGGACTTGTATTTCGACGTGAGTGCCAGTTGCTCGGCTTTCTCCTCCAGCGCGCGTCGCGCCATCTCGATTTCGAGATTCTTGTTTTCGACCTGCTTCTTTTCGTTCTCGAGCAGCTGCGCCTTTTCCTGCAGCTCCTCGTTCGTCGCATGCAGCTCTTCCTGCTTTTTTGTCAGCTCGGTTTGACGCGCTTGCAATTCCGACGTCAGCAGTTGCGACTGCTTGAGCAGGCCCTCCGTGCGCATCGTCGCAGCGATGGTGTTGAGAACGATGCCGACGGATTCCATGAGCTGGTTGAGGAACGACTGGTGTGTGTCACGAAACTCGCCGAACGAGGCGAGCTCGATGACGGCTTTGACTTCATCCTCGAACAGGGCAGGCAGGATGATGACATTGGCTGGCGAGGCGCTGCCAAGACCAGATGTGACCCGAAGGAATTCTGGCGGCACATTGTCCAGCATGATGGCGCGCTTGTCGGCGGCACTTTGCCCAACCAGGCCCTCTCGCAGATCAAGCCGCTGCTTGATGGCAGCTTTGCTCTCGGCGCCATAGGAAGCCGCCAGCTCAAGATAGGATTCCTCCTCGTCGCGATTGGTGACGTAGAACACCCCATACTGGGCGTTCACCAGAGGAGCGAGTTCGGACATGATGAGCCGCGAGACGGTGGCAAGATCGCGCTCGCCTTGCAGCATGCGCGAAAACCGGGCGAGATTGGTCTTCAACCAGTCCTGCTCGGCATTCTTCAGCGTCTGATCCTTCAGATTGCGGATCATTTCGTTGATGTTGTCTTTTAGCGCGGCGACCTCGCCGGACGCTTCGACGCTGATCGAACGGGTAAGATCGCCCTTGGTCACCGCCGTCGAAACCTCGGCGATGGCACGCACCTGGGTGGTCAGATTGGCAGCGAGTTGATTGACATTGTCGGTGAGGTCGCGCCAGAGGCCGGCGGCACCTGGCACACGCGCCTGACCACCGAGCTTACCCTCGATGCCCACCTCACGGGCGACGTTGGTCACCTGGTCGGCAAAGGTGGCAAGCGTCTCGATCATGCCGTTGATGGTGTCGGCCAGCAGGGCGATCTCTCCCTTCGCGTCGACCGTCAGTTTGCGCCTGAGATTGCCTTGCGCGACCGCCGTCACGACATCGGCGATGCCGCGCACCTGATTGGTCAAGTTCGTCGCCATCAGGTTGACGTTGTCGGTCAGGTCCTTCCAGGTACCGGCAACACCTTCGACGCGCGCCTGGCCACCAAGCTTGCCCTCGGTGCCAACCTCACGCGCGACTCGGGTGACCTCGCCGGCGAAGGAGTTCAACTGGTCCACCATGGTGTTGATGGTCGACTTGAGCTCCAGGATTTCGCCCTTCACATCGACGGTGATCTTCTTCGACAGGTCGCCGCGCGCCACGGCGGTCGTGACTTCGGCGATGTTACGCACCTGGCCGGTCAGATTCTCGGCCATCGAGTTCACATTGTCTGTGAGATCCTTCCACGTGCCGGCAACGCCGCGCACCTGCGCCTGGCCTCCCAACTTGCCTTCCGTGCCGACCTCGCGTGCCACGCGCGTGACTTCCGAAGCGAAGGAATTGAGCTGGTCCACCATTGTGTTGATGGTGTCCTTCAGCTCCAGGATCTCGCCGCGGACATCGACGGTGATCTTCTTCGAAAGGTCCCCGAGCGCCACGGCGGTGGTCACCTCGGCGATGTTGCGCACCTGGCCGGTCAGGTTGGCCGCCATGGCGTTGACGTTTTCGGTCAGATCCTTCCACGTGCCGCCTATGCCGCGCACCTGGGCCTGGCCGCCAAGCTTGCCGTCGGAGCCGACCTCGCGCGCCACACGCGTCACTTCCGAAGCGAAGGAATTGAGCTGGTCGACCATCGTGTTGATGACGTCCTTGATCTGCAAGATCTCGCCCAGCGCGTCGACGGTGATCTTCTGGGTCAAGTCGCCGGTCGCAATGGCCGTTGCCACCTTCGACACGTCACGCAACTGCACCGTCAAATTGCCGGCCATGGCGTTGACGTTGTCGGTCAGATCCTTCCAGGTGCCACCGACGCCTTCGACATGCGCCTGGCCACCAAGCTTGCCTTCCGATCCCACTTCGCGGGCCACACGCGTGACCTCAGAGGCAAAGGAGTTCAGTTGGTCGACCATCGTGTTGACGGTGTCCTTGAGCTCCAGGATCTCGCCTTTGACGTCGACGGTGATCTTCTTCGACAGGTCGCCGCGCGCCACGGCGGTGGTGACTTCTGCGATGTTTCGAACCTGGCCAGTCAGGTTGGCGGCCATGAGATTGACGTTGTCGGTCAAATCCTTCCATGTGCCGCCGACGCCCCTCACCTCTGCCTGGCCGCCCAGCTTGCCTTCGGTGCCGACCTCGCGTGCCACGCGCGTCACTTCCGAGGCAAAGGAGTTCAGTTGGTCGACCATCGTGTTGATGGTGTCCTTGAGTTCCAGGATTTCGCCTTGCACGGCGACCGTGATCTTCTTGGACAGATCGCCCGACGCGACCGCCGTCGTCACCTCGGCGATATTGCGCACCTGACCGGTCAGGTTCTCGGCCATCGAGTTGACGTTGTCGGTGAGGTCCTTCCAGGTGCCGGCGACGCCGCGCACCTGCGCCTGGCCGCCAAGCTTGCCTTCGGTGCCAACCTCGCGTGCCACGCGCGTGACCTCGCCCGCGAATGAATTCAGCTGGTCCACCATTGTGTTTATCGTGGATTTCAGCTCGAGAATCTCGCCCTTCACGTCGACCGTAATCTTCTTCGACAGGTCGCCCAAAGCCACTGCGGTCGTCACTTCGGCGATGTTGCGCACCTGGCCAGTCAGGTTCTCGGCCATGGAATTCACATTGTCGGTCAGATCCTTCCACGTACCACCAACACCCTCAACGCGCGCCTGGCCGCCAAGCTTGCCTTCAGTGCCGACCTCGCGCGCCACGCGCGTCACTTCCGAAGCGAAGGAATTAAGCTGGTCCACCATCGTGTTGATGGTGTTCTTCAGTTCTAGGATTTCGCCCTTGACATCGACTGTGATCTTCTTCGACAGGTCGCCCGACGCGACCGCGGTCGTAACCTCCGCGATGTTGCGCACTTGCCCGGTCAGGTTCGTGGCCATCGCGTTGACGTTGTCGGTCAGATCTTTCCACGTGCCGGCGACGCCCTTGACCCGGGCCTGGCCGCCGAGCTTGCCTTCCGTACCGACCTCGCGCGCCACGCGCGTCACCTCAGAGGCGAAGGAGGCCAACTGGCCGACCATGGTGTTGACGATCTTGCCGATGCGCAGGAATTCGCCACGCAGCGGTCGGCCGTCAATTTCGACCATCATGGTCTGCGACAGGTCGCCCTTGGCGACGGCGCCGATAACGCGCGCAACCTCAGCCGTTGGCTGAACCATGTCTTCTATGAGATCATTGACTGAACGGACACTGGATTCCCAACTGCCGGTGGCATTGCGAACCCGGCCGCGCTCGCCTATCCGCCCTTCCTTGCCGACGACCCGGCTCAAGCGCTCGAACTCGCGCGTCACTTGGTCGTTGAGATCAGCGATCTCATTGAAAGTCTCAGCTATCTCGGAATCGAGGCCTTCATAAACATTGTCGATGCGGACGGAGAAATCGCCGCGCCGGAAGGCTTTCAGAGAATTCAGGATGCTTCGACGGTCCAATTGCTTCTTGGATGCCTGCACGGTCACAGCGCCACTCCCAGCCCTATGGATTTATACGGATAAAATTGCCCCCGCGGCCAATGGTGGATCGCGCCGCAAGACCCCAAACGCGGCATTTTCCATTTTGTTCCATCGTGCCGTGAATTCCAGGCCGACCATTGCGCCTTGGTTTGAACGCCGGATTTCATGATGCGGTTGCGATTTATCGGGCTTCAGCCGACCACGACACGTCATCGCCGTTTGCCATTGCCAGACAGGCATGAATTGCGTTGCGCAACTCGGAAGGCGAGGCAGGCTTTGCGACCCATGTCCCGTGAAGGAAAATCGGATCGTGAAAACCCGAATTGGCGTAGCTTGCCGAATGGACGACAAAGGGGATGTTTCGGGCGTCAAGCAACGTAGCTATTCGTTCGAGCGCGATAAACGCCTCGTCTTCCAAAATCGCAACGGACCTATGGTGGTCCAATTATCGCAGTCCTTTGCTCTCCGAAGCGATCGGCAGCGCAGCACGCCGCCTGACCGGTTCCACCCGGTGGTCGAAGCTCACGGCAATTTTCTTGCCGGACATGGCACGGACCATAAGCCCGACCAATTCCTCGTCGTCGCAGCGACACTCAGGAAACCTTGCGCGGATTTCATCGACCGCAAACGCCGTCGAGATAATGTCGTCAGCGCGATAGCCAGAGATCACCGCGTAGACTGCGCTATAGGTTTCAAGGTCAATGACTTCGGTTTTCAGCACATCATCCTCCCTGCGGAAGGCCGACGGCAGAGGCGCCGGATGTCTCGCAAAGATTGCTAGATGCCGGCATCTAGTCTTCGGCGCTGTATCCTGTTCATTCTATGACGGTTGGCCGCGCTGTCGATAGCTCTGCAAGGCTTTGTACGCTTCCAGACACTGATTCACGCGAGCGACCAGATCAGGCAATCGTGCCGTTCTTATACGTTTTCCGGTTCACTGTAGTGCCGTCCGCCAACTGAAACAGTCCACCCGACCAGAATGACGATTGTCGGCCCTTTCACTTGAAGCCCCCAGATCAGCGAGTGAGTTGTGGCCAACACTCCAACACCTCCGCCATGCTGGCCGCCTCAATCTGCTCACTGAAGCGGGAATGGTAGACTTCCATCAGTGCGTCATGGGTCTGGTCGGCAGAGCTGCAGATGGCATCGGTGACGAGAATGACGCGAAAGCCACGATCGATGGCGCCAAGCACGGTCGCGAGAACGCAAACGTCGGTTTCGCCACCGGTGATCACGAGCGCACGCACGCCGGAGCCACTCAGCAGCGCGTCGAGCCGCCCCTCGGTCCAGGGCGAATAGACGTGTTTGTCGACCACCGTCGCCGGCGGTACAAATCGTGCAAGTTGAGGCATCAGCTCGATCAGGCGCGGATCGATGTTGGAAAGGGTTACCTCCGCCCACCGACGATAGTAGTTTGCCCACATTCCCGGCGCCTCGCCCGGGCGGGCGGCAGGAATGAAGCGCGTGAACAGGGTACGGCTGGCATGTCTGGCGACCAGTTCTTCGATCGCCGGGACCACCTTTTCAGCCCACGGCACGGGCCAAGGTCCACCCGGCGCAAACAAGCGCTGCATGTCGACGCACAGATGCAGGCCATCGTCGCCTATTGGTCCGTGAATCAATCCTTGGGCGGCCACTGGTGGATTCCGTCGGGTTTGGGTTACTGGCCTGCCTGCCGCGCTGCATCGGCCTCAGCCACATCAACAGTGTAAAGCAATTCACCGTTTTCGTTGGATACCCTCACAAGCCAGCCGGACAGAGCGTCCGTGCCAGGCTGCAGGTCGGCGAGAAGATCGATTGCGCAGCGGATAGCTTCGGACCGGGCCGCCTCAAGGCTCGCCATCCTCGACGGCGGTATGCGTCGGCTGGTTTCGCCATCGCGATACTCAAAGACATATACGTCGCCGGCGCCGTCGCTTGCAGAGGTTATCTCGACCTGGTCGAAATTGCCGTTGCTGCTCGCGTCATATTCATTGGCTGCGAGATCAAAGGTCGCTGTCTGGACCAGGATTGCCTTTGCGCGGGCAAGCACGTCATCTTCAGCTTGTATCCCGACGTTTGCCATGTCCACCGTAACGCAGTCGCCGCCCTCGCCGCAAAATATCACCCGGCGAACCGACTGCCCGTCTGGCGCCCTGGCATTCACCACTTCGGTCCGAACGACTTGCATGACACTCTCCTGCCTGTGTCTGACAATGTTCATGGTGCGGTTCGGTTCCTGCGGATGCAGGGCGTCGGCCCGGCTGTCGAGACTGACAGGACTTCCCCACCGGACATTCACGGTGCACCGAGCCCCCGCCGCAGGAACAATTCGAACGGAAACGCGTTGCCCTAGCTGGAAACGGGATAAGCGCAAAATGGCCGCGCCACGTGCTGCCTGGAAGGGCTTCTTGAAGGTTGGTTCGGTTACTTGCGGCGTGAAGATTGTCGGCGCAACCAGCGAAGCATCCAAGATCCATTTCAAGATTTTGAACCGCAAGGACGGTCTGCCGGTCAGGAGCGTCTACGCCGACGAGGAGACCGGAAAGCTGGTGGATGCAGCGGATCAGGTGAAGGGTTTCGAGATCGAAAAGGATGAATTTCTCCAGATCGAACCTGACGACATAAAGGCGTTGAAGCTGACGTCGAAGCACACGCTCGAAGTCGGCGAATTCGTATCGATTGACGATATCGATACGCGCTATCTCGAGAAGCCCTACTATCTGATCCCGGCCGACGGCGCCGCAATCGAAGCATACGGAGTGATCCGCGATGCCATGAAGAACAAGGGCGTGGCCGCTCGATCCTGCGTGGTGCTCTACCAGCGCGGCCGCGAAGTGCTGATTCAGCCCTATGGCAAGGGGATGGTGATGACCGAGCTTCGCAACCACAACGAAATGGTTTCGGAAAGCACTGTGTTCGATGGATTGGCCAAGCAGAAATACGACCCCGATCTGCTCGAAATCGCCGGCATGCTTATTGACAAAAAAGTGACGACCTTCGATCCCTCGAAATTTGAAGACACCTATGAAGACGCGCTGATCGCCATGATCGATGCAAAGCGCAAAGGCAAGAAGCTGCCGAAGCCCGCACCAAGGCCACAGGAGAATGTCATCAACCTCGCTGAGGTGCTGAAGAAGAGCCTCAAACAGGAAGGGCTGGCGAGATCCACAAAGAGAGCCTCACCGAAACGCAAGACAGCATAGTTGATAACTGCCTAGCCAGAAGGTCCGCACAGCAGCCCCAGCCGCCCCTAAATCGCTCGGAACAATTCTCGCGGTTGCCCGTTGGCCACCAAGGACGATGCCGTATGCCGAGATCAAGAACGTCGACAGGGCAGTCCTCAAAGAGTCAGAGGCAGCGGATGCCAACATTGCGCTCAAAGGAGCCGGAACGCAGGACTCTGATCGGGCGCCGACAAGCCCCAGGACCGCTGGCCATCGGTAAAAATACATGGGGTGTGAAAAGACCCTTTCGCCTCCAGACGCGGCGACGCGCGACCTGTGGCGGGCCGAACCCCACGCCCAAGCGAAACCCGGAGAATAGATGTGCCCCCCAAACCAGAGCCAACCGAAGAGCCGCCAGTGGATGCGCCGACGTGGACGCCGGACATACGCGAGCCTGAGCCGGATCTTCTTCCCGACGAAGTGCCAGTTCCTAATCCGGACGAGAACCGTGATCCGCCAAAGCGAGGCGTAGTGACAGACTGAACAACGGGTTTGGTCCGGCATCCTCCTGCAAAGGCGTTTATCTCGCCGCCGGGTTCAAGATCGCCAGTGAAATGCGACTGGATTTGGCTACGCCGAATGCTTGACGGATTTGGTCTCCATAGTGTGGACCTGCCGACGCTTCGCCAAGCCTCATTTTCCAAGTATCTGTTCGAACGTGCATTGCTTCGGGCTTTTGTCAGGACGCCATCGCAGAAATTTGGTGCCATGACGGAAACGATCCCCGGTGACATGATCGAACCGCACCTCCGCCACCAGTTCGGGCCGCAATGGCTCCCATTGTCCGCTTCTTTCCGTGCTCCACCGACTGGGACCGCCCGGCGCTTTTCCCGTGAAGCCAGGAGCCGATCGCAAAGCTTCAAGTTGTCGCGTAAGCTTGGCCCTGTCCTCCCGGGCGATCGTCGAAGTGAACCCGACATGGTCGAGTTGCCCCTGGTCATTGTACAGACCGAGCAACAGGGAGCCAACTTCACGCGACTTCGCCAGGTAGCGGAACCCTCCGACGACACAATCGGCCGTGCGCAGGCGCTTGACTTTGACCATGGCGCGCTCGCCGGGCCGATATTCGTCATCGAGAAGCTTGGCAACGACCCCGTCGGTCGAACCTTGTCCGGATTGGCCAAGCCATCTGCCTGCCGCCGCCAAATCAAGCGTTGCCCGAGACAGTTCGAGATCCTTTCGCCGGGCCGACTTTACGAACAGTTCGAGTGCAGCGCGCCGAACCGAGAGCGGCTGTTGCATCAAGGCGCCCTCGGAGGTCGCCAACATGTCAAAGAGGATCAGCTTTGCCGGCGTCGCGACCGACAGTTTCCGGATCCTGCTTTCCGCCGGATGCAGCCGCATCTGCAAGGCGTCGAAAGAAAGAGAGCCTGCAATTTCGATGACGATCTCACCATCGACCACGAACTCTTTTGTTTTCAGTTCATGCAACATCGCGACGACTTCCGGGAAATACCGCCCTAACGGCTTGCCGGATTTTGCACGCAACTCCACGGCCGCGCCGGCTTTAAAGGCCAGGCAGCGGAACCCGTCCCATTTGGGTTCGTATTGCCACCGGCCAGCATCGGCCGGCAACGTGTCGGCAGCCTTTGCTTCCATCGGCGCCGTGCTCAACGCAACGCCGAAAGACGATTTTACACTCGTCGGCAGATCGCGAGTCATGGCAGATTCGCCCGTCATGAAAGTTCCGTGGACAACGATGGAGATCGACTCAACGCAGCATTGGTGCCGGCTTTGGAAAAAATCATGCTCCAACAGCGTTAGGTCATGATGAGATTTCAACCAATCTCATCATGACCTGGGACGGTCTACTCGGCAGCCTGCATGTTGATCTTGCTTTCCGC
Organism: Mesorhizobium sp. M0292; assembly: GCF_040321695.1. Lineage (NCBI taxonomy): Bacteria > Pseudomonadati > Pseudomonadota > Alphaproteobacteria > Hyphomicrobiales > Phyllobacteriaceae > Mesorhizobium > Mesorhizobium sp. M0292. The sequence goes on from NZ_JAMYSB010000004.1 coordinate 303,387, forward strand.
CATTTCGGTGAGCTTGCGATCGGTCGCCTGCTCTTCTTTCAGGTTCTTGGCCAATACGTTGGCGCAGTCACTGCGGCCAAGCTGCTTGGCCCAGGCGATGAGCGTGCCATATCTGGTCATCTCATAGTGTTCGACCGCCTGCGCCGACGCTATCAGCGCCGCGTCTAGAACCTCCTTGTCGTCGACGTCGCCGCTCACATCGTCGGCTTCCTCCAGAATGCCGTCTATCGCCGGGCAGTTGACCTCCTTGGCCTTGACGCCGTGCAATTCGAACACCTGTTCGACGCGCTCGATATGGCCTTTGGTCTGCTCGAGGTGTTTTTCGAATCCGGCCTTCAATTGCGGATCGGTTGCCTTGCCGATCATCTTCGGCAGCGCTTTCTCGATCTGCTTTTCGGCGTAATAGATGTCGCGCAGCGTGTGCACGAAGAGATCGTCGAGTGTCTTGATGTCCTTCGAAAAGAAGCCCATGGCCTTACCTTTCATTGTGCAGAAGTTCGGGTCCGGCGGCGGCTCGCCCGCCACCCGCGGAGGCCGGGAACTCGTCCCGGCTTGCTGGTCAACGCACCGGTGCCGGAGGAGTTCCTGATTCCGAGCCGGCCGTTACTCCTTTTCGGGACGCTGCGGTCCATCTCCGGAGGAGCTTTGACCCGAACACACGTTCCATGGTCCAGGCGAGGACCCTCAGGCGCACGCCGGCGCGGAAAAACTGACGGCCAGGAGAGCCGAAACGTGCTGTGCGCCGCAAGCTCTCGCAGGCGATGGCTGCCTCGGCAGATGCAATGCCAGCGCCGGGCGCGCACTATTGTCGGGAGAACTCTTGGTCAAGTATGCGAAGGCCCTCTTCATATTTGGCCGCCGACGCTCCGACCTGCCTCGACTGCCAGATGTTGTCCTCCAGATCGGCGCGTTTTACGGGGAGCGCCACTGGGTTCGACGCAGCCCGCCGGACAAAGGCGAAATACTCCTCATCCGGCCTGCGCGACATGGCATCGACCGCCGCGGTAATTGTCGGTCCGAAGCCTGCTTCTTCGAGCTTGGCGCGGGTCCAGCCCTCGCCTTTCTCCAGAACGTCATGAAGGTAGGCAACAGTCTTCTGATCGATTGTCTCGACAGCGTCGACGACACGGCGGCAATGCTCGATGTAGGGCCGCCCGGTCTTATCGCGCTGCGACGCGTGAACCTCCTCCGCAATCTTTGCCGCCTGGTAGAAAATGCTCATCGCGCCTGTCGTTACCGTGATTGACTCTGCCTGATGAAACCTATTCGACGATATGTGGCGTGTGTCGCTTGTCCTCGGCAGGGTCGACATCGATACGGGCCTTTTCCGGATCGAAAGCGCCGTGACCTGCAATAGCCAGAGCAGCCGCATCGGGCGTTTCGTAGGCCCACATGAAATCATCGGAAGAACTGCCGACGGCGTGGACACGCCAGTAGCTTGCGGTGCCTTTGAGCGGGCACCGGGTGGTGGTGTCGGTCTTTTCGAAAAGATCGAAATAGATGTCCTCGAAGGGGATATAGAAAACGGGCTCGTGCCCGTCTTCACGCAGGACCTTCGCCCGCTCCGTAGCTGCGACGATGGCGTCGGAAAACCGCACCGTCACCGTGCCGGAAAACGGTTCTATGGCCAATCGGCCAAGGTTTTGCTGTGAAGTTGCGCCTGAAGTTTGCATCTGAATTTCTCCCTGGCGATTACCGCAAGATGCCTGGAGACGAAATGCGCGGCGGCGCTTCAGGTTCCGGCATGTCCGATGAAGCTGAATGGCAGCCGGCCTTAAAGCGCCTACCGCCTGCCGTATCCAGCAGTACTCGTCAGTAAGGCGCGGTAAAATGCTCGTCCAACCCATTCGAAGACTTTGGAAGGACGACACGGTCGTCGCTTCCGTGGAGCGTCAGGGCTGGCACCGAAATGATCTTCGCCGCCACTTGCCGGCGGGCGAGTTCGTGGCTGGAGATGCTCCAGCTGTTTGGCCGTCGTCAGCTGCCGCCTCATGTACGGGCTCCGGGGCGGCCTCAGTTGCTGCCAAGTGGGCCGCAAGGTCCCTATAGACCTTGTCCCTGCCGCCATCGTGTTTAGCGATCAGGCCAAGTAGGTCATGACGGCTTAGCTTTGCAATCTTCATTAGGAATTCGAATTCGTGCTTCGGAATCGAGGCTGCTAAGCGATCGAGTTTGGCCCGCCGGGTCTCTTTGGACACATGTGCTCCTATGTATCCAGGCAGCATGCGAGGCACGTATTCGGAGGCCCGCCATTGTCTTGATGGCGGGCCTTCGGGCGGCCGAAGCCGCTAGGTCCATCGGCTACTTGTTGCAATTTTGCACGGTCGAGGTCGTTGCGCCACTTGCAGTGTTGTTATCGATGTCATTGCCTGCGGCGTCCTTGCAACGGTCGGTCATGCCGTTCGATTTTGTAGTCGAGTTTGTGGAATTCGGATCGGTTGGCACGGCCGCATTCCCGCTGCCAGTGCCATTGCCAGCGGCGCCGCCGCTGCCAACAGTTCCAGTACCAGTTCCATTACCCGTGCCAGCCGTTCCGCCAGCACCCGTTCCATTTGTCTGCGCCAAGGCGGAACCGGCCAAGGCAATAGTTAGCACCGACGCGGCTAGAATTTTCTTCAACATTGGAGTCTCCGTGTTTGAATCGCCGAATTGCGATCGCTTTCCCAACGACAGGTTTTTCTCATTGTTCCCGGCGTAATGGATTGTGATCCGCAGCAGCCTTCGTCGAGGTGGATACTCTTGCCGGCGCACGAATTGTGATGAGACCTGACAAGGCAGGATGGGCTTTGTTCAACACCAAAGCGATATGTTGGGCGCGGCTGCATGCATCCGACGCGGATCGCGATGCGGAATGTGGGCAATACGGGTTACAACAGAAGCGGCGATCAGAGCTGCGAGCGAACCGGCCGCCTTGATGTTAGTCTGACGGTTGAATCTCAAGACCATTCCGACGCAGGAGCAGAACGCATGCCGGCTCGATCCGAAGGATTTACAATCGCTCTGGCTCACAACGGGGATGCACGAACGCAGGCGGCCGCTGCGCTCTATCGACACAACATCGAACAAACCGGAATCGATGACCGGGCAGTGATCGGCGCGGAGCTTACCGACCCCTCGGGAAAGATCTGGGGTGGAATTTGGGGCAGAACGGAACTGGGGCTCCTGTTTCTCGACATGTTCTTCTTGCCTGAAAAATTGCGTGGCCGATCCTATGGATCACAGCTTCTTATGGCGATTGAGGAGGAAGCCATTAGGCGCGGATGCAAGAGAGCCGTCGTCGAGACGAGCAGTTTCCAGGCGCCTCAATTCTACCGGCTTCATGGGTTTGAGGAATTCGGCAAAGTCGAATTCGTTATTCCAGGACATGCCCGCATCTTCCTTCGCAAGAACCTGCAGTAATCTTTGCGGAGGCGCCATCTGCACGAACGGCTGTTCGCCGGCAAAATGCCGGCGCCTTAGCCCTCCCGAGCCGTAGCCATCTACTCCCGAAGGTCCTTTTGCCCTTTCCATCCAGGAAGCTCGGTCATCGGGCATAGCAGCCGCGGTCGCGCCGGATCGGAGATATCGAGTTTATCCCAGGGAATGCGGTACAGGCCGTCGCGGCGGCGCAGCCGAAAGAGGTCGAGCATCGCGATGCCGATGGTCGAAGCCGACAGACGCTCGAACGCGGCGTAGATGCCAACGTGGAATTCAGTAACGACGAGCTCGTCGCCACGCTGTTCGGCGAGAATCTCTTCGATGTGACCGATGCTCTTTCCACGCTGCGAGAGCACGCGTCGCCCGGCAAGATGTTCGAGGTTGACTGTCCTCATCATCACGCTCCTGGGATGCGCCCGATGACATGATCGCGCAACCAGTCCTGCCAGGCGAAAATCGACGTCTCGCCCACCTCGATGTCACATTCGATGTCGAGCCCGTTGTCCTGCACCTTTTTCCACGCAATCCTGTGTGGCTCGGCGTGGCGTTTGCCACCCACCCTCGTCGCCAGTTGCGCCATCCATTCCCCGGGCCGCGCGCCAAGGCGGCGCGCCAAAGTGATGGAGCCGAGTTCTATCGCGACAATCCTTGGTGGTTTGCCCCGCCGCAACTCGGCCACCACTCCGTCGACCTTGCCGATCTTGACCCGCCGGCGGTCGAACACCTGCTTGTCCAGGAGATCACGCATCAATTCCATCATGTGCCTCCGAATATCTGCAGCGGAATCGTCACCACGGCGAGCACGAAGGCAAGCGCGATAATGAAGACAACGGCGGCATTCGAAATGATGCCGTTGCGATGTTCGCCGACATAGCGTTCGTCATTCAGCAGGAAGAGAAATGGAACTACCGTCAGCGGAAGGCTCGCCGCCGTTACCGCCATGGAAAAGATGGTCAGCCTCAGTGGGTCGAGGCCAAGCATGATCGGAATGGCGGCCAAAAACAATGATGCCGTATAGACGGCACTGAAGCCCGGATCATCGCGCGGCTTGCGATCCTCGCCCCAGGTCCAGCCAAAGCCCTGTGCCACCAGATATGCCTGTTGCAACCCGACTTCGAGTGCGGCGCCGAAACAGGCAATGGCGAGCGAGGCAACGAATAGAACGAACCCCCAGAAGCCGAATATAGGGATCAGCATCAACGGCAGTTGGTGATAGTCGTCCACCTGGTCGATGCCGCGCGTCGCGAGAACGAGAGCAGCGACGATCAACACGCCGATCGAAATGGTCCCACCGAAGGTCATGCCCAGCCCGGCGATGGCACGATTGGCCCCAAGGTGGCTTTCATCCCATTTGTCCTCGATAGCTCCCGAGGAATAGAACATGAAAAGATAAGGCGATATTGACGCGCCGAGAATGCTGGCCGCCATGAACCAGTAATTGATGGCATCGTGAGCCGGCAGCGAAGGCACGGCGCTGCCAGCGACCGCTGTCCAGTCGGGCTTTAACATCACCGCACCAACCACGAAGCACAGCGTCACGAGGCCGAGGACCGAAACGCCTTTCTCGATAAAGCCAAACGTGCCTTTCCACAGCAGCAGCCATGCCAGCAACGCCACCGGCAGTGCCCACCACTGGAAGCCTATGCCGGTGGCAAGTTCGAGTGCGATGGCCACACCGCCGATCTCAGCGGACAGCACCATGAAATTGACGAGAAGGACGACTAGCAACGGCCATAGGAAGACGTTGAACCCAAATCTTTCACGAATGCCCTCTGAGATCGTGTGATGGCTCATCGCGGCGAACCGACCGGCCATTTCAACCAAAAAGATGATGCATATGGTGCCGAGAACTATGGCCCAGATTAGCTGGAATCCGAAGGCGGCACCCGCCTGCGCCGCCGTAGCCATCGACCCGACTTCGAGGAAACCTCCGACACTGGTGACGACGCCAAGCGATATTTCCAGAAGCTTCTTCACGGCTTTGGTCCGAAAGCGCTGGTGTAAGCGGCGGCGAGCGAGCGCATGGCCGCCCGAAGATCCTGTTGTGCGCTTTTCACCTCAGTGCGATTGTCCACCCGCAATCCCGCCTCGGCATGCGCCACCGCCACCGACAAACTGTTGACTGCTGCCGTCAGTCCTGCTCGCCCGGCTGGTTCAGGGGTCTCGGCCGATCGAATTTGCGCCTCGACATCGGCCAGCGTTTTTCCGACCGAGTGCAGTGCGGCCGTGGCATAGGGGGACGGTGCCGCTCCCTCCACCCAGGCATCCAGCACCATCGATACGGTCTGTGCCGCGGAGGCCGCGGTTCGTGATTGCTGCGCCACCTGATTGGAAGACGAGCATCCGGCCAACCCGGCTAGAATCAGCAGCAAGCACAGCCAGCCAACCGGAAAATGACGGTCGTTATGGGGTACAGCGCGCGTTGGATGCGCCACGCGGATTTCCTCCCCGGCCCGAACCAACTGCGTCCGGCATCAATGATCTAGAGCGCTCGGAGAGCTCGTCAAACGAAACCGACGACGAGCCTGTGAGGTCGGCTAGTCCAACGTAACAAAACGCTCCATCCCGGACAGCCGTTAAAAGAGGGGGGCCCGCGCTTCTCTTTGGCGCGGAGAAGCGCGGGCAGATCGGGCCGAGGGGATGACCCGATCGCGCAGCATCAACATGGGAGGGCAACAACGCTGCACGGTTCGAACTTCCAACCGGGCCACTTGTTCCAACTTCAACTGATCCGTTCTGAGTACTTAATCCATGCGTTTGGGGGCCTTTTGAAGGTAGGCCATCGCGAGTTCTCATGGCGTAGAACGGTTTTTGTCGCAACGGCCCATCCATGAATGCGCGCGAGGACCGCGACGACGACCGTCGCCTGACCGTCATGACAGCGCACGATCAATCCAGCCCAAACGCCGCGGAACAATTGTGCCCACTCGTGGTTCCGATGGCACGAAGATGGAGGATATGATGACGGACGCCAAACTCGCTGTGGTGACCGGCGCCTCGAGTGGCATCGGAAGGGAACTCGCAAAGCTGTGCGCTAAAGACGGTTACGACCTGATCATCGCCGCCGACGAGCCGGCTATCCGGCAGGCGGCAGAGGCACTTGAAACCCACAATGTAACGGTCGAAGCCATTGAGGCCGATCTGGCGACCGTCGAGGGCGCCGATCGGTTGATCTCCCAGATCGGCGATCGCGATATCGACCTGTTGTTTCTCAATGCGGGACGCGGGCTCGGCAACGGCTTCGTCGACCAGGACTGGCGAAAAGTCCGCCGGATCATCGACACCAATGTCACCGGAACGGTCTATCTGGCGCATGAACTCGGCGCCAAGATGGCCCGGCGAGGTCGCGGACGCATCCTGTTCACCGGGTCGATCGCCGGCTTCATGCCCGGAACATTCCAGGCCGTCTACAACGGCACGAAGGCGTTCATCGATTCCTTCTCGATCGCGCTCCGCCATGAGCTGAAAGATAGCGGCGTGACGGTCACCGTGCTGATGCCTGGCCCCACGCAGACGCGATTCTTCGAGCGCGCTGAAATGATGGATACCAAGGTCGGCTCCGATGAAAAGGACAATCCGGCCGATGTCGCCAAGACGGGTTACGAGGCGATGATGGCCGGTGATGAACAGGTCGTCAGCGGTTGGAAAAACAAGCTGCAGGTCGCCGCCGCGCATGTCACGCCGGCAGGCACTTTGGCCGAACAGCACCGTAGGATGGCCGAGCCGGGGTCGGCGTCCAGCGACTGAGCTGATATTTCGCGCCATCAAACGGGCTGGCATTCGCAGAGACCGCATGTGCTGCGCGACGCAGTCAATCGCTGCCGCAAGGACGGCACCATCTCGGTCCCCACGGCGTCTGTGTTGGCCTGGTCGATCACATCCCGTCTGGCGCGGCGATGAATAAGAGACCGGCTTTCCGGATGGGCCAGACGCATACGCAACGCTGCCTCGAACCTCTTTTGGCCATGGTCCAGAGCGGCGCAATCGATCCCTCCTTGTTATTACCCACCGGGCCGATCTGAAAGCAGGGCCGGATCTCTACAAGACGTTCCGCGACAAGCAGGATGGCTGCATCAAAGTCGTGACGCGGCCTCACAGCAAAGACGGGCAAGGCGACCGACACTCACTGCAATCACAAGGGAACATTCGCGTCGACGGCCGGTTAGGTGCCACTTCCGTAACGGTCACCTGCCGTCAAAGCGAGCCCATGATGAACCACGACCAGCATGACAATGTACCAGACGCAGCGCGTAGACTTGTCGTCGGAAGCATGGCGGGAGGAATTCTCGTCGCTTATGCTTCCACGGCGTCAGCCGATACGGGAACATTGCCTGCTAAAGCAGGCCCTGCGAGCCCGATGCTCAAACAGAATCCGGTGACGCAATATCCCCAGCCGCCGTTCAAGGCACAGGAACAGAAGTGGCCGGGTTTGGCCACCAAGATGGTGCCGCGCCCGGATCACGGCGAAACAACCTACAAGGGATCAGGCAGGCTTGCCGGTCGCAAAGCGCTGATAACCGGCGGCGATTCCGGAATTGGTCGTGCGGCGGCGATTGCATTCGCGCGCGAGCGTGCGGACGTCGCTTTCGGCTATCTCCCCGAAGAACAGGAAGACGCCGACGAACTGGTGGACCTAATAAAAGCGGCAGGTCAAAAGGCTTGCCGGCGATATCCGCAATTAGGCCTTTTGCAGAAAGCTGGTCGATGAAGCAGCAACGCCCCTCGGCGGTCTCGACATCCTGGTCAGCAACGCTGCCCGCCTCACTCGAGTCAACGGTCCTCAAAAAGGGCCGCCAGGCCCACCGCTCCTTAGGCGTGGTGGGCTTTCAGACTGTCTACAGGAGGAACCAATGGCTGGCGATGAAATAGAAAGAAGGCGACTGCAGATGTTGATCGAACAATATCTGGAGACCCGTAAGCGACGGCACGATTTCGTGTCGATCGCGAATGCCGAACTCGCGATCAAGGCGGTCATGCCGCATTGCCCGGTGTCAAGCGCAGCGTTGGCAGAGATGATAGCCGCTGGCGCCGTCACTTACGGCCTTGGCGTCCTATTCGACGCGAGGCAAACCGAGGGCGAACTGCCCGTCGTTTGATAGGCTCATCGACCTGACCAATCGTCGCGCCGTGGCGAAGTTTCGCCCAGCGCTGGAGTACGCCAGACCGGGAGCATGCCAATCGTGCCGGCCGGATCGCAGGCACTTGCCGGCGACGCCGTCTCGGGCCTGGACCCGAATGTCGTCGCATATCTGATGAAAACCAGTGTCTTTGTGCAGTTACCGGGCTTCTCGTTGGGTTGGCACCGTTCCGCTGTCCTGGTGTCTTGCCAAAGCTGTCGGTTGAACACCGAGCATATTTCGCACGGCCTCGACCAGCGCAGCAGCCCACACGGGTTTTGACAGCATCTTGTGATGACGCAAATCTTGCGGGATGTCGGATGCCGTGTACCCACTGACGAAAACAAACGGAATTCCGCGTTGCGCTAGAAGAGGGACAAGGGCAGCGCTGGTCTCGCCGCCGAGACCAATGTCCAGGACCGCGGCAGATATGACTTCACTCTCGATCAGCTTTTTCGCGCGAGCAACGGACGGCACTGGCCCGGCGATGGCGAAGCCGGCCTCTTCCAGAATTGCGCGGTGCTCCTCCGCGACCAGCCATTCATCTTCGACGATAAGGATACGAGATGCAGTCACGTTTCGCTCTCCCGATGATCAAACGGAAACTCAATCCGCAAGCTCAAACCATCGGAACCGAAAGATGTTTCAAAATTTCCGCCAAGCCGATACTCAATTTCGCCCTTCACCAGCGAAAGACCAAATCCCGTCTTCTCAGGCGGACTGACAGCGGGACCGCCGCTTTCTAACCATTCAAGCTGAAAACCGTGATCCGACGCCGACCAAGTCACGGACACCACGCCGTTTGGCACGGACAAGGCGCCATATTTTCCAGCATTCGTGGCAAGTTCATGGATCACCATGCCAAGCGACAGGCCCTGCTGAGGCTTGAGCCGAATGTCCTCGCCTGTGGTGTTGATGCGTTCCAGCCCGAACGGCTCGACTTCCTGCCGCACGATTTCCTCGACCGAGACCTCTTTCCAGCTTTCGCGCGAGAGCACTCCGTAGGCCCGCGCCATGGCGCGCAGGCGACCGATGAGCGCTTCGGCGAAAGCCTCCGAAGAGGGAGCATTTTTCAGGGTCTGACTGGCAATGCTGACCGTAACAGCCAGCATGTTCTTGACCCGATGGTTGAGTTCCGAGATCAATACCCGCTGGTGGGCTTCGGCTTCAGCCATGGTCGTCACATCGACAAAGGTCACCACCACGCCCTGGATTTTCCGCGCGCTGTCGCGGTAGGGGATCAGCCGCACGAGATAGTGGATGCCGTTGCTATCGCGCGGCAGCTGGTGCTCGATCATCTCGCCGGCCCTGAAAACCTGGGCAATATGGTCGCGCAGGTGCGGATAATCGAGCCGGCTGGCAAGATCGGTCAGCGGTCTTCCGATGTCGGTCGGCAGCAAGTTGAAGAACGAAGACGCCGCCGGCGTGAAGCTGCGGATAACCAGCTTGGTATCGAGAAAAACAGTCGCGATCTGTGTGCTCTCGAACAGGTTCTTCAGATCGCTGTTGGCACGATCGAGATCCTCGATCTTGGAAACCAGTTCGGCATTGATGGTGTTCAATTCCTCATTGAGGGACTGCATTTCTTCCTTGGAGGCCTCGAGCTCCTCATTGGAGGACTGGGCCTCTTCGTTGACCGAGACGAGTTCCTCATTGGAAGATTTCAACTCCTCCAACGCGGTCTCATATTCTTCGATCGTCGATTGCAGGCGCTCGCGCGTATCGCGGAGCTCGCGTTCGAAATCAGCAATCCCAGATGCCACCGGCTGTCGAACCTTTAGAGCCTCCAGCCGCGGCTGCGGCTGGCCCACCGGCTCGAACAGGACGAGAAACAGCGGCTCGCCGCTGCCGCGATCAGTCAAGGGCTCGATCGTCAATGTGACGAATTGGACACGATCTTCATCTTCTTCAATGGCTATCGCTTCGCGCACAACCGTGCGCCGGCCCTCGGCGGCTTCCCGCAAAGCGCCGCGCAATTCCAGACGCAGGCCGCTGCGTGCCATTGTGAGCAATTGTCTGCTCGGCACCCCTTGCGGCGGCTCGAGATATTTGCCGGTTCGGACCGAGTAATAGACGACATCTCCATCACCATTGACGACGACGTGAGCCGGAGCGAAGCGTTCGAGAACCTGCGCTTCAACGGTTTGCCTTAGGGAATAAGACAAGCCGCGGCGGGCATGTGTGTCATTGGCGCTGGAAAAGTTGGTTGCAGGCGCAGCATTCAACAAGATCGGCAGCCGCGGCGGCGCCGAATGTTCTCGTGCCTTGAAGATCCGTTGTTTCTTGTCGACCGGTGCAAACAGGTCGGCATGCTGGCTTATGCTTTCGGAGGTGCCAAGGAACAGATAGCCGCCGGGCTTCAGCGAATAGTGGAAGGTCGGAATAACCTGCTTTTGCACATCGGGGCCGAAATAGATCAGGAGGTTCCGGCACGACACCATGTCCATGCGCGAGAAGGGTGGATCGCGGATGACGCTGTGCGCCGAGAAGATGCAGAGATCACGTACGCTCTTGCTCAAGATGAAACTTGTGCCGTCATTGCTGAAGAAGCGTTCGCGACGTCCAGGCGAAACGCCCGCAAGCAATGACTCCGGATAGCGCGCCGAACGTGCGATGCCCAGCGCCGCGTCATCGATGTCCGTGGCGAAAATCTGGATGCGCGGCACAGCCGAAAGTGTATCCATATGCTCGCGCATCAGCATTCCGATCGAGAAGACTTCCTCGCCGGTTGCGCAGCCGGGCACCCAGACGCGGATCGTATCGTTGGCGTCCTTGCCTTCGAAAAGTTTGGGGATGACGGTTTCTTCCAGGGTCTTGAAAGCGTCCGTGTCGCGGAAGAAATTTGTCACGTTGATCAGCAGGTCGCGAAACAGCGACCGCACTTCCTCCGCATTTGAACGAAGCAACTCTATATAGGCATCGATCGCGGTGTTCTGTGTTATTTGCATGCGTCGCCTGACGCGACGCAAGAACGTCTTGGCCTTGTAGCCCGAGAAATCATGTCCCGAATGGCTGCGCAGGATCGCGTAGATTTCCTCCTGGCCCTTGCGGAGTTTCAAAGCACTGGCCTTGCCATCGTCAGCTTCAAGCTCGTCGAGCAGTTCAAAGCTGTGGGCAAATTCCATGAGTTTCGCACCCATCTCATCGGCTGGGATGGCGATATCGATCAGACCGGAACTGATCGCGCTGCGCGGCATGTCGGGATTGCTCGGACCCGACTCGTCGGAGAGTTGCGCCAGCGTCAGGCCGCCATGCTCCTTGATTGCCTTGATGCCCAACGTACCGTCGGAATCGCCGCCCGACAGGACGACGCCGACGGCGTATTCGCCCTGATCCTCGGCCAGCGCGCTGAAAAAGATATCGATGGGCTTGCGCTCCCTGGACACCGAATTCGGTTGGCGCAGCTTTAGGCTGGAATTTTCAATGGTGAGGATCGCGTTGTGCGGCATCACGTAGACGGTGTCAGGATGGATATCCATTGCATCTTCAGCGACACGAACCGGAATTCCGGTGTAAAGCGCAATCACTTCGTGCAGCAGACTTTCCCGTTCCGGGCTGAGATGCGTGACGATCACGAACGCCATCCCGCTCGAAGACGGCATCCCGCGAAAAAATCCCTCCATGGCGGCAATGCCGCCCGCAGAGGCGCCGATACCGACTATGGGGAACCTCGGCAGCTTTTGCATCAATTGTCCTGCTTCAGTGAAATGCAACGCGGCAGCGCTGATTTCGATCCCAATGTGTAAACCGTTCCTGGTCGAATTCCCATCCCGCACCGCCGATAGCCACGGAACCGATGGACGCGATCGCCGTTTAAGGCCCGGAGGGCTGCTATGTTATTAGGCATGCGAATTCTGCTCGTCGAGGACGAATTCTTGCTGGCAAGCGAACTTGCCTCCTATTTCAGCGATTGTGGGGCGACCGTTTTGGGGCCGGTGTCGTCAGTCAGCCGGGCTCGACGATATATCGATTCAGCGGATGGGGCGGTGCTGGACATCGACCTCAACGGTGAGACTGTTTTTCCCCTCGCCGATGAGCTGACGGACAGAGGCATCCCGTTCGTATTCTTCTCCGGAAACGATCAGATCACCCTGCCGGAGCGGTTCCGGTACACCCAAAACCTCTCCAAGCCGGCCGGGTTCAGGACGGTTGCCGGGATCCTCGCCGCGCAATCAACAGCGCTTGGCGAAGACAACGTTTTCCGCGCTCTTCCAAAACTGAGGCTGTCCGCGCGGCTGCTGCTGGGCGACCCACAGGCGGCCGATCGCCTCGTCGAACGGACATTGAAGGCGGCGCTGGAGGAGCGGTTGTCGACGCGGCATGACCTTCCCTTGAGCGAATGGCTCAATACGCTCATGGAGGAGGTGCTCCGCAACGACAGGTCTGGCATTATGAATTAAGATTGTCCGACAGTTTGCCGCAGACCGCTCCGTCGACCGCCCCCCACCCCAGTACCCTCCGCCAAGAGTGCTTCGCTTCGTCTTGCAAATACGGCCGCATTCCTGCTAGAAATCCTCGTGGCCAAACCTCCGCAAACCAAACCTGACTCATTCCGCGATCCTGTTGAGGGCGACGCACTCGCAGCGCTGCTCGACGAAATCGCGGAAGAGGAAACACCTGAACGGCTGTTGAAGCTCGCCCTTGAGCTGCAGCAGCAACTGCTGTTGTCAAAGCAGCTGAAAAACCCCAACTGAACGGCCTGCAGCTAGGCATCTTGATTTGCCTCGAGTTCCACGATGGCGTCATCGCCTCGTTCGCCAGACCCCTGGTGCGGTAATCTTTCAGCGCTCGATGTGGGCGAAAGCCCAGTCTCAATAGCTCAGCCGTTCTGCGCCCAGAAAGCCCTGATCCCATCATGGCGCCGATGAGACGACCTGGAAAATCAGGGCCGACTTGGGTCGCAGCCCGAGGTCGATCATTGCTGCCCTGGCATCTCGGTATTTTCTTGCGGGCTCTTTTTGACGCCGGCCGCGGGTGATGTCTCGGCGGGGGCATTGCCGCCTTGGTTCTGTTCCGGGGTGCGCTTTACCGGCGATGTCTGCCACGATCCGCCTGAAAGGGGTATGAACACAAAGAAGGCTAGCAGGGCGACGAAGATAACAGCCGCAATGACGACGCCCCACCCGAGTACATTTCGGGTGCCACGCTGTTCTTCCTTCCGGGACACATGCTCCGTCATCACTGGACTCCTTTGTGTCATTCGATGAGATACAAATTTATCGTGCAGATCGACCGCACGGTCTGCTCTTCCCCGACGCGTTCCGCCGGCACAGCCGAAGAAGCTGAAGCTAATCTTCTCCAGCTTTTCGGCTGCCTGGTTTGGCGGCCCGCTTTGGCGCTTTCGGCACTGTCGGTTGCCGCTCGGGTGCAGGCGGATTGATCGCCTCGTGCGCCAAACGGGCTTTGCGCAATCGCGCCGTTTTCTCTTCCCGCGCATTGCGCTCGGCTTCCATTACTCCTTGTGCGTAGAGGGTGGCTCGTGCGTCTCTGTCGTTTGCGGATCCACTGGCCGCCATAGTCAGCCCTCCGCCTTGTAATTTCTTGCTTCCTTCTTGGCGCCGGCTTTGCCGTGCTCGGCTGCAAGCTCTTTGGCCTGCCCGGGTGACACGTCGGTGGCTTCGGCCAACTTGATTGCCTCTTGTTCAGAGAGATCTCTGTCCTTTCGCGTGGGGTTCCTTGTCATCGCAGATCTCCTATCAGAGCCCAAACGACCGGACCGGCGGTGTGTTCCCTGGGACCTTCGATAGTCCACCGATTGAGGCGGGCTATCGCGCTTCCGTCAAACGAGCGAAAAGGTTCTGATGCGGACGGACAAGATACACGATCAGCTTCAAGGCCTTTCGAACTGCTAGGCAAGCCGGGTTATGGCCGGGCTATGACCGTGTGGGACGCGTGACACACGGACGGGTTCAGGCATCGATGCCAGGCGCTAGTTCTCACCCGCGAGCGTGGCGAGAAATGACCGCCGCCATTCTGCTGCGTCATTGCGCGTGATGCGCTTGAGCAGTGCACTATGCCTTGCAATTCTTTCCTCAAGCGGCATCGCGAGCGCTTTTGCGATCGCATCGGCAACCTCGTCGACCGCATACGGGTTTACGATCAAGGATTCGGCAAGTTCTTCGGCCGCACCTGCAAAACGCGACAACACCAGCACTCCGGGATCGGCTTCGTCCTGCGCGGCTATGTATTCCTTGGCGACGAGGTTCATTCCGTCACGCAGGGGCGTGACCAATCCGACCTGGCTAGCGCGCAACAGGCCAGCAAGCCGAGAGCGTGATACGGCACGGTGGATGTAGCGGATAGGGGTCCAAGCCAAATCCGCGTATCTTCCGTTGACCGCGCCGGCGGTTGCCTCAAGCTGGGCCCGGATGTCGGCATAGGCGCTGACCTCCTCGCGCGTCGGCGACGCAATCTGCAAATAGGTTGCCGCCCGCTCTTGTTCCGGATGCCTTTCCAAAAGACGCGCGAAAGCCTGCATGCGGCCGGGGAGACCCTTGGAGTAGTCCAGCCGATCGACGCCGATGATTTGCTTGAGGCCCAGAATCTGGCGGCGCATGGAATCGATCTGCACATCCTCCGCCGCCTCATTGGCCATGCGTGCGATTGAATCGACGTCGATGCCTATCGGAAAACACCTCGATAACACCGTGCGGCCGTTCATCTCAGCCGAACCATTGATATCAAAAGTAGTGGAGTTGGCCGCCTGCACTGAGCGCCGGAAATTCCCCACGTCCGTTTCGGTCTGGAATCCCACGACGTCATATTGAAGCAGATCATCGATGAGTTCTTCATGGTCGGGCGTGGCTACAAACAAGTCAGGCGGCGGGAACGGTATGTGAAGAAAGAAACCGATCCGATTCCGGACTCCCAGCCGCCGCAACTGGGCGGCCAAGGGGATAAGGTGGTAGTCGTGAACCCACACCAGGTCGTCGTTGCCCGACAGCAGTCCTGCGAGCGCCTTCGCGAACCGCGCATTGATCTGCCGGTAGGCGTGTAGAAACTCTGCCCGGTGGTTCACCAGGTCGAGTCGGTAATGAAAAAGCGGCCACAGCGTGCTGTTGGCATAGCCATTGTAATAGAGCGAATACTCCTCATACGGCAGGGTAAGCGCAGCCGTCTCGATCTTTCCCACGCGTTCCAAGCGGATCAGCGGTTCGTCGCTCGCGGCGTAGTCCTGATACTCGGCGCTTGCTCCCAGCCACAGGCCTCCACGCTCGGCCAACGCATCCCCGATGCCTACAGCCAGTCCGCCGGCTTGGGACGGATCGCGAATGTTTCCCAGTCTATTCGAGACGACAACCAGACGACGCGGGATGGCGCGATCGCCAGTTAGCTCAGCCTCCCCACCTAAGGCGTCGCGCTCAAGGGGATCACCAACCGTTTGCGAGGCCTCGTTGAAAATTTCATCCGGTCGCTGCAACAAGAGCAAATCCTGAGCGTGAAGATCGCTTGGGGAACGGTCCGCGCGTGCGATTGTTCCCGACGTAAGTGTCCAGCCGGACTCGCTGGATCACATTCTCGGCCCGCTCGGCGCCTTTTTCAGCGGCTCTCGCAGGATCGTCGTCGGACGCACCGGTGATGAGACCCCGATCCAGCACGCCGAGCAGCCGCTTTGGCGACGGCCGGACTTACCGCTTTGGTATTCATGCTGCCGGATCCCCTGCCCTGTCATATCAACTCCCCACCTTGGCAAAAGCCCCAACTGACCAAACCGTCAGTCCACCTCGATTACCTTGCGCGTCGGCTTTCGTTGGCGGGGCGGCTGCTTTGCGGCTACGGGCGCGGGCGGGGTCTGCGCTATCGATGCCTCCAACAACTGTCGCTGTTCTCTAAGCCGCGCCGTCTTGGCTTCCCTGGCATGCCGCTCCGCTTCCAACAGCAACTTGGCTTCTCGATCCGCCCTCTCGATCTTTTCCCTGTCGACGCGTCGTGTTTTCAAGGTCGCCTCCTTTGGTCAGACGGCGAACAAAGTGCGGACCTGAAAAAATGTTCCCAACAAATTAAGGCCTGATCTGCCTCAAATGATATTGACCAGCAGCCCGCCGGTTGCGCGCATCTGCGGCTCTGTGACGTCCAAAGGAACTGCTTGCCGTCCGCGGCGTTACGCCACCACGCTGGCCGGAAGATTACCATGGACGACAAACCCCGAACGACGATCAGAAAACCGGCCCGGATTGATCGAGGGCATTGCTTTTGCGGAGCCATCACAGCTGAATTCAGTGGCGATCCCTTTTGGATTTGTTTCGACCACGACGATGACTGCCGACGAGCGATCGGCAGCCCACTGACGATCTGGATTGGCTATCGTCCAGATCAGGTCGATTGGCTCGGCTCCAAACCAAAAACATTTTCGAAAACCAGGGGCGTCGTGCGCTCCTTCTGTTCGCAATGTGGCACCTCGATTGGGTACACCGATGAAGGCTTGCCAAATGAGTTCTACATCTCGATCGGATTCATGGACGCGCCCGAGAAGTTCCATCCCCAAGCCCAGGCCTATTGGGAAATGCGGCTGCCGTTTATCAGGATGGATGACGGTTTGCCTCGCGTCGAGGGCTACACCCGGGCGCGCGACCCCGCCCTGGGCAATCCCAGAGACCGGTGAGGCAGGAGGCTGGATCTCGGGCCTCGTACCTGCAAGCCAGCGCCAGGGCTGGCGGAACGGCGGCCGAACCATTGGAATGAGAGAGATCTCCAAACGGACAAATGCCCGAAACCAATTTCACCGGCGTGGGTTGAAGATGGACATGCGGGACTTGTTTTCACAGTCTGACGACAAAGAAGCGGATGTTTGAAGGATTCAAGCTAGAGACCGTGGATCTGCCCGAGTCCTCACTGCGAGTCAGGTATGGAGGTTCAGGCCCGCCGCTTCTTTTGCTGCATGGCCATCCTCGGACGCACGTTACCTGGCACCGGGTAGCCCCACTTCTCGCCGCCGACCACACAGTTGTCTGCCCCGATCTGAGGGGCTTTGGCCAGTCCTCGGTACCGGCGGACGCCGTGGACCATGCTGGATCCTCCAAGCGTGCCAAGGCCAGGGACTGCATTGCTCTCATGGGACATCTCGGCTTTCGCCGGTTTGCCATCGCAGGCCATGACCGCGGCAGCTACACAGCGTTCCGAACAGCCATGGATCACCCGTCGGCGATCAGCCATCTGATCGTCATGGACAGCGTCCCTATCCTGAAAGCCCTCGAACGCTGCGACGCCCGCTTTGCGAAGCTCTGGTGGCATTGGTTCTTTTCGCACAGCCGGACAAGCCCGAACGCGCAATCATGGCCGATCCTGACGCATGGTATGGCGGCTCAGCCGAGTCCATGGGGGCTGAGGCCTATATCGACTACAAGGACGCAATCCACGATCCGAATGTTGTTCACGGCATGCTTGAAGACTATCGGGCAGGTCTGGCCATCGACCAATTGCACGATGCCGACGACAGGAAAGCTGGTCGCCGGGTCGCGTGCCCGACCTTGGCGCTCTGGTCCGCCCGCGATGATCTTGGGGCACTCTACGGCAACGTGCTCGATGTTTGGCGACCCTGGACCACCGAACTAAAGGGCCAACCGATCGATTGCGGACATCATATGGTCGAAGAAGCAGCCGACGCGGTAGCCGCAGCCGTCATGGCGTTCTTGCGCGAACCGAAGTCGTCATGCGGCGAGCTTTGCTGAACCAATCCGTTTGATGGCACTGCTGATCGACCGTTCGCCATCGTCGTAGTCGGCCCAGGCGACGGTCTTTTCCAGGTGGCCCGGGACCGTGCGAACGGTGTATTTTGTCGGATCGAGATCCGCCTTCACCTGACCCCATGTCAGCGGCATGGATACAGTCGCGCCTTCCCTGGCGCGAGGGGAGAGAGGGGCGACGGCTGTCGCCATGCGATCATTCCTGAGATAGTCGAGAAAAATCCGGGATGTCCGCAGCTTCTTGGCCATGTTGACGAGGTAGAGATCGGGGCTGTCTGCCGCCATCTGCATGCAGACGGCCTTTGCGAAGGCCTTGGCCTCGGCCCATGTCGTCTTGCTGCGTTGGGCCGTCAATGGCGTCACGACATGCAAGCCTTTGCCGCCCGTCGCTTTGCAGAAGCTCACCAAGCCCAGATCTTCGAGACGATCGCGCATTTCCTTGGCTGCCGCGACCACCTTCGCAAAAGGGACTTCCGGACCGGGGTCAAGGTCGAAGACAAGTCGGCCAGGTATTTCGGGATGACCCGGCTGGCAATTCCAGGGGTGAAGCTCAAGGCCGCCTATCTGGGCGATCGCGGCCAGACCCTCGACGCGGTCGATTTGCAGATACGGTTTGTGGTCGCCGAAGACTTTTACCAGTTCCAGCAGATTGGATGTGCCTGGCATTGCGTGGCGCTGGAAAAACTGCTCGCCGGCGTAGCCATCCGGCGCACGCACGAGTGAACAGGGACGACCTTTGATATGTCTGATCATCCAGGGGCCAACGGTCTCGAAATATTCTGCAAGATCGAGCTTGTCGACGGGCTGACCGTCGCCGGCATTCGGCCAAAGCGGCTTGTCCGGCTTGGAAATGATGACGCCCATGACAACCGGGCTTTTTCCTGTCTTGCCAGTCACCTTGGCAGGGTCGGCAATCGGCGTCTCTTGAGGATCGGCTGGACGCTCGGCCTCGACGTCTTTTGCGGGCTTGTCTTCACGCAGGCCTTTGAAGGCGGCCTGCCGGATATTGCCACCCCCGGTCCAGCCGGCGAACTCGATTTCCGCGACCAATTCCGGCTTCGTCCAGAAGACGGTTGAATTCCTTTTCGGTGCGCCATCGCCGGTAAACGGCGACGTCGCGGCTTTCATCTCCTGCAGCCTGCGCATCAGCTGCTTGACCTTTGCCTCGCTGAATCCGGTCCCCACACGGCCGATATAAGCGAAATGTTCACCGCGATTGACGCCGACGAGCAATGACCGGAATTTGCCGTTGGTCGTCGACCAGCCGCCGATGACCACCTCATGCCCGGCGCGGCATTTCGATTTTGCCCAGGTGTCGGTCCTCCCCGAAACATAGGTCGCATCGGCCTTTTTGGAGACAATCCCCTCAAGCGACAGGCGACAGGCAGAACGCAGCACCGCGTCGCCGCCATTGCTGAAGTGCTCGACATAGCGGATGAGATTTTGCTCGCCGCGATCGACTTCGCCGAGCATCTCGCTCAGACGTTCCTTCCGTTGTGAGAGAGGCATCTTTCGCAGATCGACGCTATTTGCGAAGAGCAGGTCAAAGGCAAAGTAGATCAGGTCCTTCGTCCGGCGCTCCGACAGCGCTGCCTGCAGTGCGGCAAAATCGGGCGCGCCGTTCTCGCCAAGCGCTACGATCTCGCCGTCGATGATGACGTTGGGAAGACTGGCGGCCTCCTTTGCGATGGCGCCAAATTTCTCCGTCCAGTCAAGACCCTTGCGGGTCCTAAGCGCGATGTCCTTGTCTTCCACGCGCAACTGGACGCGATAACCGTCAAACTTGATTTCGTGAACCCAGTTCGTCCCGGCCGGCGGCCGGGAGAGCGTCGCGCAAAGCTGTGGTGGGATGAAGTCGGGCATCTTCGCCGCTGAGGCACCAGCGGCTCGCTTCGGCCGCGGAGCAGGCTTTGCCGACCTGGCGGCGCGCTTGTCGGCATGGCCGCGCTTGCTGTCCCAAACGGCATCCGCATCGGCCAACGATGAACCTTTCATCATGAACGGCTTCGGACCTGCCCCCTTCCCCGCTGCAATCCTCTCCATGCTCCGACCCGAGGCGACGGATCGATCCTGAGCCAGCACCGCATCGCCATTGCCCTCTGTCGCGTATTTGTCGCGGTGTTTGATCAGCAGCCAGTTGGTCCGCTTCCCGCCATTGCGGTCATGCTTCATGCGCACTAGGACGAAACTTCCATGCAGGCGCTTGCCCTGCAGCGTGAATTTCAGGTCGCCTTTTTCCAACGCCTTTTCGGGAGACATGGCGCCTTCCGGTTCCCAATATCCGCGATCCCACAACTGCACCGTGCCGCCACCATATTGTCCTTTGGGAATCGTGCCTTCGAAGTCGCCGTACTCCAGCGGGTGATCCTCAACCTCCACGGCAAGTCGTTTGTCGTGAGGATCCAGTGATGGACCTTTGGTCACAGCCCATGATTTGAAGACCCCGCCAAGCTCGAGGCGAAGATCATAGTGCAGCCGCGTGGCCGCGTGTTTTTGGATGACGAACCGGAGTCGGTTCGAACCCGCAATCGAGCTTTCGCCGCTGGGCTCTTTCGTCTTCGCGAAATCCCTTTTGGCCCGGTAGGTTGAAAGCTCGCCCGTTTTCATGGAAGTGCCCCGACTAATGACGCAACGCCGGGACTCAACGCAGTGGGTGAGATTTGGTTCGGTTCATAGCCGAGACGACGCCGATGCTGCTTTTCCGCTTCAGAGTGGCATCGGCGTCAAATGAGGCCTTCACGGAGACTACAGGTGTCGTCACCGCTGACGTTAAGGTTCCTTGGTTTGCCCAACCATTTTTGCAAGCTCTGAAAATGGTGGGATGTCCAGTTCGCCTTGCGCGTTGTTTGCGATCTGCAGAAGCCGGATCGGGAAGCAGATCGCGTCACGGTTGGCCGGTGACATGTCTTCGTAGGTCCGCTCGTCACCTGTCATGGACGCCTCTGCCTTTCGCAGGGCGGTATCGATCTCGTCAATTGACAGCAGACCTTTGTGAACGAGCAGGTTGTTGATTGACGCGACCGCCATCATCAACCCTTCAAGCTGAAGATTGGCAACGTTCATGGCTTGACCGTGTTTCCGCCGCCCGGCCTCGCCGGGGCGTTCTGGCCATCGGATTGGTGCGTCTTGTCATCCACCTCATTGACTGGCCGCGTCAGACCGACCCCACTCTTGGGTTTCTTGTTGCCGGCCGCATCCTGAGAGAACGCATCCGAAGGATCAGGACCTGTTCTAGCCGGGTACTTCGTTGCGCCGGTCTCGCGACGGTTTTCATTATCAGGCATTTTTGATCACTCCAATCGGATGACCGATAACCATTACGAGCCCGGCGAGTTCCGGCGCCGCATGGAACATTTCTGGCCGTTCGTGCAGAGACAAGCGGGCGTGTCTCGGCAATCGCGCCTCGCGCACTGGCGGCAGGTCTCGCTTTCGTTGCCGACAGCACTAGGTTGCTCGTTGAGGCAAAAGGAATTCCCCATGCGGGTGGCACGCGAAGCCTGGGTTCTTGGCAAGGAGAGCATCCTCGGATTCATCAACGACAATGCCCTCAGCCACGGTGCGGCGATGGCGTTCTATGCCGTTACGTCCCTGGCCCCGATCTTGTTGATCGTTGTTGCGATTGCTGGACTTGTCTTTGGGCATGAAGCAGCTCAACTCGCTCTGTCGGCCGAAATCGCAGGCGTGATGGGATCGCAAACCAGCGACCTTCTGCGCAGCACCATCGAAAGCGCTTCTCACAGAACCGCCGGCACTGTTGCCACCTTGGTGGGCATCGTCACCCTCTTCGTGACAGCCTCCGGGGTGTTTGGCGAAATGCAGCTTTCGCTCAACACAATCTGGAAGATTGACCCACCACCCATGTCTGTGTCGCGATTGGTGCGGGCGCGGGCGGCCAGCCTGGGTCTGGTTGCAGCGTTGGGATTTCTACTGCTTGTGTCGTTGGCGGCGAGTGCCGCCATTTCCGCGCTTGGCGCTGTCATCAACGCCCATCTGCCGTTCGGCACGATCATTCTCGCGTCGATAAACGGCATTGTATCATTCGTGCTGATTTCCGCTCTGTTTGCCGCGATCTTCAAGATCCTGCCGGACCGGTCGCTCGCTTGGCGCGATGTCGCAATTGGCGCGGCAGTGACCGCTTTGCTCTTCACCATCGGCAAGTCGCTGATTGGCTGGTATATCGGAACCAGCGCGATTGCATCCTCCTATGGCGCGGCGGGTGCACTGCTGGTCGTGCTGCTTTGGGTTTACTATTCGTCTGAGATATTCCTGCTCGGCGCCGAGTTCACGCGGGCCTATTCCGTCCGTCTCGGCAGTCGGTCCGACCTTCAACCGATAGTGGAGGCAGAGAGCCCGTCGCGACAGACATCGAACCTTGGACCAACCATCCAACGCGAGGTGCAGGCCTGGATTGTGATCACGGGTTTGCTGACCTTCGTGGCGACACGGGTCTGGCCATCGCGGCGATCTTAGCTGCTTCCCACCAATTCTGTTTCTTTGGAACGCAACCCGGACACCGGAATTGCATAGGAACAGGAGGTTGCCCATGCCAAAATTCCGCTTTGAGACGACAGTATCCGGCCAGACTACCGCTCTCGAGGAAGAGCTAGCGAGTGCGGAGATGGCCAGTCCGAGAGCAATAGAGATGGCGCGCGTAGCGGTGGCGGCGGATCCTGGGTCAGGAACCAAGCAATCGGGATCGACTATCAAGGTCTACGATGAAGCCGGATACCTGGTCGCCACAGTCAATTTTTCCGACGTGTTGCCGAGTGATCCGGACGCCGGACAGCATGGGATTGGCGACGCGGTTGTCGAAGAACCGGGTGTGATGCGGTCTGGCTGACCCGTGGTAGATCAGGGTTTCACGTTTCGCTCACGCGATCCCCGGCAGGGCAATTCGCTGAGATCGCGAGGTCCTCGGCCATCATCAGATGCTAGAGCTGAGATTCGATCGGGAGGTGACGGACGAAGACCGCCAGGATACGGCGAAAAAATCCGGCTTCTGGTTCATGCGTATAGTCCTGAATCTTGCCTTCGCCGCATCCATGCCAATGCAGGACATTGTGTTTCAGTTCGAGCCGATAGCTTGTTTCCGGAGATATTTCCGATTGGAATCGATGCCGCAGCTCGGCGACCATTTTCGGATCCTCAAACAGAACGCCCATTTCCGAATTCAAGGACACTGACCGTGGATCGAAATTGAAGGAACCAACAAAGCCGATATTGTCGTCGACGGTGAAAGCTTTCGTATGCAGACTGGCGCCCTTCGAGCCAAACACCGAGATTGCCGAGCGCCGGTTGAACGGCTGAAGCTCGAAAATTTTGACGCCATTCCTCAGCAGCCGCTTGCGATAGTTTGCGTAAGCGCCATGGACTGCGGCCACGTCGGTAGCGGCCAGGGAGTTGGTCAGAACCGAAACGTCAACACCGGCGCCGACAAGGTCCAGCAAGATCGCTGTGCCCCTTTTGCCGGGGATGAAATAGGGCGACACAATTTCCAGACACCCGCGCGTGGATTGGATGATCGGACGCAGCTCTTTCATAAGCCAGCTGCGACGTCTCCAACCACGAACCTTCTCCGGCGGATCGGAAATGACCCGCACGCCATCCACCCAATGAACGTCGTTGCTGGCCGCAATAAACTCTGTGATCGAGCCCCGGTTGCCGATGCCGTTCAGGAATTTGGGATCGGGGCCGGTATCGCTTCCTTCAAGCCATTTGGCATGCTCATGCTCAGCCACTGATCCCAAGGTTTTGATTGGCTTGGCTTCATTGCAAGCCCAGAAGGCATCGAATATCGCCGCGGTTTGCCGTACCGCAGGCCCCAGGAGCAGCAGATCGAGGTCCCGGAAATTGGTTTCTGCCGCATCGAAATAGGCATCGCCAACATTCCGACCGCCGACAATGGCAAATTTGTCGTCGACGATCCAAGCCTTGTTGTGCATCCGTCGCGTCAATGCAAAGAGCCGCAACAGCACTTCCACACCACGCATGATCCGGCCGCGCCTGATACCGCTCGGATTGAACAACTTCAGTTCGATGTTTGGATGGTGGTTCAGCGCCAGATATGCCGCATCATTTTTGCGCGGATTGACGTCGTCAAGGAGCATGCGCACCCGAACACCGCGCTCAGCAGCTCGAAAAACCTCGCGAAGCAGCAAGCGGCCGGTGTGGTCATCATGCCAAAGGTAATACATCAGGTCGAGACTGCGCTCAGCGCTCCTTGCCGCCAGCACGCGCACGGCGAAAGCGTCATAATTGTCCGAGACAAGCAGCAAGCCGCTCTTGCCGGCCTTGATGTTGTGGTCTGCGGTTCGCGAAAGCGATACGTCCATGAAAATTGCCACCTTTGGACGGCGCTCGCGCCATCCCGCTTAAATCATAGCTAGAACCATTCTGAGGTATTCTGGTTGCATACGCAGCGTCCAATCACCCAATTCCTGGATGCAAGCGGGGCCCAGCAATCAAGCGGCTGCAGAGCGGTAAGGAGGCTTGAGAGGCGTTGCCCCGACTGCTCTGCTGCCGCCGCGGAACTTGCTTCTCCTGTAGTGCCAGCCCCTCACACCGTGAACTGTTGGCGAGAGCCCGATGGCGTGCGCCCCGCCGCGGCTCTTCGACGAGAATGACGTGGTCGTTGTTCTCACTGAAGCGCACGACCCCTTAAATTTAGATATCTCCATTATGCCGGAACCGGGTTCGGGTTTCCGAGTTAAGAAAATGCTCGCGACGGGCAATTTTCAACAGAGGAGACGGCACAATGCCCACTGCCAAGAAAGCCAATGGCAACAACAAGGACCTGGAGGACCTTTTCCTCGATGGCCTCAAAGACATCTACTATGCCGAGAAGAAAATTCTGAAAGCCTTGCCGAAGATGGCCAAAGGCGCATCCGAAGAGCAAGTTTCGGCAGCATTCGAGAAGCACCTCGCTGAAACCGAGGGGCAGGTCGAACGTCTGGAGGAGGTCTTCGAGATTCTCGGCGCTGCCGCGCGCGGCAAAACCTGCCCGGCGATCGACGGCATCCTGGAGGAAGGATCTGAAATCCTTCAGGAGTACAAGGGTTCGACTTCGCTCGATGCAGGGCTCGTCGGTGCCGCGCAAGCAGTGGAGCACTACGAGATCGCCAGGTATGGAACCCTGATCGCCTGGGCTACGACGCTCGGCAAGGACGACGTGGTTGCGCTCCTCAATGCGACACTTGAAGAGGAGAAGGCCACCGACGAGGCGTTGACTGCCCTCGGTGAAGCCGGCGTCAACGAACGAGCGGCAGAACGGAAAGCGGCTTGATTGATCGCCTACCCAACCGCCTCGGCGACCCATGTGCCGAGGCGGTCCCGGGAGATGAAGGACATGATCACGCATATCTACAAAGGACTGGAATGTTTCCTGCTTGAGTGTTCGGCCGCGCTGGTCAGGCGCCGCGCGCTTGGCGGTTCGCGCAGCGATCCTCGGCAGCTGCGAGAAGAGCGCAGAGATGAGTTCAGGGCCCGCAAAGCCGCCGAATGAGCGCCAAGATGGAGAGTCGGATGGGCTTCTTTGGAAAATATTTCTCAGGACTGTTGAGCAAGAAATCGACTGACGGCAAGGGGAGCGGCGATATGCGGAAAGCTACCGGCGCGGGTCCGGCAATTGCCGCGCATTCCAAAGATGCAAAGACATCCGCTGCTTCCGGTCAAAGGACCAATGCTTCGAGCAAAAATGCAGATGGACGATGACAAAAGGCAAGATTTGGCTACCGACTCTATGTCGCATCGAAGCGGCGCAAAGACGTTAAATCGTCGAGATGACCCGCATCGCAACCTTCAACGTCAATGGCGTCAACGGCCGACTGCCAGTGCTTCTCAAGTGGCTTGGCGAAACCGGCTATGACATCGTCTGCCTTCAAGAACTGAAGACCTCTGACGAAAAATTTCCCGTCGATGCGATTAGAAACGCCGGCTATGGCGCAATCTGGCACGGACAGAAGTCCTACAATGGCGTGGCAATCCTCGCTCGCGGGATTGAGCCGCTGGAACGTCGTCGAGGTCTGCCGGGCGATCCCGGCGATTCGCACAGCCGCTACATCGAGGCAGATGTGAATGGGCTTGTTGTCGGCTGCCTGTATTTGCCCAATGGCAATCCAGCGCCGGGGCCGAAGTTCGACTACAAACTTCGCTGGTTCCGACGTTTGATCACCTATGGCCAGGTGCTGCTCGGCGATAGCTCACCGACCATCCTGTGCGGCGACTATAACGTCGTTCCAGGCCCGATCGACGCGGCGGTGCCGGGGCGCTGGGTTGGCGATGCCGTTTACTTCCCCGAGAGCCGGAGCGCGTACGCCGAAATGCTTGCTCAGGGCTGGATCGATGCCGTCCGTCGCATTCATCCAGAAAAGGGAATTTACACCTATTGGAACTTCTCCTACCGCGGCGGGTACGATCGGAGTTCCGGGCTTCGGATGGACCATCTCTTGCTGAGTTCATCCCTATTGGATCGCCTGAAGAATGCCGGAGTAGATGCCGAAACGCGTGCGTGGGACAAGCCGAGCGATCATGCGCCAGCCTGGATAGAACTTGATTGAGCTTCCTCGGCAAGGAGCCTGAAGACCTGGTGGCGCTCCTTCGTGATTACATTTGGCCGCGCATGTCTATCGTCAACAATGAGGACTGCCGGCGCCAAGCGATTCAAAGGACGCAATGATGACAAACACTCAAAAGGAAGCTGAACTGATTGCGCGCCTTGCACGCCAGCATGGCGTCACTGATGGCGCTGTCATGGCTGTCCTTGAGGCGTTGCGGCGTGGTGGTGGAACCATGGCCCAGTTCAGCCACGTCGACTTCGGAGGAATGTCACAATGGTCCTCCGGCATGACGATGGTCGGCGACATGTTCGATGACAGCCTCAAGGCGAAGCTCAACACTATCGCGGCGGAGCTCTCGGCCTACCTGCGCGATCATCCCGCCAAGCCACAACGCGACGACACGAGCTATCGTTCTGCAGCTATGGCCCACGCCGGCTCATGGTGGCCTGAGGAGTTTGGGAGCCCGTCTGCCGCTGGTTCTCAAAACAATATGCGCTACGCAGCGTTTCCTGAGCAAAGCCGCCTGGTCATCGACGATCATGGAAAGATGGAGATTTATGACACAGGCGACCATCGCATATCCGGTGTTTCGCAGAGCCAGAGCACGGACCCCACCCTGACCTTTGTCAGCCAGCACGGCGTGGTCCGCGTATCTGATCTCAAGCGCGTATCTGCGACGTAGGTCAGGGCCGCTTCCATGCAGACAGTCACGCTCATCGGCTATCTCGCGACCGTCTGCTCGATGAGCAGTTTCACCCCGCAAGCCTGGAAAATCATCAGGACACGAGAGACAAGCGGCATCTCCGCACCGATGTATGCCATCACTGTGTTGGGCTTCGCCTTGTGGCTGGCCTTCGGCATCATGAAGGCAGAGTGGCCGATCATAATCACGAATGGCGTCTGTCTCCTGCTGTCAGCCTTCATTCTCACAATGACAGTCCTGCCGCAGGCTGAGAAAGACGCGGTTGCCAAGGCTTTCGACCCCGACGACTAAAGCGCGTCGCGTTTGAACGGACTCAGAAAACGCGCGCTTTGGGTCTTTGTTTTATGCATCTCTTCGTCTCAAAACCGGAGCCACTTTTGAGCGACATGCATTAGCGCTTCCAACTTTTCAGAAGCGGACCTTGGCTACCATATGCAGGATCCTTGCGCGGACGCCCCACCTTGGGGATGGTTGCGAGCGCATCGCTATGCTGATCCTTGCTCCTACATTCGTCATAAGTCCCAAATGGAGGATACGCGCCGACAACCAAAAAATCATCGGATGCCGAGAGGCATTGGTGCCCGGTGCCTGCCGGGAGGACCGCGACGTCGCCAGCCTTCAGCGACAGCGTTCGTCCTTTCTTGCCCCCAAACCGGACTTCAGCATTTCCGCGGGCAATGCCCAGAACCTCGTGTATTTGCGAATGATAGTGAACGTAATCATAGATGCCGTTTCGCCAGCTATCGCCCCATCCGTTTGCATCGAAAAGCACCTCCATGACGGCTGCTGGATCAAGTCCTTCGGGCAATTCGACGGCGCCTCGATAAACGACGAGCGGCCATGCTGGATGATTGGGTACAAGTCCATCATCCTTGAACCAGAACTCATTCGACTTTCGCTGCCTCACAAATCCGGCGACAGCTTGCTTGCGCGGTCTTGCGAAACCGGTGACGTTCTCGATCACTTTCTTGCTGGTTTCCAAAATGCTCATCGACGCTGCCTCTAAAGCAGAGGTTAGTTTAGCCGCTCGCTCAGAGCTCGACCTTTGCGTTGTCGCCCACATTCGGCTTGGCGCCGGTAACGGCCGCAAACACCATCGTTGCGGTAGCCATCATTAGCCCCGGGCTGTCCCACAATTCGCCTTCGTCGGGTTTGACCGTTATCAGACGAATCTCGGGATCATCGGCATTATCCCACCAGGCTGAGTCAGTTTTCTCCCAGAGCTCGGCGATCTTTTCCCTGTCATTTGTCACTGTGGCCGGGCCTGACATCGTGACGTATTTGTAGTGGCTGTTGTCACTCCAGGCCAATGTGACCTTTGGATAGGTCGACAGCTGCTTGCTCTTGGCGCTGTCGTCATTGACGAGGAAGTATATGGCGTTTTCTTCACGGACCACACGCGCAGATAGCGGACGGGCTCGATTGTACTCGCCGTCCCAGGTCACAAACATGCAGACGTCGATGTCCTCGGCGAGTTCCCAGATGCGGTCTGTTGCCTCGGCGGGCGTGAGGTCCGTCTGCTGCTCTCGGCGGTTAGCCATAAGCGTCCTCCTGCGGGTGAATATCCTCGCTTACAACTCACGTCCCGCCACGACGTTCCAACTCACTGGGTCCTTCGGCTTGCTAAAGCGGTGGAACTTTCGAAATTGCCGGAAGTTTGGATGGCAAACGCGAGGCCATGATGGCGGACAAGACGCTTCGAACATCAAGACGGACACCCGAGCAGGACGCTAAGGGTCAGTCGGAAAAGGACCACAAGGGCGGCGGAAACGATGGCGTCGCCAGCGCCGATCCGCGGGTGATCTCCGGCAAAAAAGACGGCGACGCGACATTCCCTGTCAAGGGACCGAAGAAATAGCTATGAGCCCATTAGTCGGGCATCTGGCGGTGTCATCGATGCGCGGAGACAATTGACGAACGGGCTGACATCATTTCGCGATGACACTTTGCTACCGTCACCGACGCGGATCACCTTCAACCCTCCGGAGTTCCATGGCCGCATGACGCGCATCCGCCTCAAGGCGCTAATGGCAGCCTGGAATCACGCGACCTTTGAAAAGAGAGCGACGTCGCATCTGGCCAAACCATAGCGCCATCGGTGATCGGTTGTGGCAACCCGGCTCTGGTAGAACAGTGAAAGCTGACTGCCATCGATCATCACTGTCGAGTGGCCGTTCTCGCCCGGTTGACCTGGCTCCAACACCGGGCCGATCGAAACGTAAGGGCCGCTGACCTCGTCGGCGATGGCAAAAAACACCCGTTGCCGGTTTCCCCGAAGGCCATTCGGAAGAAAGCAAGTGGCGTTGAGAAGCACCCGGCCGTCCGGCAGCTCGATCAGTTGCGCGCCCTCAATGCCCCATTCGTAGTCGGGATCATCTCTGGTGTTATGGTGGGGAACATCGTTGTGGTCGAGGATTTTGCCGATCCGCTTCCACGGACCGAACCACGAGTCGGACTGGCTACGTGCCAGATAGATGTCGGGCTGAGGCACCCTGGTGAATTTTGGCATAGCCGAATAAACCAGGTAGCGCCCACCGCCAATGACTGCTGGATGCGGATCGTAAATGCCGTCCTCTTCCGTGTCCGGGATGGCCAGAATGGCCGGACTGAGGACTACCCAATGGAACCCGTCGTTGGAAACCGCATGCTCGCAACGGCCACCCGACTTCATGAATTCTGTCTGGATGAACATGTGGAAGACGCCGCACTCGTGGGTCACACCGGGAGCCGCAACACCAGTACCGTTGATTGGAAGTTCGATCGGCTCATGCTCGGCCCACGGCCCATAAAGATCGGGCGCCGTGGCATGCAAGATTCTCCACGTCTCGGTGGTGACCGTGCCGCTTGACCCGAAGACGTGCCAGACACGGCCATCGAAGACAGGACACGGGTCCTTGAGATCATCCACGCTTTGCGGATGAAACAGTGGAAAAACGTTGGTTTCAAAGTTGATGTTCATGTCAGCCCCGGAATTCGCCTCGGCAGTCGGAGACGCGCAGAGATACAGGCGAATCATTGATGTTAGGCACATTCTATAGCCAACGAGTTCAACGCAAATACGGCAATGCCGCTGTCCACCAGCATTCGTCGTTCAACCACGCTTTCAGTGGCGGCCGGGTTCCGACAGCCGCCCTCGCCTCCGCACCCAGATCCCGCTTCGTGCGTGGACCAAGCGGGCGACCGGGCCTTCTTCATTTCAGTTGGAACAACTCACCTGATCGAAAGTTAGGAGCTGGAACTAAGTAGTTCTCTCCATTCGCGATTAACAAATGTTAATCGTAACATAAATAGTGTCACAGAGGGAGTATGTCAATGGAAGCGGCCTTTGGCGGGGTAACCGGCAGTCAATATGTTCGTCGCGAAAATATACTGGTTTGCTTCTCCCACTTACGATGGAATTTTGTTCACCAGCGTCCGCAGCATCTCCTCACTCTCGCATCCGCTCAGCAGAGAGTGGTCTACTTTGAAGAACCCGTTTTCGAAGAATTGCCGCAGCCGCTGATGCGGACGAGCGTGGCATCGGAAAACATTCTGATTGTCACACCAGTGCTGCCGCTTGGCACGTCGGCCGCGAAAGCAGATGCCGTCCAGCGGAGATTTGTGCAGCAGACCATCGCTTCTATGCCGCATAGCCGGCTGATCGCCTGGTACTACACCCCAATGGCTCTTCGCTTTACGGAATTCCTCGACCCAGACATATGCGTCTATGACTGCATGGACGAACTCTCTGCGTTCAGGAATGCGCCCCCCGAGCTGGGCCAGATGGAAAAGGCGCTTCTGCGTCGCGCGGATCTGGTTTTCACCGGTGGTCTAAGCTTGTTCGAGACCAAGCGTCACCTCCATCCCGCCATCTTTCCATTTCCGAGCAGCATCGATGTGAGGCACTTTCACACCGCAAGACGGCCAGGAAGGGACCCAGCCGACCAGGCGGGCATTCCTTCCCCGAGGGTTGGATATTTCGGCGTCATCGACGAGCGGCTTGACGTCGATCTCGTGGCGCTAGCGGCAAAGACAATGCCGGACGTGCATTTCGTCATGCTCGGTCCGGTTGTCAAGATCGACCCTGCAAGCCTGCCGCAAGCCGAAAACCTTCATTGGCTTGGCCCGAAAGCCTACTGCGATCTGCCCGACTATCTGCGCCATTGGGACGCCGGATGGATGCCGTTTGCCCTCAACGAGGCGACGCGTTTCATCAGCCCGACCAAGACGCCGGAATTTCTCGCGGCGGGTCTGCCGGTGATCTCGACGGCAATCGTCGACGTGGTGCGCAGTTACGGTGCTGCCGGGCTGGTGGAAATCGCCGACTGTGACGATCTGGAAATCAAGCTGCGCTCCGTCCTTTCGCGACCGCGTCAGATGCTCCTGCAGCAAGTCGATGCCTATCTTGCGGACATGTCCTGGGAACGGACATGGAATGCCATGGCAGCTCACATTGAGCGCGCCTACCAACGCAAGAAGGTCGTGCCCCTTCGCAGGAGTGCATAGCCATGTTCGATTGGCTGATCGTCGGCGCGGGTTTCGCCGGCAGTGTGCTTGCCGAACGGATAGCGTCGCAGCGTCAGGAAAGCGTTTTGCTGATCGATCGCCGCAGCCATGTGGGAGGCAACGCCTACGACTGCTACAATGAAGCCGGCATCCTCATCCATCGCTACGGCCCGCACATCTTCCACACCAACAGCCAAACGATCGTGGACCACCTTTCGCAGTTCACGCAATGGCGGCCGTACGAGCACAGGGTGTTGGCGGCCGTGGACGGGCAACTGGTTCCCATCCCGATCAATCTCGACACCATCAACCGGCTTTACGGGCTAGACCTGACCTCGGCACAGCTGGAGGATTTCTTCGCGTCGCGACGCGAAACGGTGGAGGATGTCCGAACGGCTGAGGACGTCGTCGTCAGCACCGTGGGGCGCGAGCTCTATGAAAAATTCTTCCGCGGCTACACAAGAAAGCAATGGGGCGTCGATCCCAGTCAGCTGAGCAAATCCGTGACGGCACGAGTGCCGACCAGGACCAACCGTGACGACCGCTATTTCAGCGACAGCTTCCAGAAAATGCCGGCCGGCGGGTACACGCGGATGTTCGAACGCATGCTCGATCATCCAAACATCAAGATCATGCTGCAGACCGACTTCCGTGAAATTCGTGAGAAGATACCGTTCAGGCGCATGGTTTATACCGGCCCGATCGATGAATATTTCGGCTGGCAGCTCGGGCACCTTCCGTACCGTTCGCTTCGTTTCGAGCACGTTACACTGGATTGCGAGCAATTTCAGCCGGTTGCCGTGGTCAATTATCCCCAGACGGAAGATTACACGCGCATTACCGAGTACAAACATCTGACCGGCCAGCAAAGTTCGCGGACCAGCCTGACCTACGAATACCCCACGGACATCGGGGATCCGTACTATCCCGTGCCCCGGCCCGAAAACGAAGTGCTCTACAAGCGCTACGAAGCGCTCGCGGCAAGCTGCCCAGACGTGTGGTTTGTCGGCCGGCTTGCAACTTACCGCTATTACAACATGGACCAGGTAGTCGGACAGGCTCTGGCCACTTTCGCGCGCATCCAAAAAAGCCTCCCGGTCTGGGCACGCACGGAGGAGCCGTTGTTGGCCGAGCCGAGAAGATAGTTTCTTCCAAGACGGAAGATCGGGCGGGTATCAGAAGGAGAAACTCGATGGATACAAACTTCAACTCGGAAAGCCGTGAGATATTTATCGTCGGCTTGCGCAACGCGCACGCCATGGAAAATCAAGCGCTGTCGATCATGAAGCCTCAGGTCGAGCGCATAGAGAACTATCCGGAGGTGGCCGATCGCTTGCGCCGGCACATTCAGGAAACCGAAGGCCAGATCACGAGACTCGAGTCCGTCCTGGAGGGCCTTGGTGAGGAGCACTCCACCCTCAAGGACACTGCCTTGTCGATGGTTGGCAGCGTGGCCGCCATTGGACATTCGATGGCCGGCGACGAGATCATCAAGAACAGCCTGGCGAATTTCGCATTCGAGAACTACGAGATTGCTGCCTACAATTCGCTGCTGGTACTGGCCGACGCCGGGGGCTTCCAGGATGCTGAAAGGGCCCTCAAGCAGAACCTGAACGAAGAGGAAGCCATGGCCAACTGGCTCAAGGAAAATCTGAGCGACGTTACCATGCGGTATGCCAGGCTGCGCGAGGCCGGGGCGACTGCAAAAAGCTGATGCACCGCACCGGCGCGGGCGGCGTTTCGAAACAGACGCTCGCCCGCCCCTCCCTCGTTTGAGGCCTCTTCAAGGCGTCGTGTCCGCCACGAGAAGAGCTTGCTGACGGGCCAGTTCATCTGCTGTGGGTTTGCGCAGGTGTCGCCTGCCATCAGCCTGGATGACGGAAAACAAACCAACCTCGGCATGTCGCGAATTGTCCCAGCCCGGGTAGGCCGTTATCGGGTACAGGCAAATACCCTCGATCGGCGCTCCGAGACTGATTGCGGAACGCACCTCGTCGCAGACATAGTGGAGCCAAGCCGGCCCGCCGGATCCCTCGGAACCGGTCTCCGCAATGAACATCGGCTTACCGTAGCGGTGGGCAACTTCTAGCAACATTTCCGACAGGGCGCGGTACTCGTGGTGTCCCATCGGAATCGTCGGCCCGTTTACGTACCATTGATTGTGCGGATAAAAATTCAAGCCCACGACATCGACAACATCTTCGCTCCCGCCCAACTCAGGTTCGACGCGGCCCAGCAACATGTCGTAAGCTTCGAACTGCCCCTGTCGGGCGTTTTCGGCCCGGCGCCGTTCGCTGCGGGTCCGGTCACGAGGGGCGATATGGATAAGCGGCTCGGCCCAGACAAATCTGCAGGCGGGGTCGATCTCCCGCATTGCACGAACACCCGCGATGGCGGCCTTCACGAGGTGCCGCTTGAACCATCCACGTTTGTTCGGCCCCACGCGCGGGAAATAGCCGACCTCGACAGCCCATGCGAAAAAGGAGATTTCGTTGATGGGACACAACAGAGGCGATGTTCCGGTGATCGAACGGTGTACCTTGACGGCTTCTGCCGCGAACGAGGCATAGGCGTCGATGAAATGCAGCGAGCCCTGATCGACATGGTCCGGAGATCCGTAGTGAAAGATGTCCCAGATTACCTGAACACCTGCCGATCGGGCTGCCTCCACCATTGGCGCCCAACTTGACCAGTCATAGGTTCCGGGAGCGGTTTCGATCAAATGCCAACGCAGGCCGTCGCGGATCGTGCGAAGGCCGAGTTCGGCGCAGCCGCGGTAGTCGCCCAGGGCATGCAAATTATGCGAGGTCGCACGAATAAGATCGAGGCGAACGCCGTCCTTGCGCCGGTGCGAGGAGCATTCAAAGCCTGCCATGAAAAAACTGGCGAAGCGCGAAGCTTCCGGAACCGAGGCCTCCGTCTGGCGTCCCACTTCGCTCATTTTTCGAAGTCTCCTTTGGGCAATCGGCTTCGAACTCGGCCGCCTTGTCCGGACCGGGAACCGCGTTGGCGAAATACCGAATTCAGTCGGGCGCGCCCCATGTTCGTTGCTCAGTCCAGCTAGTCCTTGCGTGGCCGGTAGTGCCGAACCCATTGGTAGAGCCTTTGTTCCGGTGGTGAACTGTCCGGGCGCCGCGTGCAAATGAGGAACAAGGAGGCCCGTCCCAAGTTCGGGGCGATGTACCGCCGCCGTCATCC
This sequence comes from Mesorhizobium sp. M0292, assembly GCF_040321695.1. Classification (NCBI taxonomy): domain Bacteria; kingdom Pseudomonadati; phylum Pseudomonadota; class Alphaproteobacteria; order Hyphomicrobiales; family Phyllobacteriaceae; genus Mesorhizobium; species Mesorhizobium sp. M0292. The sequence continues at coordinate 338,545 of NZ_JAMYSB010000004.1, forward strand.
ACTCGAGCGGCTGCTCGGCAACAACAGAGGCATGGGATCACATGACCGTTCAGATTCGACTTTCCGAGATCGACCACGCCAGGCGCGAGGATCGTGGCGACGGCGCTTGGAGCATCGCACCGGACCTGGGTTACTTGCGGCTAGCAATCGTCAATGTCGTGTTCTTCGGCGCACCGGGCAGCGGAGATCGGAACTGGGTGCTGATCGATACCGGGTTGCCGACATCCCGCAGCAGCATTCTTGCGGTCGCGGAAAAGCGGTTCGGCGTCAACGCACGGCCGGCTGCAATCATCCTGACCCATGGCCATTTCGACCATGTGGGAACGGTTCTAGAACTCGCAAATGGCTGGGACGTGCCTGTCTTCGCCCATCCGCTCGAGCACCCCTATTTGGACGGAACCACATCCTATCCGCCACCGGATCCCTGGGTTGGGGGTGGACTGATGGCGCTGCTTTCACCGCTTTTTCCACGCGGGCCAATCGATCTTGGCAGCCGTTTGCAACCCTTGCCCGCCGATGGATCGATCCCCGGAATGCCCGGATGGCAATGGCTGCACACACCCGGACATGCCCCTGGGCATATCTCGCTCTGGCGCGAGCAAGACCGCTCGCTCATCGTAGGAGACGCTTTCATCACCACCGGTCAGGAGTCGGTCTATGAAGTCGCCATTCAGGATCTCGAGATGCACGGTCCGCCGCGCTATTTCACGCCAGACTGGGATGCAGCGGAAAGGTCCGTGAAGCATCTGGCTGCCTTGGGCCCCCAGATGGTCATCAGTGGACACGGTGCGGCTGCTGCGGGAGTGGGCATGCGTCAGGCTCTCGATAATCTGGCTGAGCGATTCAGGGTATTCGCCGTCCCGCCGAAATTGAAATTCGTGCGCGAGCCAGCGTCGCCGATAGCTAGGCCAATCGAGCCTCCATCGTTCTGAAATTATGGTCGGATTGGCGAACGCGGGACCATCGGACAGAGTAACTCGGTCCAGCGGAACAAACCCGGCCGGCGACAGTTGGGGCACTCGCTCAGGGGGCGACACCCCGCGAAGTGCCGCGAGGTTCCGCGCCATGGGGAGGCTCAGATGGAAACCCGATGAACGCATGCCCTAGCACGCGTTCCCGCAAAGAGAGATTGCAGAACCGGTGTTGTTGCCATCCAGCCCTAAGTTGACACGCCAACTGCTCTGTATCCTAGGAGGCGCATTCTTGCCCGGTTGCGCGGGGGGAGTGCTCGATCCCCAAGGACCAATTGGCGTCGGCAATCGCACGATTCTTTTGAACTCGCTGGCGGTGATGCTGGTGATCGTTGTTCCCACGCTTGTTGCGCTTCTGGCATTCGCCTGGAAGTTCCGCGCCTCGAACAGCAACGCCCGCTATAACCCGGAGTTCACCTATTCGGGACGCGTGGAGTTGATCGTCTGGTCGATCCCGACGCTCACCATCCTGTTCATTGGCGGGCTGATCTACTACGGATCGTATCAGCTCGATCCACGCAAACCGATCCCTTCTAGCCAGCCGCCGCTCGACATTCAGGTGGTGGCGCTCGACTGGAAATGGCTGTTCCTCTATCCCGAGCAGGGCGTGGGTGCTGTCAATCAACTGGTTATCCCCGCCGGTGTTCCAGTGCGTTTCAAGTTGACCTCGGCCAGCGTGATGAACACGTTCTTCGTGCCCCAGCTTGGCAGCATGGTCTACGTCATGAACGGCATGCAGACCGAATTGCATCTGCAGGCCGACCGCGAGGGCAGCTTTTTCGGCCAGTCGGCGCACTTCAGCGGCGACGGCTTCTCGGATATGAATTTCAGTGTGAGCGCGGTTTCAGCCGATGCCTTCACCCGCTGGGCGTCATCGCTGCGTGGCGGGGGCGGCGTGCTGAATGCCAATGCCTATCGCGAACTCGCCCGGCAAAGTACAAATGTGGCGCCGGCTTCCTTCGGTCATGTCCAGCCTGGGCTGTTCGAAGCGGTCGTTCAGCAGACGCTCCCACCGGGTCCGGGGCCTGCTGAGAGCGCAGCCAGCGGCGAGCCACAGGTGAGCCCAAGGGCATTACCGGCGGCGGCGGCAACGATGACCCATCATCCACAAGGCGCAGAATGACGATGCTGGGCAAGCTCGACTGGTCGGCCGTTCCTTTCGATCAACCCATCCCCCTCGGCGCAGCCCTTGGCGTCTTTCTGGCAGCAGCAGCCGTGCTTGGCTGGATAACGGTGAAGGGCTACTGGCCATATCTGTGGAGCGAGTGGATAAGCTCGGTCGACCACAAGCGCATCGGCGTGATGTACATTGTGCTGGCGATGCTCATGCTTCTTCGTGGTTTTATCGATGCTATCATGATGCGCACACAACAGGTGCTGGCGATTCACGGGCCGGGCTACCTCCCGCCGGAGCATTACGACCAGATCTTTTCCGCGCACGGCACGATCATGATCTTCTTCGCCGCGATGCCGTTCATGATCGGCCTGATGAATTTCGTCGTGCCGCTGCAGCTTGGCGTACGCGATGTCGCTTTTCCGACGCTCAATTCCGTCAGCTTCTGGCTGACGGCTTCCGGAGCCCTGCTGGTCAACATCTCGCTTGTGGTCGGCGAGTTCGCGCGCACCGGCTGGCTGCCCTATGCCCCTTTGTCGGAAACCACCTACTCGCCGGGCGTCGGTGTCGATTATTATCTGTGGGCGATCCAGATCTCCGGCGTCGGCACGCTGCTCACCGGTGTCAACCTGGTGACGACCATCCTCAAGATGCGGGCGCCGGGAATGGGCTATCTGCGAATGCCGATGTTCTGCTGGACCTCGCTCGCGTCCAACCTGCTCATTGTCGCAGCCTTCCCGATCCTTACCGCCACGCTCGCAATGCTGACGCTGGACCGGTACCTCGGCTTCCACTTCTTCACCAACGAAGCCGGTGGAAATCAGATGATGTTCGTCAACCTGATCTGGGCGTGGGGCCATCCCGAAGTATACATCCTAGTGCTTCCCGCCTTCGGAATCTTTTCCGAGATTTTCTCGACTTTTTCATCGAAGCCGCTGTTCGGATACCGTTCGATGGTCGCGGCCACGATGTTCATCTGCATCGTCTCGTTCATGGTCTGGCTGCATCACTTCTTCACCATGGGTGCCGGAGCGGACGTTAATGCCGCCTTCGGCATCGCCACGTCGGTCATTGCCGTGGGAACCGGTGTGAAAATCTACAACTGGCTCTTCACCATGTATGGCGGGCGCGTTCGTTTCGACACGCCGATGCTTTGGGCACTGGCTTTCGTGACCACCTTCACCGTCGGCGGCATGACTGGCGTCCTGCTTGCCGTCCCGCCGGCCGACTTCGTGCTACACAATTCGCTTTTCCTCGTCGCGCATTTCCATAACGTCATCATCTCGGGCGTGTTGTTTGGAGCATTCGCCGGCTTCACTTACTGGTTCCCCAAGGCGTTCGGCTTCCGTTTGCACGAAGGCTGGGGAAAAGCGGCATTTTGGGTCACCTTGGCCGGCTACATGCTGGTCTTCGTACCGCTCTATATTGTCGGTCTGCTCGGCATGACGCGGCGCCTGCAACATATCGATATGGACCTTTGGGCGCCGTGGCTGGTGGTGGCCGCTTTCGGCGTGGTGGTGATGATCGCCGGCGCGGCGCTGCAGATCACACAGCTTTTCGTTTCGATCCGGTATCGCGACAAGTTTCGCGACGAAACCGGCGACCCGTGGGACGGGCGTTCGCTGGAGTGGTCGACATCTTCCCCTCCTCCTGTCTTCAATTACGCACGGCTGCCTCACGTGGAAGACGAAGAACCCTACTGGAGCATCAAGCAACGAGGGATCGAACAGAGCGCGGACGAGGAAAAGGCATATGAGCCGATCGAGATGCCTCGCAACAGCCCGACTGGCTTCGTCACCGCCTTCTTCAGCACACTGATCGGCTTCGCGCTGATCTGGCATATATGGTGGCTGGCGATCGTCGGTTTCATCGGCGCATACGCAACCTTCGTCGTATTCGCCTGGCGCGATCATGGAGACTACGAGATCCCTGTCGACGAAGTCGCCCGCATCGACCATGACCACAAGGCAGCCCAGTTTGCCCGGTTGCGCGGGTGGGAGCGCCCGGCATGAGCGATCACGCATTCTCCGGCGACATCAGCGCCGGCACCCAGGCACGGGACCCGTATCGGCTTAATCACACCGGTCGGCATGCGGTGCGCTCTGCGACGGGCCACGGAGAAGGCGGCCCGGCCTCAAAGTTCGTCACGGTGACCTACGGCTTCTGGATCTTTCTCCTGTCCGACATCATCATGTTCTCGGCATTTTTCGCCGCCTACGCCGTGCTCGCCAAGGCAACCGCCGGCGGACCGACAGGCAAGGATCTGTTCGAACCGACACGGGTTGCGGTCCAGACGGGCCTTCTGCTCACTTCGAGCTTCACCGGCGGCGTGGCAACACTCGCCACCCGCCGCAGATCAATGGCTGCCACGCAGTTCTGGCTTCTCGCCACGGGGTTGCTCGGGGCAGCGTTCCTGTTCCTTGAATTGCAGGAGTTCGCGGCAATGATCGGCGAGCAGGCAGGCCCCTCGCGCAGCGCATTTCTTTCTGCCTTCTTTGCGCTCGTTGGCTGCCACGGTGCCCACGTCGGTCTCGGCCTGCTCTGGCTGGGAACGATGATGGCGCAGCTGTGGGTCAAGGGCTTTCGGCCCGACATTTTGCGGCGGCTCCACTGCTTCGGGCTCTTCTGGCACGCCCTCGACATCATTTGGGTTGCCATCTTCACCCTGGTCTATCTGCTGGGAGCATCGTCATGACCGAGTTCGAGAGCAAGACCGGCGAGTTGCAGGACCGCCGCGATTCAGCGCCGGGCGAGGAACACATAAGCGAGCACGAAACGGCTGGGGGCTTCTCGGGCTATGTGCTCGGCTTCGGGCTGGCCATCCTGCTCACGATCGCGTCATTCCTGGCGGCGCGAACCGACCTGATTTACCAGCCCGCGGTCATCTCGGCCCTGGTGGTGCTCGCCGTTGCGCAGATGGGCGTGCATCTTGTCTTCTTTCTGCACCTGACCACCGGGCCGGACAACACCAACAACATCCTGGCCCTGGCCTTCGGCGTGCTGATCGTCGCGCTGGTGGTTCTGGGCTCTATCTGGATCATGGCCCATCTGAATGAAAACATGGCTGCCATGACACCCCATCAAGCCGGAACGATGCCTTGAACGCTGCCCTGCGAACGCACGGCCGCCCACAGTGCACCATTCGCACCGATGGCCCCAGGAGACAGAAGGCTCGTCAGATCTCGTGCTTTGGCTGGGCTGCACGTAGGGCATCAAGCGCTAAGCGAACCGCATCGATGCCTGAGACGCTGGGCTGGATCGGCCTGAAAATCAGGCGGCCGTTCCGGTACTCCAGGCCCAAAGCCTTGCTGTTCCGCCATTGGGACGCCGACGGCTTGTTCCGAAGGGTGATCGCGATGGCCTCGGGACCCACATCGACTTTGCCGACGCCCAATTCCGACGCGGCTATTCGCAACCTGGTAAATTCCAGCAAAAGGGCTACTTCGCCAGGCATGTCTCCAAAGCGGTCCTCGAGCTCTTCGCGGAATGTATCGAGGTCCGGCTCCGAGCGCATGCGGGAGAGCCGCGCATAGAGGCCAACACGCACCGTAGGCTCTTCGACATAGCTCTCGGGAAAAGCCCCCTTTCCCGAGCCATTTATCTCGGCAAGTTGCTGGTCGGAGCCGGCCCCTCCGCCAGCCGCCGAGACCGCCCGCTCCAGCAAGTGCTCGTACAGGCCCACTCCGATCAGCTTCATATGCCCGGCCTGGTCTTCTCCGAAAAGATCTCCGGCGCCACGCAGGTCGAGGTCCCTTTGACTGATTGCCAGGCCTGAGCCGAGCCGATCGAGCGCAAGCATCGTCGAAAGCCGGGCCCTGGTGCTGTCGGCCAGTTCAACGCCAGGCTGGGTCAGAAGAAACGCAACGGCCTGCACCGCCCCCCTTCCGACCCGGCCCCGCAGCTGGTGCAACTGCGCCAGACCGAACCGGTCGGGGCGCCAAACGATGATGGTGTTGGCCCGCGGCACATCGAGGCCGCTCTCGATGATGTCGGTGCTCAACAAAATGTCGCCATCACCGTCGGCGAATCCGACCATGACTTCGTCCAGCTGTCTCCCCTTCATTTCACCATGCGCCGTCTTGACCCCGAGTTCCGGCACCAGTCTGTCCAGTTGGTCACAGGCCGGGGCAATATCCTCGATCCGCGGGACCACGAAAAAGCTCTGTCCACCCCGGTGAAATTCACGCAGAAGGGCCGCGCGCACCGATGCTGGATCGAACGCTGCCAAGATCGTGCGAACGGGACGTCTTTTGGCGGGCGGAGAGTTTAGAACGCTGACGTCCTGGATGCCCGACAACGCCGATTGCAGCGTCCGGGGTATCGGTGTGGCGCTCATGCTCAATGTATGGAGGCGAGGCGCCATGGTCCGCAGGGCCCGCTTCAACTTGACCCCGAACCGGTGCTCCTCGTCGATCACCAGCAGTCCAAGATTGGCGAAGGTGACGCTCCTGGACGCCAAGGCCTGGGTACCCACAACGACCGCAACCTGGCCGCTCCGCAGACCCTCTTTTGCCGCTCTCGCGTCCGCTGCCCCGACCATTCTTGAAAGGTGGGCGACCTGCAGGCCGGTTCCTGCGAAGCGGCGGCTGAACGTCTCATAGTGCTGCCGTGCCAACACCGTTGTCGGAGCTATGATAGCAACCTGTTTCCCGCAGAGAGCGGCGGCGGCGCAAGCACGCAGGGCGACCTCTGTCTTGCCGAAGCCGACATCGCCGCAGACGAGCCGGTTCATTGTCCTTCCGGAGGAAAGGTCATCGAGCACAGCGAGGATGGCGGCCGCTTGGTCGGGCGTCTCCGTATAGGGAAATTTCGCCGCAAAACGAGCCAAGTCCGTGCGGGAGGCTTCAAGATCTCGGCAGGCTGGCTGGACCTGATTTTGGCAAGACCCAAGAGGCGCTTGGCCAGCCTGTCGATCTCGCGCAACGCAGCTTCGCGTCGCTTCGGCCAGCCCTCGCCGTTGAGGCGATCAAGGGACACTGCCTCCGGTTCCGAGCCGTAGCGCCATATTCGTCCAAAGTCGTCGACCGGAACCAGCAAGGAAGCCCCGCCATGATATTCGAGCCTGACGACATCCTGTTGCTGGCCAGCCAACTCGACCTGTTCGACCGCGGCGAGCACGCCCAGGCCATGGTCTTCATGGACGACGACATCGCCAATGCGCAACTCGGGTTCGAGTATGCCCGTGGTCGCGCTCCCGTTCGCCTTCAACGCGGGACCAAACAGGTCGGATGCGGCCACCAAGGCGATATTGGATTGCGCGTCGACAAACCCTTCGTCGAGGACGAATTCAGCCTTGAGAAGAGAGCCCCTTGCGGCCGAAAGTATTTGCGGCAAGTCGGCCGCTTCCTCTGCCCGCCGGCCTAGTCTCCTATCGAGCAGGCGATCTGCTCGCTGCAATTCAGAGGCATCGCCGGTGAACACTACTCTGACTCCGGCGCTCGTCTGCCTTGTGACGAATTCCGCGAAATCATGCCCGGGTCGGGCCTGGCGGAAGAATTTGGGAACTCCCACGGCAGAAACGGCAAGTCTCACGCAGCAGCGGTTAAGCAGAGCAGCGTCCCACTCTTCACGGGATAGGTAAAATCGTCCCGGCAAAGGTTTTTTCGTTCCGGCTGCCTCCTGCCTGGCACGACGTGCATCCTCGACCAGATCCCGAATTCTGCCGAGCGGCTGCCCGTCGGTCCCTTCAAGGAAGGAGATCGAGGCGCTGGAAGCCGCATCGAAGACGGATGGCAAAGCGCCATACGATGCGACCAGGCGCTCTTCCATCGACGTCGCGCGCACAGCTGTCAGCTCAGGATGCTCACCAGCTTTAAAGATCAGCTCGGATGCCGGTCCGACCGTAATGGAGTCTCGAACCTGATCGCTGAGCTGACTGAGCGGGTCGTAGGTCTTGAGCTGGCGGATGCAGGCATCGGGACCAACGATGACGCGAACGGGGCCATCCGCCCCAGCAGGGAAAATATCGATGAGATCGCCCCGAAAGGCTATCTCACCTGGTTCGTCGACCCTCTCGTCGACGACATAGCCAATGGCTTCGGACCTGGTTCTGAAATCGTCACGGTCGAGCTTTTGCCCCACCTCCAGAATTGTGAAACCGCCAGCGATGACCGGAGCAGGCGGCACCCGCTGCAGAATGGCTTCGAGCGACATTACAGCGATGCGCGGGCGATCCGGCTTCGTTGCGATCTCACGCAACGCGCGAAGCCTTCGCCCCATATTGGCGCGTGTGGGCCATACCCTGTCGTAGGGCAGACAATCCCAGGACGGCAGCAAGATGATATCCGCGTCAGGCAGGAACTGACGCAAGGCGCCGGCGATCTCCTCGGCACTGCGTTCCGAGGGAGCTATATGGATGATGTGCTTGTCCCGACTGGTCTCCAGGCCACGGGCCAGCGCTACCGCGATTGCTGAGGATGGCGGTCCGCCGTGCCCTATCGCAAACCCGCTGTCATCCGTGTGATCGATTTGTTCGACATCCGTCCGCGAAATATGCCTGTTCACTGAAATCTCACCTTGCCACTGAGACAACGTCAGCGGAGCCACCCCGTTCCTGGTGGCGCATCAAAGAGTTCCAGGACGGCTGCGGGTGCAGCCCTTGAAATGGGCGGAGCGACAGGGTCAAAGCTGCGCCGTGATCGGCGATCTCCTGGGGGCTGGCTGCCCAGCGGGACAATTTCTAGCCGAGCCTATGTCATAGGTTAATGCATTGCTGCCTGGCTCACCTATGGCTGTCCTAAAAAACTGGTGCTTCGATCATTCCGGGATCTTCAACCACCCTCGACGCTGGCAAAACGCTCCAGGCTCGGGACCATGCCGCACGGCGGCACCTTCTGCCGCCGCGCATATGTCCCCATGACAATCGGAACTTTTGGCGCGGATAATAGTTCGATCACCAACATCAGCCAGGTAGTCAATTTGTTCCCCACCTCATCCTCGGATGTACTCATTCGCAAGCTTCAGACCATCTCGGATCTTCGAGAGGCCGACATCGGCGTTCTGAAAGGCATTCCGATCCAGGAGAAGGAATATTCGGCCAACCACGATCTGGTGCGTGAGGGCGACCGTCCTGTTTACTCGTTTATCGTTCTTGATGGCTTGGTCGGTTCCACCAAACATACGGGCGAAGGAAAGCGACAAATCACATCATTCTTCGTCGCCGGCGACATTCCTGATCTGCATGGGCTGCATCTGTCGGTCATGGATTGTAACTTCTCGACCCTTACGCCGGCCCGAGTAGGTTTCATGCGGCATGACACTCTGCGCGCCGTTTGCGACCAGCACCCTCGCATCGCCACCGCTTTTTGGCGGTCGACGTTGATAGATGCCGCGATTTACAGGGAGTGGGTCATCAATGTGGGAAGACGCGAGGCATACACCCGCATGGCTCACATCCTTTGCGAACTGATTTTTCGCTTGCGCTCCATGGGGCGCATTGAGGATCACGTGGCGGATATTCCCATTACCCAGGCGGCCCTTGGCGATGCACTGGGTTTGTCCACGGTCCACGTCAACCGGATGCTCCAGGAACTACGACGCAGAGGCCTCATTGCCACCTCGGGATCAAAAGTTCACGCACTGGACTGGGCTGGCCTCACTCACGCAGGAGATTTCGACACGACCTACCTGCACCAAAGGAACCCCGCAGATTAGCAGTGACGGAAGCTCTCCGATGGCACGATTTTTCTTCGACAGCGGCGATGGCGATCTCATCTTCGAGGACGAAATAGGTGTCGAATGCGCTGGCCTCGAGGAGGTCCGCCGCGCGGGATTCGAGGGCCTTGTCGACCTCACGAGAGAGTCACTGAAGAGCGTCGACGGGCAGCAATTGTTTATCGAAGTGCGCGATGAAAATGGCGCCAAGATTTTGCGGCTGAGCCTCTCGCTTCGGGTAAAATCGAACGTATAAATTTGCACTCTACGCGCAGCGCTAGGCGAGCGGACTGGGACTGCAAACATCCACTGGCATGTCGTGTCTCAAAACCATGGCCACTTTTGAGCGACATGCATTAACCCATAGATTGTGCCTCGATTTGTGTACAGGACGGGGAACCATCAAAGAGCCGCCGAGTTCGTCCAACGGACAAGCTCGGAATCTGACATGGAAGAAATCGGCAAGGCACAACAAAAGGTCATAGCCCGCCTCATACGGGAGTGGATTTCATCGGACGCCAATCGTCGCCAGCTTCGCCAGTTGCTGGATCTGCCGACAGATGCGGACATGCCCAGCGAGCATCGGTCATTGCTTGACGAACTCGACCGAAAGCTCAACCAATGAGCGCCCCTGCTTTCGGGAGGGCTTCCGAGTGGATGCGAGCCGGTGGCGAGGGAAAGGAGCTGAGGTCGACATCTGGTTGAGGCCGCCGACATTTGACCGAAGCAGACGCGAACGCTTTACGCCGGACGGCGCCGATTGGCCGAAGAAAGAATGTTCGGTGGTTTCGTGGAGCCGCGGTCGGATTCCTAGAGGTGAGTTTCTGCACCTTGCTGCGCGTTTAAAAGTTGAGAAACGGCAGTTATGATCTGCGGCAGAAAAAAGGGCTTGGTGATCATTATGCTGTTGGGCACGCCTTCCGCTCCCCAGTGTACCGCGCTGTCGCCACTGATATAGACAACCGGGATGGTCGAGTTGGACCTTCGCAAGTGCCGAGCGACCTCCCACCCCGACTGTCCTGCTCCCAGACGGATGTCCGTGAGCACGGCCTTGAACTTGGTCGGATCGGGGTCGAAAGCCGCCAGCGCCTCGGCGGCACTCCGAGTGCCGACGACCTGGAAGCCGGCCTCCTCCAAAGCTGACTCGAGGTCGAGCAGGATCATTGTCTCATCTTCGACGATCAGAACAGCACCTTCGCTCATCCGGAATCTCCCCAAGCCGCCACCGCTAATACGAGTTCGGCGTCAACTTGGTTCCATCTGACGCGCAGCAGCCTGTTGGTTATCGAAGCTCTACGCTGCCTCGATTGCGCGGCGGACTTGTGACGTCGGGAAGCCACCCTGGAAAAGGCCGACACCGGCTTAGCTGCTTCGACAGCCTTGGACAATGAGGCTGAATTATAGGTTGTAGCCGACGCTTAACCGCTGCCGACGAGGTCGCTTTGATCAAGCGTTCTCCTAATCTCCAGAAGCTTGCTGGATCTGCGTCATCACCTTTTGGGGATCCACATTCTCGGCGAGTTCCGGCAGCTCTTTGTCGGCCGGGGTCGAGATATTCAGACGCGCCGTCAAGGCAGCCACCATCTCGATCAGCCGCGTGGTTTCATGTTCGTTTAGAAGGCTGATCTGCAAATCCAGTTCGGCTCGGCGCTCGCTGTGGGCGGCCATTCTGTTCTGATTGATCAGCACGAAAGTAGACAGGAAGATTGCCTCAACCGAGGCGACCATGGCCAGGATCACGAAAGTCGGGTCCCAGGCTGGGACGGCTGGTATCGCGCCAAGGTTCGCGAGGACCCAGACGACAAGAATTGCAAGGTGCAGATAGACGAAAGTCATGCTTCCCGCGAAGCGCGAAACAGCGCCGGCGACCCACGCTTGAACGCCTTGGTGCTCTTCTTGCTGCCGCCTGTGCTCGACCAGGGCCTGTATGTTCTGGTGGAGCACCGACTGCATGTCGGCTGGACGTTGGTCGCTCATTTGAAAGCCCCGTTTGGAGATCATTCCGTGCAAGCGGCGTCGCTTATCGCCGGTGGCTCCCGCGAGGCCGGATCTGCCTTGAACTCGTCGGCACACGACTTGGGTCGCTGCCGACGGCCCGCTTGGAACAAGGCGTGCCGTCCTGCAATAGTGTGCACCATGCCGACCACTGCCTGCGGGGCGCTCTGATGAACCATATGGCCGGCGCCCGGAACCACCTCGAGGAGAGACCCACCGACTTCCGCGTGCAAGCGTCGTGCATCGCGTTGCGCGTCGAACAACCGGTCCCCGGATCCCGCCATGATGCCGGTGGGCACGGCAATGTCCCTATAGTTGGCTTTTCCCAAGAGGGACGCGGCCAGCATCGATGCTGTCTCCAGAGAAACCGCCCGCAGTTGGGAAGGGCGGCTGGCGACATCTTTGGCAAGTGCGGCGAACTCGCCGGCGACGACGGCGGGTTTAAAGATCTTCTCCATTGCCCAATGCCAAGCAAGCCTTACAAGCGGCGGCAGCAAGGTGTGACGAAACGCGGTGCCGATCACAGGCAGTGCAGGGAGTGCGGCCAGTGCAAGATCCAGCCGCGGCGGCGGATAGTAATAGCCCGAGACCAGCACGATGCCCACGACCGATTGAGAATGCCTGCGCGCCAATTCGAGGGCGATCCAAGCTCCCCAGGAATGTCCAAGCACGAGGTATTTCTCTATACCCAGCCCGCAGGCCGCGGCATGTATGAGGTCGGCTTGGTCGCGAGCGGACCAACGCCGGCCGCGCGGCCGTGAGCTTCGCCCAAAACCGGGACGATCAAATGCAAGCACCCGGTAGGTCTTTGCCGCCTCATCGAAGATGCCGCTCGACTTGAAATCCTCCGCCATGGATCCATTGCCATGCAAGAGAAGGAGCGGCATGCCGGTTCCGGCTTCGATAAAATGCAGGCGCACACCATCGATCTCCATCACACGTCCGCACGCCCGGCCGGCAATCGCACGTTTGGCGTGGATGGCGTTGTATGCCGCCAGCGCCGCCAACGAGGCCGCGAGCAACCCGGTCGCGAGTTTCGGTCCATCTCTGTCGAACGCCATGCCCGTGCCTGTTGGAAACTATCTGCCGACCCCAACTCTCGGGGCGAAAGCTTGTTCCGCCAGACAAGACAACGCTGTACAACCGGCTCAAGCGGCTAAGGTAGGCCTTCTCCATGGAGTTGGGACCGTTAAGCCTGGGCAGCGCTGCTGCCTCCCATTTTCCAATCACCCAGCCAACGTGCGCGCACGGCAATCATCAGCATGGCCGCTTCCGTCATCCCGGTCTGGAAAAGTCTGACCAGCTCTCTCGCGATGGATTCTGCCGCGGTAGTGTCCGACGTAATCTCAAATTCCTGACACAGCGCGTCGAAGACCGACCGAAGCGTTTTCAGGTCGTCTGGATAGAGAGCGTCCGTATTCGCAAGAATGGGTCGGTCAAGCATCAAACGTCTCCAAACGAGTGAAGTGCGGTTCGGGCACCCAGCCAGCGGGAGCTCGTCAAGTGCCCGCTGGTTTCCCCTTTATCCGCCACAGCGCGCCAAGCTGTCATTAACCTATGACCGGTGCGGCGTGTTCGGCTGACCGGCCCGCCAAAGAAACTGCCGTCCTGCGGGGAACTCTTGGCCGCAGACTGCATTTAAGTCCGGGCAAAACGGGGGCGAAATGGGGGCCACTTCAAGCAATCCGCGATCTGAACTGCAGCGCTTCGAGCTTTTGGCAGCGCTGGGCGACCGTATTCGCGAGATTACGGATCCCGCAGAACTGGCCTACGCAGCCGCGGAACTGCTGGGGAACCATTTTGGCATCAGCCGAGCCGGATACGGCACGATCGATCTAGAGAAAGAAACGATCACCATCGACAGGGACTGGAACGCGCCAGGCATCAAAAGCCTGGCTGGGACGCTGAATTTCAGGAACTACGGCTCGTATATCGAGGATTTGAAGCGAGGCGAAACCGTTGTCTTTGAAAACGCCGAGACAGATCCGCGAACCAGCAGCCATGCGGAGGCACTCAAAGCCATCAGCGCCCAATCCGTCATCAACATGCCCGTTACCGAGCATGGCGGGCTGGTGGCGCTGTTATACCTGAACCACTCCGCGCCCAGACGCTGGGCGACGGAGGAAGTAGCCCTCATTTCGGCAGTCGCGGACCGGACGCGTACGGCGATAGAACGCCTTCGCGCCGAACTGGCCCTGCGTGAGAACGCCGAACGCCTTGCTTTTCTCGACCGCCTCGGCAGGGAGATAGCCCTCGCGGCCGACGCCGATGCTGTCATGCAGATCACCACTCGGCTCCTCGGCGAACATCTTGGCGTCTCGATTTGCGCCTATGCCGACATGGAGCAGGACCAAGACCATTTCACCATCCGCGGCGATTGGAGCGCACCTGGCTCGCCCAGCATCAGGGGATATTACAGTCTTGCCGATTTCGGTCGCCTGGCTGTCACCAACCTCAGCGCCAACAAGCCGCTTATCATCAACAACAACCTTGAGGAAATTGCTCCCGAGGAAGCGAAGACCTTTCAGGATATCGGGATAACGGCAACCATCTGTATGCCTTTGGTCAAACAAGGCCGACTGACTGCCCTGATGGCCATCCACGACAAGCAGCGCCGCGTCTGGTCGCAACGCGAACTGTCCTTGCTGACCGAGGTGACGGAGCGGTCCTGGGCTCACATCGAGCGCGTTCGCTCGGAACAGGCGGCACGGGCCAGCGAGGAGAGGCTGAGGCTTGCCACCGACGCGGCCGCTATTGGCACCTGGGATTACGATCCCATCAGCGGAGTGCTGCGTTGGGACGACCGGTGCAAAGCCCTTTTTGGTTTGCCGCCGGACGCGGAGGTGACATATGAAAGCGCGTTCCTGGCGGGCCTCCATCCGGAAGATCGCGCACGGGCCGACGAGGCCGTACGCCAGTCGCTTGCGCCGGGCCCCCCCTCCCGCTACGACATCGAATACCGGACGATCGGCCTTCGGGATGGCAAGGAGCGCTGGATTGCCGCAACGGGGGAAGCGCTTTTCCAGTCCGGCCGTGCGATCCGCTTCATCGGCACCGTGGTCGATGTCACCGCGCGAAAGCGGGTGGAGCATCAGCTTCAGTTGATGAACGCCACTGCGGCAGCCGTGGCGGCCGAGCTTGACGTAGAGCGAATTGTCCAGACGGTAACCGATGCCGGCGTGGTGCTGTCGGGCGCACAATTCGGAGCTTTCTTCTACAATGTGATCGACGACAAGGGCGACAGCTATGTGCTCTACGCCCTGTCGGGGGCACCTCGTTCTGCTTTCGAAAACTTTCCGATGCCGCGCAACACCGCGGTGTTCGAGCCCACTTTCCGCGGAACAAGCGTGGTGCGTTCCGATGATATCCTCACGGATCCCCGTTACGGAAAGAACTGGCCCCGCAAGGGAATGCCGGAGGGCCATCTGCCGGTGCGTTCCTATCTCGCCGTGCCGGTCGTCTCGCGTTCGGGCGAGGTCCTGGGCGGCCTCTTCCTTGGTCATTCAGAGACCGGCGTGTTCGCCGAACAGCAAGAAGCGGCCTTGCTGGGGCTTGCCGGCCATGCCGCGACGGCCATCGACAACTCCCGGCTGTTCAAGGCGCTGCAGACACTCAACGGCACGCTCGAACAACGTGTCAAAGATGAAGTTGCGGAACGCGCCAGAGCAGAAGAGCACCTGCGCCAAGCCCAGAAGATGGAAGCTGTCGGACAGCTCACCGGTGGCATCGCGCACGACTTCAACAATATGCTGGCCGTCATCATCGGCGGCCTGAACCTTGTGCAGCGCAAGCTCAGAAACGGCGATACCAACGTCCACCAATTCGTAACCGGCGCGATCGATGGAGCACAACGTGCCGCAGAACTTACCAGACGACTGCTCGCCTTTTCCCGCCAGCAACCACTGGCGCCGAAGCGGCTGAATCCAAATCGCCTCGTCTCCGGTATGAGCGAATTGCTGAACCGGACGCTTGGCGAGACCATCCAGATCGAGACCGTGCTCGCTGCGGGCCTATGGCATGTCGAGGCCGACGCAGGGCAATTGGAAAGCGCGCTGCTCAACCTCTGCGTCAACGCAAGGGATGCCATGCCTGCTGGCGGCAAGCTGACGATCGAGACATCAAACGCCCACGTCGACGATCGCTATGCCAGGGAGAACGCGATCCCCTCCGGCCAGTATGTGATGATAGCGGTCACCGATACAGGAACGGGCATGACTGCTGATGTTGTCGCAAGAGCCTTCGATCCGTTCTTCACCACCAAGGGGGTCGGCAAAGGCACCGGGCTGGGACTCAGCCAAGTCTATGGGTTTGTTCGCCAGTCCGGCGGCAGTGTGAAGATCTATTCCGAGCAGGGCATCGGAACCACCTTGAAAATATATTTGCCGCGCTCGCACCATGGCGTGCTCGACAGCCAAATCGACGTCGTGGCAGGCGAGCACCCCGGCTGTGCAGACGAGATCATCATGGTTGTCGAGGATGAAGATCGCGTCCGGCTGATGGCCGCGGAAGCGCTGCGGGAACTGGGCTACTCCGTGCTGGAAATGCAAGGTCCACGCGAAGCGCTGGTGGCCGTCGAAAGCGGGCAAGTGCCGTCGCTTCTGTTCACCGACGTGGTGATGCCGGAGATGTCGGGCCGGGAGCTGGTGGATCAGGTCAAGACAATGCACCCGTCGCTAAAAGTGCTCTACACCACCGGCTACACACGAAATGCGATTGTCCACAACGGCACGCTCGATTTCGGAACCGAACTTTTGACCAAGCCCTACACGATCGACGAATTGGCAGAGAAAGTCCGGAAGGTGCTGGATCGAAAGTGAACGGGCAACAGCCCGCGACGCTCGCCCCGTGACCGAACGCGCCGTTTGCCGCGTGGGTGTGCAGCGAAAAGGGCCGAAGGTGTCGACACCGACATCGTATTAATATGGCCCGGCTTCACTTTTCCGAGCCAGTATCCCTCCAGATTTTGTCTACCTCTTGCCCATCCGCGGCCTTGCTCATTGCCGTGATGGCGCAGCACGATCGAAATCTCGTTGCCGCCGGTCACCGGTCGGAGAAATAAATGCCGCCTCTGGCTCCCTGCGATGCTCAACACTGAAGCTGCCGTAAAAATGCTCGCTGGCCGATGGCCGGATGGAACAATCAACTTGCCGGGATGTTCGGATGATCTAACCGGAGAGATGTCCATGTTCATGCACAACAAGCGCCTGCAATACACCGTTCGCGTCTCGGAGCCGAATCCTCGCCTGGCCTGCATGATCATGGAACAGTTCGGCGGCGCCGATGGCGAGCTTGCAGCGGCCATGCGCTATTTCACGCAAGGGCTTGGCGAGGACGATCTTGGCCGTCGCGACATGTTGCTCGATATTGCGACCGAAGAACTCAGCCATCTCGAAGTGGTGGGATCAATCGTCACCATGCTCAACAAGGGGCTCAAGGCACAGCTGGCCGAGGGCCAAATGAAGGAAGCCGACCTTTACCTGATGATCGGCGCCAGCGGCACAACAGCCAAGGAATCAATTCTGTTCGGCGGCGCTCCCGCGCTGTGCGACTCAGCCGGCGTTCCCTGGACCGCGGCCTATGTCGACTCGCGCGGTGAACCTACGGTGGATTTGCGGTCGAATATCGCCGCCGAAGCCCGCGCCAAGATCGTTTACGAACGCCTCATCAACATCACCGACGACCCGGGAATCAAGGACGCGCTCGGCTTCCTGATGACCCGCGAGATCGCGCACCAGAAGTCGTTCGAGAAAGCACTTTACGCGATAGAAAACAATTTCCCTTCCGGCAAGCTCCCAGGCGTAGAGAAGTACGCCAGCATGTATGTCAACACCTCTCAAGGCGACGGCGATGTCGCTGGCCCATGGAATTCCGGCGAAGAGTGGGATCGGATCGATGACCTTGAAGAGGTGATGCCCGTCGACGGCGGAGACGGCCTGGCAACTGTCAAGCTGGGGGCCAAAGACATGAAGGTGGTGGCCAGGATGGCCGACCGTACGCTTTCCGATCCGGCTTCCGATCCGACGACAGGCGCTGATCTAGGAGCGGGCCCAGGAGCTGGCCGTACCAAGAACGCCGATTTCGGCGGCGCGGCAAGCATTCAGGAGGCCCCGGCCGTGGCAGAGGCTGCCGTCAAACGCGCACGTAGGCGTTAGCACAGAGCCGACATCATTGCGGGCATCTATGTTCCGCGATGCGGCCGGAAGCTAACACCGACGAGGGCAGGGCATCCGACCAGCAACGGACTGGCCGGAGCGCTCGCATCGACATCTGTGCTGAATGTGGGTGAAGCAACCATGGCCACCGCCGCACCACGATCAGATTCGGAGCGTGCGGGCCAGCCGGACAAGGTCCGTCCCGACGGTTGCGAGAACCGGTGCATCGTGACAATCGGAGCATCGGCCGGCGGCGTCGACGCGCTGAAGAGACTTGTCCGCGATCTTTCGCCGGACATCCCGGCGGCTCTCCTCGTCGTACAGCACGTTGGTCCCACGAGTTACCTCGGCGACATTCTCGGTCGCGCTGCCAACATGCCCGTTGCAAATGCCTCCAACGGCATGAAGGTTAAAAACGGGCACATCTTCGTTGCAACGCCCGGAGCTCACCTTCTGTTACACGACGATCATATGCTGCTGCGGCGCGGGCCGCGCGAGAACCTGGCGCGCCCCGCCATCGACCCCCTGTTTCGATCGGCGGCCTGCAGCTTTGGCGGCAGCGTGATCGGCGTCGTGCTCACAGGCAGCCTCTCCGACGGCACCGCCGGCCTGCACGCAATCAAGATGTGCGGAGGCGTCAGCGTAGTCCAGGACCCCGGCGACGCCGCAGTACCCGACATGCCGCTGAGCGCCTTGCAGAATGTGGAAATCGACCATTGCGTCCCTCTGTCCGAAATGGCTGGCCTGTTGCACAGGCTTGCTTCCGAAATCGCAGGACCGACACCAGAAATCCCGTCCGGCATCCGCCTTGAGGCAGCGATTGCAGCTCAGGAGCACAGCACAATGGAATTGACCGAAGGCCAGCTTGGCACCCCCTCGACATTTGTCTGCCCCGAATGTCATGGCCCCCTATGGGAGATAGAAGACGGGCCGATTACCCGTTACCGCTGCCACACCGGACATGCGTTCGGAGCAGACGTTTTGATGCAGGCCCAGGCTGACGATGCGGAGCAGGCTCTTTGGAGCCTTTTAAGAGCGCACCAGCAGCGGGCTGAGTTGGCGAAACGTACGGCAAAACGCGAAGCCGCGCGGGAAAGACACAGCCTGGCCAGTCAAATGGCTGCGCGGGCCGCGGAATACGAAGCCGACGCGAAACTTATTGAAGAGATCATCCATCGTCGAACGCCGTGACAAGGCAACAGGGTTTGTCAGGGCGGGTACGTCTGCGCTGTCCCGATCGCGGTTTTCCCGGATCAGCCGCGTTGCCTCATTGCTTGGCATGTGGCCACGGGTGTCCAGGTCCCATGCTTTGATTGAACACCTGCACCCAAATCCAACTGCATGAATTTTATGCAAAGCAGGAACATAGAAGCACTACGCGAGTTAGGCACTGACGCATTGGACGTATCCTCGCATTCTGCGGTCTGCCGGGGTGGTCCTTGTTATGTAAACGAATGCCAGGACAATGTATCGCTATCAGCTTTTCGTACCTCTTTTTGGCCTGCTGTTGCTGATGGGTGGCCTGTTCCACGGGCACGAGGCCATGGCGCAGGAACCCTGTCCGGCCGACCACGACAAGCTGCTTGCAGCCCTCAAAGCCAACGTGAAGGCAAGCGGCGGACCAGCCAATGGCGGCTTTGAAACCAACGAATGGGCAGCCATCGTTGCCCGTGACGGCACTGTCTGCGCGATTGCGTTCAGCGGCCCCACCCCCGACTCGCAATGGCCGGGAAGTCGGCTCATAGCAGCGGAGAAAGCCAACACGGCCAACGGTCTCAGCCTGGCTCAGATGGCCCTCTCTACGGCCAATCTCTATGCGGGGGTGCAGCCGGGCGGGCCGCTATTTGGCCTGCAGGAGACCAATCCCGTCAACCAGGCCGCGGCCTATACGGGCGATCCCAAAACGTTCGGAAGCGCCGGCGACCCGCTCGTCGGCAAGCCGATCGGAGGCGTCGTGGTGTTTGGCGGCGGGCTTGCCCTCTACGACGGCAAGAGCATTGTCGGCGGCCTCGGCGTTTCAGGCGACTCCTCATGCGCCGATCACAATGTGGCCTGGCGTATCCGCGCGGCGCTCGGCTTCGACAAGGTCCCGGCAGGCGTCAATCCAAATCGCAAGGATGCCATTGTCTACGATCTGGACCCCGGCGGCAAAAGCGCTTCGGGCTGGGGCCATCCGCTTTGTGCCGGAACGGAGGCCGACATCGCGGCCGAACTCGGCGCCGGCGTGGGAGGCTCGATCAATAAATGAAAGCTATGCCGCAGTTGGCATTAACGCGCGTTGACGTAGAACGATGTACCCGCAAATTGGCAGCCGGGAATTCCTTTGGCGCTATCCTTCTGGTGACGCTGCTCGCCTGCCTGCTGCTTCTGGGCGCTGCGTCCGAGCCTCCTAAAACACCAGCGATCGTACCGCCAGCCGCAGCTTCGCCACCCGATGACGGCCAATGGACGATGCCGGCCAAGAACTACGCGTCGACGCGCTTCAGCGAACTCTCCGAGATCAATGAAGGCAACGTCAAGAACCTGCAGGTCGCGTTCACGTTCTCGACAGGCGTGAACAAGGGCCAGGAAGCAGCGCCGCTGGTCGTCGGCAACACCATGTATATCGTGACGCCCTTTCCCAATTTCGTCTATGCGCTCGATCTCTCCAAGCCCGGCGCCCCGATGAAGTGGAAGTACGAACCCAATCCCGAGCCGGCGGCACAGGGAGTGGCCTGCTGCGACGTCGTCAACCGCGGGGTGGCATTCGCCGACGGGCGCATCTTTTTCAATACGCTGGACGGCCACACGATTGCCCTTGATGCGAACACGGGCAAGCCGATCTGGAACACTCATATCGGCAACATCAACATCGGCGAGACCATCACCATGGCGCCGCTTGTGGTGAAGGGCAAAGTGCTGGTCGGCAATTCCGGCGGCGAGATGGGCGTTCGCGGCTGGGTAAAGGCGCTCGACGCCGGCGACGGTCATGTCGTCTGGATCGCCTATAGCACCGGGCCGGACAAGGACGTGCTGATCGGACCGGACTTCAAGCCGCACTACGACATGGACAAAGGCAAGGATCTTGGCGTCACGACGTGGCCGCCGGAAGCCTGGAAGATCGGCGGCGGCAACATGTGGGGCTGGATTTCCTATGATCCCGATCTGAACCTGATCTTCCACGGCACCGGCAATCCCGGACCATGGAATCCGGATTTGCGGCCGGGCGACAACAAGTGGACGTCTGGCATTTTCGCGCGCGATCCCGACACCGGCGCGGCGAAATGGTTCTATCAGTGGAGCCCGCACGACCTCCACGACTATGACGGAATCAACGAGCAGATCCTGCTCGACATGACCTGGCAGGGCAAGCCGCGCAAGGTGCTGATCCGGCCGGAGCGCAACGGCTATCTCTACATCCTCGACCGGACAACCGGCGAGGTGCTGTCGGCAAAACCCTTTGGTCCCGTAAACTCCAGCAAAGGTGTGGACCTGAAAACCGGTCGACTGATCGTAAATCCGGACAAGAAGACCGGCACCGGCAAGGTCGTTCGCGATATCTGTCCGACGGCGTCTGGCCTCAAGGACTGGCAGCCTTCCGCGTTCTCGCCGAAGACCGGCCTGCTCTACATCCCGCACAACAATCTGTGCATGGATGAAGAAGGCGTCGAGGTGAACTACATCGCCGGCACGCCCTATGTGGGCATGAACGTCCGCATGATACCAGGGCCTGGCGGCAATCGCGGCGCCTTCACCGCCTGGGACATCGCCGCGGAGAAACCGGCCTGGAGCCTCAAGGAGAATTTCCCGGTGTGGAGCGGCGCGGTAGTGACCGCCGGCGACGTTGTCTTCTATGGCACGATGGAAGGCTGGTTCAAGGCGGTCAGCGCCAAGACCGGAGACCTGCTTTGGCAGTTCAAGACCTCGTCCGGGATCATCGGCCAGCCCATCACCTATCGCGGTCCCGACGGGCACCAGTATGTCGCCATCCTCTCAGGCGTCGGCGGCTGGGCCGGCGCCATTGTATCGGGCGATCTTGATCCGCGTGACGCCACCGCCGCGCTCGGTTTCGTCAATGCCATGAAGGATCTGAAGAACGCGACAACCTCGGGAGGCACGCTTTATGTGTTCCGGCTGCCTTGATGGATTGTACTTGACCGTAGGTCCGGCGCGAAAGGCGTGTCAACGGCTGGTGATCGGCATGGCCGCCATCGCCTTCGTGTTCTTGACGGCCACAGCCGACGCACGTGAGCTGAGGGTCTGCGCCGATCCGAACAACATGCCGTTCTCCAACGCGGCCGGTCAGGGCTTCGAGAACAGGATCGCCGAAATCGTTGCGTCCGATCTCGGCGCGAAGCTGACCTATACCTGGTGGGCGCAGCGCCGCGGCTTCATCCGAAACACGCTGAAGGCCGGTCTATGCGATCTCGTGCCGGGCACGCCGAGCAACCTCGAAATGCTGCGCACCACCACGCCCTACTACCGATCGTCTTATGTCTTCGTCACCCGCAGGGACGGCCCCGACGTAGCATCGTTCAATGATCCGCGGCTGCGCGACATGCGGATCGGTGTTCAGCTCATCGGCGACGATGGCGCCAATTCGCCTCCGGTCCAGGCGCTTGGCCGCCGCGGTATCGTCGGGCACCTCGTTGGCTATCCGGTCTATGGCGATTATTCCGCCCCCAACCCGCCGGCGCGCATCGTCGAAGCGGTGGCGAGTGGCGAGATCGACCTTGCCGTGGTCTGGGGCCCCCTCGCCGGCTACTTCGCCGCCAGGCAGAAGGTGCCGCTCCGCATCACGCCGGTTGCGCCCCGCATCGACGGACCGCAACTGCCGATGATCTACGACATCTCGATGGGCGTCCGCCGCGAAGACGATGCGCTGCGCGGCGATGTCAATGGCGCCCTGTCCAGGCACAAGGTCGAGATAGATGCCTTGCTGTCACAGTATGGCGTGCCGCGCCTCGATGCCCCGGGGAGCCCGGTGCGATGAGAGCCGTTGTGGCCATGCTCCTGTTTCCAGTCCTGGCGCTCGCTGCCTGCCAGCGCGAGGAACGTGACACGCGCCCGCAATCGGCGCTCGGATCGGGCGAGCAGCCGACGCCTGTGACCACGCTGGAGCCCGGCGGACAGCGGCCCCCGGCCAGCGACAACAAGGCGGCGAGCTTCGAGGCCAACGCCTTCCACATGAGCGAAGGGAAACGGCTTTTCGGCTGGTTCAACTGTTCGGGATGCCACGCCAATGGCGGCGGCGGCATGGGGCCGGCCCTGATGGACCAGAAGTGGCTCTATGGCAGCTCGATCGAAAGCATCCATGCCACGATCCGCGACGGTCGGCCAAACGGCATGCCGAGCTTCCGCGACAAAATTCCCGACGACCAGATCTGGGAGCTTGCGGCTTTCGTGCGCTCGCTGAGCGGCAACGCGCCGTCTTCCGCCGCGCCGCAACGCAATGACGACATGATGGCGCATCCTTCGGAAAACCGCATGCCCGACGCGGCCACGCTGGGGAAGTCGCCGTGAAACGTCTCGTCTCGATGGCGTTCGCCACCGCCGGGGCTCTGTTGCTC
The DNA here is from genome assembly GCF_040321695.1 of Mesorhizobium sp. M0292. Classification (NCBI taxonomy): domain Bacteria; kingdom Pseudomonadati; phylum Pseudomonadota; class Alphaproteobacteria; order Hyphomicrobiales; family Phyllobacteriaceae; genus Mesorhizobium; species Mesorhizobium sp. M0292. The sequence continues at coordinate 361,979 of NZ_JAMYSB010000004.1, forward strand.
CAGGGATGCGCGGGCTGGCAATCCGCCCTCGACCCGAAAGGTCCCGCGGCGAGCGAACTGGCATGGCTGATCTGGTTCTTCACCGCGCTCTGCGCCGTGGTGTGGGTGCTGGTGATGATCGCCCTCGTCGTGCCCTTGATGATGCGGTCGCGCGCGCAGGCGGAGCCGCTCGCGATCAAGGCCGGCGCCGACGACCGGAAGCTGCGCGCGGTGATGACCGCCGTCGGGTTGACCGCCATTGTCCTGATCGGACTGACCTTGCTGAGCTTCTTCGCCAACAGGACGCTCGCCGCGATCGGCTCGGATGCCGCACTGACCATTCGGGTCACCGGCCATCAATGGTGGTGGGAGGTGCGCTATGAGGATGCCACGCCAAGCCGCATCCTGACCACGGCGAACGAGATCCATATCCCCGCCGGGGAGCCGGTGCGGCTTCTTCTGACCTCGACCGATGTGATCCATTCCTTCTGGATCCCGAGCCTTTCGGGCAAGCTCGACCTCATTCCCGGCCACATGAACGTGCTCGACCTCAAGGCAGACAAGCCTGGTGTTTACCGAGGTCAATGCGCCGAGTTCTGCGGGGCGCAGCACGCAAACATGGGCACCTTCATCATCGCCGAGCCGCGTGCGAAGTTCGACGCCTGGTGGAACGACCAGTTGCAGCCGGCCGCTACTCCGACGGGGGACGAGGCCAAGGCCGGCCAGGATCTGTTTCTGAAGCGCCCTTGCGTGATGTGTCACAGAATAGGCGGCACGCCTGCCGGAGGTACGGTCGCCCCCGACCTCACCCATATAGCCAGCCGGCAGACGCTTGCCGCCGGGACATTGACGATGAGCCGCGGCAATCTCGCCGCCTGGATAGCCGACCCGCAGGGCATCAAGCCCGGATCCCACATGCCGGTGGTGGAGCTCAGCGGCGACGAACTCAACGCCATGGTCGCCTATCTCGAGGCGCTTAAATGAGCAGCGCGGACCTCACAAGCGAACGCGACCTGCCGCCGGCGCGTGAAACCTCTACCGAGGGCGACGTCGCACCCGAGCATGACGGACCGCGCGACACCGGCATGGACGATGCCAGCCTGGATCGCTGGCTGGCGCGGACATGGCGCACGCCCCCCGGCATCATCGGCGCGCTGTCGAGCGTCGACCACAAGGTCGTCGCACGGCGCTATCTGATCACCGCCTTCGTGTTTCTGTGCCTGGGCGGGCTCAACGCTGTCGCCATGCGCATCCAGCTCTCAGGGCCGCAGCGCGGTCTGATCGGCCCGGACCTCTACAACCAGCTGTTCACGATGCATGGTGTGACCATGATGTTCCTGTTCGCCGTGCCCATCGTGCAGGCGACAGGCATCTATCTCGTCCCGCTGATGGTCGGCAGCCGCAACATCGCCTTTCCCCGCCTGAACGCGTTCAGCTACTGGATCTATGTTTCGGGCGGCATATTCGCCTGGGTGTCTTTCGCGCTCAACATGGCGCCCGACGTCGGCTGGTTTGCTTATGTGCCGCTGTCAGGCCCCGAATTCGCGCCGGGCAAGCGGGCCGACGTCTGGGCCCAGATGATCACTTATACAGAAGTATCCTCCCTGGCCGTCGCGGTGGCAACCATCGTCACCGTGTTCAAGCAGCGAGCCCCCGGCATGTCGCTGGACAGGATTCCGCTCTACGTCTGGGCAATGCTGGTTACCTCCTTCGTCGTCGTCTTCGCCATGCCCGCGGTGATGATCACCTCGACCTTCCTGATCCTCGACCGGCTGGTCGGCACACATATCTTCAACCCGGCCGAGGGCGGCGACGCACTGCTCTTCCAGCATCTGTTCTGGTTCTTTGGTCATCCGGAGGTCTACATCATCTTCCTGCCGGCGACGGGCATGGTCTCCGCGATCATCCCGGTCTTCGCCCGGCGTCCCGTGTTCGGGCATCTCGGGCTGGTCTTGTCGCTGATCGCCGTCGGTTTCCTTTCGTTCGGCCTCTGGGTCCATCACATGTTCGCGACGGGGCTACCCAAGCTCGGCGCCAGCTTCTTCACCGCGTCGAGCATGCTGATCGCCATCCCCAATGGCATTCAGATCTTCTGCTGGCTGGCGACCTTGTGGGACGGCAGGCCGGTGATGCGCACGCCGCTGCTGTTCGTGTTCGGCTTCTTTTTCATCTTCGTCATCGGCGGCCTCACCGGCGTCATGCTCGCTTCGGTGCCGCTGGACCTCCAGGTGCACGACACCTATTTCGTCGTCGCCCATTTCCATTACGTGCTGATCGGCGGTTCGGTCTTCCCGCTGCTGGGCGCGGCCTATTTCTGGTTCCCCAAGATCAGCGGCCGCATGATGAGCGAGCGTCTCGGGCGCTGGCATTTCTGGCTGGCTTTCATCGGCTTCAACGCGGCTTTTTTCCCAATGCATCTCGTCGGGCTCTGGGGCATGCCACGCAGGGTCTACACCTATCCGGCCGAGCTTGGCTGGGGCAACATCAACCTGTTCATCAGCGCCGGCGCGGTGCTCTTTTTCCTCAGCTTCGTACTGTTCACGTTCAATCTTATACACGGCGCGTTGAAGGGCGCACTGGCCGGAAACAATCCCTGGGATGCCGGTACGCTCGAATGGGCGACGTCTTCGCCGCCGCCAAGCTATAATTTCGCGCGGATACCGATTGTCACACATGTCGAGCCGCTCTGGGCCGAACGCGAGGCGCTGCCTGTGGCGACCGGTCTCCGCGTCGATGTCCGTGAGCTGTTGATCTCAACCGTGGCGGAAGCCCATCCCGACATTCGCGAGAAATCGGCGACACCGTCGATCTGGCCGCTGCTGGCGGCAATCGCCGTCGGCGGTACGTTTGTCTATTCGATCTTCACGCCCTGGGCGATCGTCTGGGGCGCCGCGCCGATCGCCATCACCTTGATCGGCTGGTTCTGGCCCAAGGACGACCCGGAGGATGAGGGATGAGTGAGCGTCCCAGCTTGGATCTTTCGGACCTCCCAACCTTTGGAGATGGTCCGCGCAGCCCGACCTGGTGGGGAACGCTCGGCTTCATGGCGCTGGAAGGCATGGGCTTTGCGTTGGCCGCGGGCGCTTATCTCTATCTCGCCACCTTGTGGCCCAATTGGCGTCTAAGCGCCCCGCACCCCGACCATTGGCCCGGAACGATCGTCACCATCCTGTTTATCATCAGCGTGGTGCCGAATCACATCCTCCACGGCCATGCCAAGCAACGCGCGATCGTGCCGGTGCGGATCGGGCTGGTGGTGATGTCGCTGCTCGGTCTGGCCCCGCTTGTCGTGCGCTGGTTCGAATTCCCGGCGCTGAACATCTACTGGGACACGAACGCCTACGGCTCGATGCTCTGGGTGCTGCTCGGGCTGCACACCACACACCTGATCACCGATGTCGGCGACACCATCGTTTTGACGGTGCTGATGTTCACACGCCATGGCTATAGCGGCCGGCGCTTCGGCGATGTCGGCGACAATGTCTTCTATTGGGATTTCGTGGTGCTGACCTGGATCCCGATCTATCTGCTCATCTACTGGATGCCGAGGCTAGGCTGATGCGTGCGTTGAAAATGGGAACGTCCTGGGGTGGTCTTCTGTCGGGGCCGATGGCTTGGGCAATCTCGACGCAGCTGAACTACGCACTCGTACCATGGCAGTGCAACCGCCAGGTGCCGGTGGTGCTTCCCGTGGCACTGGTGCTCGCCGTGCTTTCGCTGCTCGGCGGTGCCTTGTCATGGCGGGCGAAGCGGCAGGGCGGCGCCGCCTTCAAGCCTGAGCGCACGCGCAGCACCGAGCAGTTCGTCGCCGATCTCGGCATGCTTGCGGCATTGCTGTTTGCCCTCGTCATCATCATGCAAGGCAGCGCGGCTCTCATTCTCGACGAGTGCCTGCGATGAGCTTCGACGCGTTCTTCTCGACCTCGATCTGCTACGGCGCCGGCGCGCCCGAGGCCGGATGGACGCTCGCATTTCCCATCACGTTTCCGCTGGCCGCGATTGCCTTCCTTTATGCCATCGGAGCGACTCGGTTGTGGCGCCGCAGCAGCCGAGGCCGTCCCGAGCGGATGCGGCAGGCGTTGTTGTTCGCCGCCGGTTGGGGCGTGCTGACGGCAGCACTGGTCAGCCCCATCCATGCGCTCGGCGAGCGGGTGTTTGCCGCCCATATGATCGAGCATGAACTGCTGATGGCGGTGGCGGCGCCTCTCCTTGTCGCCGCGTGCCCAGGCGCAGTCCTGCTCTGGTCCTTGCCGGCCTCACTTCGCCGCGGAACGGGCAAGCTCACGCGCGCAAAGACGCTGCAATCGGTTTGGGCCCTGGTGATCCGCCCCCTCAACGCGACTATCATTCACGGCGTCGCCATCTGGATCTGGCACATTCCGGCGTTGTTCCAGGCAGCGCTCCAGCAGGGCTTTCTTCATTATGCCCAGCATGCGAGCTTCCTCGGCACAGCCTTGCTGTTCTGGTGGGCGCTCCTACCGCGCCCCGGTCGACAGCAAACCTATGGCAACTCCGTCATGCATCTTTTCTTCACCTCGCTTCATACCGGCCTGCTCGGTGTCCTGCTGCTGATGTCGCCCAAACTCTGGTATCCGGAGAATGGCGCCGGCGCGGCATTGTGGGGAATGACCGCGATCGAGGACCAGCAGCTCGCCGGATTGGTAATGTGGGTTCCGGCCGGCTTGATCTATGGCGGCGCCGCCCTGCTGCTCGCCGGCCTCTGGATAAGCAGCAGCGCAACCAGGGAGGCAACACATGCGCTCCGACCTGGGTAGGCTGATCGGGGGCGCCCTTGCCGCAATCCTGCTGCTGGCTGCGGCTGTCGCAGCGGCGACTTTGTGGTCCGACAGGCGCGAGCGCGTCCGGCACGAGTCGGATGCGGCGACCGGCGGCGTAGGCGCCCGCGCCATTCCAATCATGACGGCGAATGGCTGCTCCGGCTGCCATACGATACCCGGCGTGCCGGGTGCGCAAGGCCAGGTCGGACCCCGCCTGGACGGTGGCCTTGCCGACAGGGTCTTTATCGGTGGCCTGCTGGCAAACAATCCGGAGAACATGATCCGCTGGATACGCTCGGCGAGGGAAGTCAATCCGCACACGGCCATGCCGTCGACGAGGATCACCGAGCAACAGGCGCGGGACATCGCCGCTTATCTCTATGCTTTGAGGTAAATCAGCCCTCGCCGCCGCGCCGGGACCACAAGCCGCGGCCGGGATCGTAGCCGATGACCGCCGCGAGGAAGAAGGCGATGAGGCAGCCAAGGACCACAATCGCCGCGACAGGATCGAACCGCAGATAGAGCGCGAAGCGTATCAGCTCGACCGCCGAGCTGAACGGGTTCCAGGCGGCGATTGTTGCCAGCGCCGGTCCCGCCTCGGCAAGCCGCCACAGCGGATAGAGCGCCGTCGAGGCAAAGAACACCGGAAAGATGACGAAATTCATGACACCGGCAAAGTTCTCCATCTGTGTCGAAACCGAGGAGACAAGCAGGCCGAACGCGCCAAGCATCAGGCCCGCCAGCACGAGCGCCGGAAATACCGCGACGTAGCCGAGAACGGGCGGCCGCACATCCCAGAAACGCGCGATCAACAGAAACAAATAGACCAGCGGCACGCCGACGATCACGCTGGCCAGCAGGCGCGCCGCAAGCAGGTACCAGCGCGGCAATGGTGCGGTCAGCAACAAGCGCATGCTGCCCATCTCGCGATCGTAGACCATGGCCAGCGAACTCGCCATGGCATGGAAGAGCAGCATCATGGCCGCTAGCCCGGGCACCACATACACGTCATAGAGAACATAGGTCTGGTAGGGTGGCGTGATCGACAGACCGAGAACGGAGCGGAAGCCAGCGGCAAAGATTGCCAGCCAGACCAGCGGCCGTACCATCGCCGAGAGCAGCCGGCCGCGTTGCCGCAACGTGCGCAGCATCTCCCTGCGCAGGATGCCGTTGAGCGCGCGCACCGCGTGAGACGTTTTCATTCGGACTCCGTCAGCGACGCGAAGGCCTCGCCCGTGCTCGCCACACCGAGATCGGTAGCCAGGCGATCGGCGCGGCCGGCCCACCGCATTGTGCCTCGATGCAGCACCACCACATCGTCATCCGCCGTTAGTTCTTCCAGAAAATGTGTTGCCCACAGGACGGCAATGCCGCGCTCACGGCAAAGCTCCCGCACGTGCCGCTCGAGCGCGCGGCGGCCCGGCACGTCGAGCCCGGTGGTCGGCTCATCCAGCAGCAAAAGGCGTGGGCTATGCATCAGAGCGCGTGCTATCTCGACACGGCGACGCTGCCCCCCGGAAAGCGCTCGGGCAGGATCGTCGATCCTGTCCAGCACGTCCAGCCGGCCGAGTTCGTGGATGGAGCGCTCCTTGCTCAAGGCCTGGCTAAGCCCATGCAAGGCGGCGTGGTAACGCAGGTTCTCGCCGGCCGTCAGATCGAGGTCGAGGGTCGGCAACTGGAAGACGACGCCCATCTGCGCCAACGCGGCGGACGGGTTGACATCCATCGCCTGGTCGAAGACATGCACCGAGCCGGAGCGGGCGTGATAAAGACCGGTGATCAGCGAGAACAGCGTCGTCTTGCCGGCGCCGTTGCGGCCTAGCAAGATGCACATCCTGCCTTGGGCCACAGAGAAAGAGACGCCGTCGAGAACCCGCCGGTTTCCGAAGCTATGGCCCAGATTCTCGACCGACAAGGCGTTCATGGCCCGATCACGACGCCCCACGGCCCCCGCCCTACCGGCAGCGATTTCACCACCTCCTGGTTTTCCAGATCGATAAACGAAATATCGCCGGAATTCCCGTTTGCGCTGACCAGGCGCTTCTCGTCGCCGGAGAGCGCAACGTGCCAGGGTCGTTGACCAACAAGGTAGAGCCGACGGACCGTCAACGTTTTCACATCGACTTCCGCAATCCTGTTGGCGGGGCCGAGCGCCACATAGACGGTCGTGCCATCGCGGGACGTCGCCATGCCGACCGCCTGCACACCCTCGCGTCGTATACCCGGCACCTCGAACTCGACTTTGCCGGTCTGCGCGCGCGTTGCCGTGTCGAAGACGGTGACGGTGCCCCGGATCTCCGAGGACACCCAGAATTGCTTACCGTCCGGCGAGAATAAAGCCGCGCGCGGCCGGGTATCGACCAGCAGATTGTCGACGAGTTCAAGCGTGCCTGCGTCGATCAGATGCACCATGCTGGTGGTCTCCGAAGTGCAGGCGACATAGCGGCCGTCGGCGCTGGCCGCCATTCCTTCCGGTTCGACGCCGACATCCACGGTGCCGATGACCTTGGCCGCGGCGATGTCCACCACCGACACCAGATTGTCATTCTCGTTGGCGACGAACAGCCGCTTGCCATCGGGATGGACTGCGAAGAATTCCGGATCGGCTCCCGAAGGCAATTCCCCGACGACCCGCCGCTTCGCGACGTCGACCACGTCGATGCGGTTGTCGTCGCCTTCCGCGACGAACAGCATCTTGTTGTCGATCGACAGCGCCAGCCCGCGCGGACGGCGGCCGACATCGATCGTCGCCAGCAAAGTCATTGTCACGCCGTCGACGACCGCGACGGTATTGTCCTGCTCATTGGAAACGTAGATGGTCTCGGCGGCGGCGGGAGCAGCAAGAGCGAACGCCGCCAACAACAGCGTCATCAGAACTTGCATGTGCTCTCCTCCAGGTCGATGCCCAGCGTGTCGAGCGGCGTGCGCTGATGCAGGAAGCCCGGTTGCGGTGAGCTGGAAATCAAGAGGCGAGGCCCGGCGATCAAAATGGGCTGGCGCATCTGTCCGTCCCAAGGACGGAAACTAAGCCCCTGCCCCTTGAAGCCAGCGAGAAGAAACGCGTCGCCGCGTATATATCTGCCGATTGCCGCGGGATCGAGACTGTGCAGGCGCGTCGCCGCTTCGCCGATACTGCGCACAGCGAGCCAGGCCGCGTAGTCGCTGGGCAACATCCAGCGCCCTGCCTGCCTGTGGAAACGGTCCTGCAGTTGCGTGGCGCCCCATTCCTCGCTGACAGCGCTCCAGCCTGTGGTGACCAGCCCTTGCGTGCCGGCGACGATTCTCGGCAGCGCAGTGCGGCCCTCCAGATAGGCGCCGAATTCATCCGCCTCGTCGGCGACCACGAGCACATCATAGTCGCTGACCTGCGTGACCGCGGGTATTTCGGTCTGCAGCGTGACATGCCCTGTATCGGCACGTCCGTTGGCGGGCCTGAATGTCCACGGCTGGTCGATCGTGATCTCGGCTCCGAAGCGAGCCGCCGCCCGTCGAAAGGCCGCCGCCATCGCCTGATCCTGCGAATGCGGCCCCACAAGCAGGAACCAACGCTGCCAGCGCTTCCAGGCGAGATACTGCGCCAGCCCGTCGGCGAGCATGGCGCGGCTCGGGATCGTGTGCAGCACGTTCCGACGGCAGTCCTGTTGGCGAAGCACGTCGTCCGGCGCCCGGCTGTTGAGCAACGTCATCTGCTCGGCACCGGGCGCGGCACTGGCCTGTAGAAGCTGACTGGCGTCGAGATCGGCGACGACAAAGGCGATGCCGGCATCGGCGAATTGTCTTACCGCGTCGTCCGGCGTTTCGGTTGGTTCCAATATTCTTTCCTCCAGCCGAAATTTCTGCCCAAGAAACCGGCCGGTGCTTTCGTCGTCGGCAATGCCGAGCCGTGCGCCTTGCAGGCCGTCGTCGGTGACGGTTTCATCAAGGGGTCCAAGGGGCAGAGCCGGTTTGCGCTCCTGGCCGATATACCCGATCACCATCGTCTGTTGCTCGGTGGCGCCAGGGCCGGTGATCAGCAAAAGAAAGAGAAGGCCCAGCATCAGTCTCATTGTGTCGCCCCCAGCCCAAAGCGCGACGATCCCGCTTCATCGCCACGTGAGATTGCGACATCGCGCACGATGCGCGCCGGCGATCCCTCCAGAACAATGACCCGATCACCCAGAGACGAGGCATATGCGAGATCGTGCGTAACCAGCAGCGTGGTAGTCCGCCGACTGGCGAAACAATCCTGCAGCAGGTGGCGCATGGCTTGCGCCGTCGCCTCGTCGAGAGAAGCGGATGGCTCGTCGAGGAGCAGGAGCGCAGGCTCCACGGCGAGCGCCCGGGCAAGCGCTACGCGCCGCGCCATGCCGCCCGAGAGTCGCTGCGGATAGCTCTTCTCATTGCCTTTCAGGCCGACAGCGGCAAGCCACCGGGCCGCATCGGGCGCGCGATCCGGGATGGCCATCTCTACATTGCGCAAGGCGGTGAGCCAGGGCAGCAGCCTCGGTGTCTGGAACAGCATGCCTATCGGAAGCGGTCGTCCGCTCACGCTGCCGCGAAATTCGCGGTCGACGCCCGAAACGATCGACAGCAGCGTCGACTTGCCGACACCGGAAGGGCCGGTCAGGACGCAGACCTGTCCGTCGGCTATATCAAGCGACAGCGCGCGAAAGATCGTCCGGCGCTGTCCGTCGTCACCGGGGAAAGTCTTGTCCTCGATCCTGATCCTCAGCATCAGCGTCGCCAGGCGAACAGACGACGTTCCAACGGCACAAGCAGTCCATACTCTATGGCAAGCATCACAACGCCGAAGCTGATCGCATAGGCAAGGATGTGGGTGACGTCGAAGTTCTGAAAATAGACCTGTAGCTGGAACCCGACGCCGTTGGAGCGGCCGAGCAGTTCGGCGAGCAACACGATCTTCCACGTTAGTGCCAGCCCGCTGCGCAGGGTGACGAGAAAGAACGGCGCCAATTGCGGCAGCACGACATGCTGCAGCTTTGCAGCACGCCCGAAGCGATAGAGCTCAGCCATTTCGGCAAAGTCCTTGTCCAGCCGGCTGGCGCCTTCACGAATAGTCACCACGACATTGGGGATCTTGTTGAGCGCGACCGCAAGGACAAGCGCGGTCTCGGCAAGACCAAGCCAGATATAAATTAGAATGACCGTGATCAGCGCCGGCATGTTGAGGAGTAACACGATCCAAGGCCTCATCCATATGTCGGCTCTGTGCGAGCGGCCTGCCGCGTAGCCAAGGGCCGCGCCGATGACTATTGCCGACCCGAGGCTTGCCACGACGCGCGCAAGCGAGATGCCCAAATGGTATGGCAGCTCGCCCCGAACCGCTTCGTGCAGGAGAACCGAAACAACCTGGACCGGACCAGGAAACAGCCGATCGGCGGCGATCGATGATGCAATCTGCCAGACGAGCACCATGGTCAGCAATGCCGCAGTGGATTGCGAACGCTGCATTGTGATGGGGAACGCTGGGACATCGGTCATTGGCGCGAGCTCAAGCCGGTATGGCCCGGAAGACACCAGGATCGAGGCTCGTCGCCTTGCCGACCAGATCCTCGCCGCCCAATTCGGCCAGGATGGCAAACAACCGGGCCGCGCCATCACGTTCGTCTTTGCCGAACCGACGAGGGATTCCGGCTCGATAGGCGGCGCGTAACGCCGCCTGTAGGTGAGGATCGTCCGTGCCCAATTGGGGCGCGAGCACCCGCCATTCGTCGTCCGAAGACTCGAGCAGCGACTTCGCTGCCGCGGTCGCGCTCGTGAATCGCGCGAGGGCTATCGGGTTGGCCCGCGCCCAGCTTTCATGGAAGACGTAGCCGAGCATCGGCAAGTCCACGGATACGCCAAGCCCCTGCAGGATTTGCGCGACACTGAGCAGAGGCCTTGCCCCCTCTGACTCGAGACGGGCGGCGAAATTCCAGAACGTCAGCAGTGCATCCAGTCGCCCCGCCAGAAATTCCTGCTCCAACAAAGGCGGCGCGCCGAACACTGGATCCACCTCTTCAGCAAGATCGCGCTTCACCTGACGGAGGCCGAGCGCGCGCAACAGGATCCAGCTTTTGTCCAGCGGACCACCTGCGATCCCCAGCCTTTTGCCCTTGAGGTCCGCAAGAGTTCGAATGGGCGAGCCTTGCGGCAGTTCCAGCGCGCCGACGGCACGAGAATACGGATAGAAGACCAGATCAGCGCCTTCGCTGCGCTGGCGCATGACCCACACCCAGTCCGAAACGATGACGTCGACGCTGCCCGCCAGCAATGCGGTCTTACCGACTTCGGTCCCGGCAAGCCGCTGAGCCTCGATTGATACGCCGTGCACAGCGTCCAACGCATGTCGCCGCATGACGTCAACTTCCCAGGCGGCGGTGCCAAATCCCAGCACGCCAAATCGCACGAGCGGCGATGGCTGTGGCGCGGCTTCAGCGGAAGCACCCAATAGCCAGCAACAAATACCCGCAAGAGCGGCCCGCCGCGAGATGTGACCCTGATCATGCCGGGTCAGCCATTCGCCTGGAAGGGTAGCAGTCAGCACGGGCGCACCGGGTGTGAAGGAACTTTCCTAACGCGGTGGCGGCAGGAATGTTCCTCGATGGTGCATGGAACTAACGGGAAAGCACCTAAGGTCCGTTTTTCGGCTCGTACGGCAGTCCGGGGGCTTGTTCAGGCGAACAGAAGAAGGTGTCAGGGGCTACGGTCCGCTCTTGGCATCATCGACCTCCAACGCGTCCATTACAGGTGCCGGATCGCTCTTTTCGGAGCTCGGGCTCTGCACCCCGGACCCGGCGTTCTCGATCGCTTGCACGATAGCATCTTCGATGTTTCCGAGTTCGTCCTCCCTTACTTCACGCCCATAACCAGCCACCTCGGCATCCTGCTCGAATTGCTGAGCGAGCACCGCGACGCTGACTTCCTCTCGACCAGGAAGTGTGCCGACATTCTCCTGTAGCCAGTTTTGAAAAAACTCTCTGGTCGCGCTCATCTCAGACCACCCTTTCGCCAAACTAAGCGCGACGGTGAGCCGAAGTTCCATGATGCGTTCACTTTCCCAGTGGTGCTGTACTCACAGCGTTGGGAGCCACGAGGTTTTTGCAGGCTTGATGAGGCAGTGGCCTTTCTCTTCACGACTCGATTGGAGTTCACTCTTATTGTGCAGTGTGCATCCTGATTGCGTCCATTTCGACCCTGTGGAACAAGCTCGTTGAGTTGAAGTTAGGCCCGATGCCAAGCTTTTCGGGCGAACCAAGCTTTTCGGGCGCACTAGTTTTTGACGTTGCCATCGTCGGCGGCGGCCCCGCGGGGCTCGCTGCAGCCATGTATTTAGCCAGGTTTCTGCGTTCGGTGATCTCGCTCGACGCGGGGCATGCGCGTGCCAAGCTCATCCCAAAATCCCGCAACTGTCCCGGCTTCCCCGACGGCATCAGCGGGGAAGAACTGCTCGGCCGCCTACGAGCCCAGGCACAGCTATACGGCGCGAGCCTTGTCCATGGTTGCGTAGGCCACGCCGAAAAACGCGAGGGGTTTTTTGTTCTGACGACCACCTGCGGGATTGTCCAAGCAAGGCGCGTGATTCTGGCAACGGGCATTGTGGACAAGGCACCTCCCATTGAAAGACTGGAGGAGGCGATCGCAACCGGCATTGTCAGACTGTGCCCGGTTTGCGATGCATATGAGGCCCGGGGTAGCCGCATCGGCGTTGTTGGTCCGGAGCATCTCGCCGTCAGGGAGGCTCTGTTCCTGAAGGGATATGGCAGTCAGGTCGCCTTGCTCGCCAATAACCAGGATGATGTTTCCGAAGCTGCCCGCGGCGCCGCCTTGGCAGGCGGAGTTGAAATCTGGGACGCGGTCGATGACCTGATCCCTCGACGAACCGGGTTCGATGTCGTCATGGCCGAGGGCGCCCCGATGCGCAACATCGATGTGGTGTACCCTTCGATGGGCAGCGACGTACGCTCCGAACTCGCGGTTGCTCTGGGGGCTAACTGTGACGCAGAAGGCTATGTCCTGGTCAACCGACACCTTGAGACTTCAACGCCAGGACTCTATGCCATTGGCGACGTGGCCGAGGGGCTCAATCAAATTGCTGTTGCGTTCGGAGACGCCGCCAAGGCTGCAACTCACATTCATAACGACCTCCGCGATTGCGCCGAGCCGGCGACGAACTTCCGGCGAAGTTGACCTGCAGATGCGAACGCACCGTACCGGCTCACCTTTGGCTGCGTTGATGCCCGGAACCTGTTCCACCCGGCGTGAGACTACCGGCTTCGGCTTTGCTAGAGTTCTCCCAGGCGCAGCCGCTGGGTTGATGGACGGGCACGCGCTGGCGAACGGCTGGAGGAAGGAATGAAAATTCTCGTCACCGGCGCGTCAGGTCTGATTGGAGCCGCGCTTTGCGCGCGCCTGGCCGGCGAGAGTCATGAAGTGGTCCGCGTGCTTCACCACGCAGACACTGGCGTCCACCCGGAGATCCAAACCGTTTCCCGGGATATGGCGCGGGCCTTGCGACCTCAGGATTGGATCCCCTATCTCGCCGGTGTGGACGCCGTCGTAAACTGTGCCGGCGTCCTCCAGGATAGTGCCCGGGAAAACACCCGGCATGTCCATTCTACCGGCGCCTCGGCTCTCTTCACCGCGTGTGAGCAAGCAGGTGTGAACAAGGTGATTCACTTTTCTGCCATCGGGGTCGATCGCCAGCAGCCGTCCGCCTTTTCCGCCAGCAAGCTCGCCGGCGATGAAGCACTGATGGCACGTAGCCTTAGCTGGGTCATCCTGCGCCCCTCCGTAGTGCTGGGAAGGCCGGCCTTCGGCGCAAGTGCACTGTTTCGCGGCCTCGCGGCGTTGCCGCTCTTGCCGTTGATGCCCGACACGGGCCATCTCCAAGTCGTCCAACTCGATGACGTCATCTCCACCGTCCTGTTCTTCCTCAAACCCGGCAGCCCATCGCACCTCACGCTGGACCTGGCTGGGCCCGAGGCACTTTCGATGAGCGAGGTCGTGGGTCGCTATCGCCGCTGGTTCGGATGGAGCAGTGCTCGGGAGTTCATCTTGCCGAATTGGGCCGCAGCTATCTTGTACAGGTTCGGGGATGCCGCGGCTCAGCTGGGCTGGCGCCCGCCCATGCGCAGCAATGCAGCAAAAGAGATTGCCCGTGGCGCTGTCGGCGATCCCCAGCCGTGGATGACGGCGACCGGCATTCAACCATCAGGTCTTACATCTGCACTGCGTCTAAATCCTGCGACCGTGCAGGAGCGATGGTTCGCCGGTCTTTACTTCGTCAAGCCGGCGCTCTTTGTCGTCTTGCCGCTCTTCTGGATCATGACCGGCATCATTTCCCTCACCGCCGGCTGGCGCAGCGGAGTTGACTTGCTGATTGGCACTGCTGCCGGCCCCTTGGCCGAACCGGCGGTAGTCGCCGGCGCGCTGGCTGACATCGCCGTCGGGGCGCTTGTCGCCTGGCGCCCAACCAGCCGGCTTGGTCTTTTCGGCGCAATCGCGGTATCGCTTTTCTATGCGACCGCTGGGAGCATTCTGCGGCCGGATCTTTGGCTTGAGCCACTCGGGCCGCTGATCAAAATCCTCCCGATCCTCGTTCTGCATTTTGCAGCGCTGGCCATTCTGGAGGAACGCTGATGATGTACTTCGTGCTTAAATACCTGCACGTGATCGGCGCTGCTGTGCTGCTCGGAACTGGTGCCGGCATTGCTTTTTTCATGCTTTTGGCACACCGGACCGGGAATGCCGCGACGATCGCAGCCATCGCCCGAATTGTCGTGCTGGCTGATTTCCTGTTCACGGCTACGGCCGTTGTCGCACAACCTCTGACCGGACTGGGCCTCGCTAGGGTTGCGGGGTATTCGCTGTCCGAAGGATGGATCGTTCTCTCGATCCTGCTCTACATCTTAACGGGCCTGTTCTGGCTGCCTGTCGTGTGGATGCAGATCGAGATGCGAAATCTAGCCACACAGGCCGCACTCTCCAACCAACCTCCTCCCGAGCGCTACCATCAGCTGTTCAGACGCTGGTTTGTCTTCGGCTTCCCAGCTTTCGGCGCCGTGCTCGCCATTTTCTGGCTGATGATTGCGCGCCCGGCAATCGAGTGGTCATCGTTGTAGCTGCGATCGGCAAGCACTGCGCCGTGAATTCATCCGTCGCGCCTAGCTGGCTCGTGCCGGCGCGATGCACTGCGGTCGGGAACCACGGTCACTGCCGCGAGTTCTTTCGCATGGCCAATCATCCCGTCACCGGCGTGCTTACCTCAATCGGCACATTAACCTCCCGCCCCGCGGCATTCCTGATCCTGTTGGTCTACGCAATCCTTTGGATGATCTTCGAGCGACAGACCCTGGACTGGCATGGAGCGGCTACCTTGTTTACGTGGGCCATGACGCTGTTCATCCAGCGTGCCGAGCACCGCGACACTCAGGCCATTCACGCCAAACTGGATGAGATCCTGCGATCAGACCACAATGCCTCGAACATCACGCGGATCGACGATGAAGAGCCCGAGGAAATCGAAAAACACCGCCACCGCAGGCAGCAGGACGACTGATGAGCGGCGTTTTGGTTTCACGGCAGGACGAGTAGCGGGTTTCCGGCTTTTGACGCCTATCCAGCCCCGCCGCCTCCTGCGCTCAGGGCCAAGGCCTTCGATCCTTGCTGCGGCTGTGGTTCAGCGACGGAAGGATCGGAGCCCCTATTGTTCCACCGCATCCAGAAAAATTTGCCCGAGAACCAGGTCAGGCAAATCGGCCGGCTCGAAGTGCGTCATTCGCCCTTCTGGTTGCGCTCGACGAACTTGTTGAAACGGCTGGTTTGTCCGTCACCAGTCTTGGACTGGTAAAGAAAGGCCAGATCGTTCTCGTCGAATATGCGGAAGAACTCATCCCATTCGACCGGCTCGAATGCTTCCTCGGGTTTGCCGAAGTCGATCCGCAGGATGCCGCCCGCGCCTTTGGTGCGAACCACTGCCGGCCGTCCATCCCGCTCCTCCGCCCATTTGCGGATTTCGTCGTGATTGGTGGTCGTTTGCGACTGGGACATTGAAATCTCCTTTGATCATCGGCGTTGCCAACATCGGGCATCGTCGGGGCTGCCGGCGTCCTAACAGCACAAGGGCGGCAATGTTCCGGCACGGCGCGGCGAGCGCGATGTGGCTGCTTCCGAACGAAGCCGGCCAAAGGAACTTTGTTGAAGCCAAGGGAACAAACCTTTTGCCGAAAAGTTCGGGTCGCCAAGATTACCTGTCTGAGGAGTGGTCGTGAAACGGATATTGGTTACAGGGGGCTGCGGCTTCATCGGCCGGCATGTCGCCCAGGAACTCATCGAGCAGGATTATTCGGTTCGCATTTTGGATGTGCTGCTGGAGCAGGTGCACGCAGGCGAAACAGTCGCCCTTCCCGCCGGGGCCGAGCTGATCAAGGGCGACATTCGGGACCGGGAGGCGGTCGCCAAGGCGCTGGAAGGCGTTGACGCGGTCATTCATCTAGCCGCGGAAGTCGGCGTCGGACAGTCGATGTACGAGATCGCGCGCTATGTCGGCACCAACGATCTCGGCACCGCGACGCTGCTTGAGGCGCTGATCAAACACCCGGTCGAGCGCATTGTCGTCGCCTCATCGATGAGTGTCTATGGCGAGGGCCTCTATGCTACATCGGACGGCCGGCGCATCGACAATGCCCGGCGCAAGGCGAGCGACATCAAAAACGGACAGTGGAATCCGCTGTCGCCGGAAGGCGAACCCCTCTCCCCCCTGCCGACGGACGAGGAAAAGCCGGTCGATCTCGCCTCTATCTATGCACTGACGAAATACGCCCAGGAACGCGCCGTGCTGATCTTCGGCGAAGCCTATGGCATCGATGCGGTCGCGCTGCGCCTGTTCAACGTCTTCGGCGCCGGCCAGGCGTTATCGAACCCCTATACCGGCGTGTTGGCCAATTTTGCTTCGCGTCTCGCCAACGGCCAACGTCCAATGATCTTCGAGGATGGCGAACAGAAACGCGATTTCGTCCATGTGGATGACGTCGCCCGCGCCTTTCGTCTTGCGCTGCAGCAACGCCAGGCAAGGGGTCACGTCATCAACATCGGCAGCGGCCGAGCCTATGCTATCAGCGACGTCGCGCGGGTACTTGCCGAGGCCATGGGAACGCCGGACCGCTCGCCAGAGTTGCTCGGCAAGGCGCGCTCCGGGGATATCCGCAACTGCTTCGCCGATATTTCCAAGGCCCGTGAGCTGCTCGGTTTCGAGCCGAGGCAACAACTGGAGAATTCGCTCGCCGATTTCGTTTCCTGGGTGCGCAACTCGTCCGCCATCGACCGCGGCGCCGACATGAAACGCGAGCTTGAAGAACGTGGGCTGGTGTCATGAATACGCGCAATCGACGCGACGCGCCCGTCGCCATTGTCGGCGGCAGCGGCTTCATAGGATCGAACCTGGCCGACAGCCTGTTGTCGGATGGCGAGCCGGTGCTGGTGATCGACAATCTCAGCCGCCCCGGCGTCGAACAGAACCTTGAATGGCTGGCGCAGAAACACGGAAGCCGCCTCATGGTCGAAACGATTGACGTGCGCGACGCCAACGCGCTTGCGCCCGTTCTGAAGAGTTCCAAGGCGATCTTCCACCTGGCCGCGCAAACCGCCGTCACAACGAGCCTGGTCCAACCGGACGAGGATTTCGACATCAACCTTCGAGGAACGTTCAATGTCCTCGAGGCGGCGCGGCTGAGCAGTGAGTTTGTTCCGGTGGTCTTCGCCAGCACCAACAAGGTCTATGGCAGCCTGCCCGACGTCGCGGTGCGCGAGGACGGCGATCGTTACCTGCCTTGCGACGGCATCATCCAAGCGAATGGCATCGACGAGACCCACGGCCTGGATTTCTGCACGCCCTATGGCTGCTCCAAAGGCGCGGCGGACCAATATGTGCTCGACTATGCCAAATCCTACGGCATGCCCACGGCGGTGCTGCGGATGAGCTGCATCTACGGGCCGCGCCAGTTCGGAACCGAGGATCAAGGCTGGGTCGCGCACTTCCTGCTGAGTGCGCTGACGGGACGTCCAATCACCATTTACGGCGACGGCAGACAAGTGCGCGATATACTGCATGTCTCCGATGCGGTCGCCGCCTACAGGGCCACGCTCGATCGTATCGAGACGACCAAAGGCCAGGCATTCAATCTTGGCGGCGGCCCCGATAATGCGATCAGCCTGCGCATGCTGTTGAGCGAGATCCGTAGCTTGACCGGCCATGAGCTTTCGATCCGCCATGATGACGAACGCACCGGCGATCAGCCCTTCTTCGTCGCCGACACCCGCAAGATCAAAGCGATGCTTGGCTGGAAAGCTCGTGTTTCATGGCGCGAAGGCATTCGCGATCTCGCAGACTGGCTGCAACAACACCGGCTCCAGCCTCGCCCCGAAGTCGTGAGGTACGTCGCATGAAAATCGCCCTGGTAAACCCGTTCTGGACCTATGACGACAGCATCTATTTCGGCTGCCGCCAACCACATCTCCCGCTGGAACTCGGCTATTCGAAATCCCTCCTCGAAACAGCCGGCCATGAGGTGTTGATGCTGGATGGGCAATTGCAGAAGCTCGACAACTCGGACCTCTCCGAGCGTGTGGCTGATTTCGCGCCTGCAATGACGGTCGTCAGTACCGCCCCGACTTATCTGTTCTGGCGCTGCGCACCACCCGAGTTGCGCGTGCCGGCCGATTTCCTCAACCGTCTCGCCGGGCGCGGTGGACGCACAGTCGCGGTCGGGCCGCATGGCTCGGCTACGCCCGCGCCAACCTTGCGCAAGCTTGGCGTCGACATTGTTGTGCGCGGCGAATGCGAGGAAATCGTCGCGGAACTTGCCCGGCGCGACGACTGGAGCGCGGTCCCCTCGACCGCTTACCTGCGCGACGCCAAGGTGGTTTTGAACGGCGGCGTCCACGCCAGCTCGTTTGTCGATCATCCGCCACTCCAATGGCCATCAGACTGGATCGCAGCCCATTCGCATCACCATCACAGGTTCGATGACAAGCAGGTTGGGTTCGGCGCGGAGGTCGAAGCATCGCGCGGCTGCCCCTACAATTGCAGCTTCTGCGCCAAGATCGATTTCCGCGATGCCTATCGCCGCCGAAACCACGAGGCTGTCATAGCGGAAATCGATGGGCTGATTGCCCAGGGGGTCGGCTACATTTATTTCATCGATGAAATCTTCCTGCCGCAAAAAGCGCTGCTGGAAGCGTTGATCCATCGCGACGTGAAGTTCGGTGTGCAGACCCGCATCGACCTTTGGAAGCCCGAGCTGCTGGAACTGCTCGGTGCGGCTGGCTGTGTCTCCATCGAGGCCGGCCTCGAAAGCCTGACCGTGGAAGGTCGTGCGATGCTGGCGAAACGCTGCCGGCTGGGTACCGAGGAACTTGCCGCGCTGCTCGTCAATGCCAGGCGTCACGTTCCGTTCGTACAGGCCAATCTGATCGGCGTCGTCGAGGATGACCCTGCCCTTGTGGACTACTGGCGAACGCACCTGATCGACAACGGCGTGTGGGCCAATGAACCCGTACCGCTTTATCCATATCCGAGTTCGCCAAGCTATCGCGAGCTTTGGGGCGAACCCGACGACCTCGCCTGGGAGCGCGCCCATGATCACTATCTCGCATCATTCCAGAAGTTCAGCGACATCCAGGAAAGGCGCCCGCGTCCGCTGGCGGAACTGGAGGCGACATGTTGCGGACACTGACGCCGCGCTCGCGGCGCATCCTGATGACGGTCGACGCCGTGGGCGGCGTGTGGCGCTATGCGCTCGACCTGGCCAGGGAACTTGTCAACGGCGGCGATAGCGTGGTGCTTGCCGGCCTCGGTCCGCCACCGTCCAGGCAGCAGGCCGACGAGGCGGAGGCTTTCGCGAAGCTGATCTGGCTGAACACGCCGCCGGATTGGATGACCCGCAACGGCGGTGATCTCGACGCGCTGCCGCGGGAGTTGCATGCGCCCATGCGCGACCACGCCATCGACCTTGTCCATTTCAACGCGCCTTCGCAGGCGGCGGGATTCGACGCGCCATGCCCGGTCGTGGTGGTCTCCCATTCCTGCGTGACGACCTGGTTCCATGCGGTCAGAGGACACGCGGCGGATGGGGCATGGGCCTGGCAGAAGGAGCGCAACAGACGCGGCATGGATCGGGCCGACGCGGTCATCGCGCCGAGCCGCAGCCATGCCGACATGCTAGAGACCTGCTACGGCCCGATCGCGCGCTTGAGTGTGGTCACAAATGGTGCCCGTCCTCTGCCGAAGGCCGAAAAGCATCAACCGCTCGTCTTCGCCGCTGCCCGCTGGTGGGACGAGGGCAAAAATGCGGCGGTGGTCGATCAGGCGGCGTCCCTGACGCGATGGCCTCTGTTTGCCGCCGGTTCGACGAACGGCCCAAACGGCGAGCATGTCAGCTTCAGCCATGCTGTTCCTCTGGGAGCAGTGCCGTCCGATGAGGTGCGTTCGTTGATGGCTCGCGCGGGTATTTTCGTATCGCCATCGCTCTACGAGCCATTCGGCCTGGCCGCGCTGGAAGCCGCCATGTCGGCTACGCCCCTGGTGCTTTCCGATATCGCCACCTATCGCGAACTATGGGACGGGGCCGCGATATTCTTTGACGCGCGCGATCCGCACGATCTCGCTGCCTGCCTCAACCGTCTCTCCAGCGATGCCGAGCTCCGGCGAGAGCTTGGCCAGGCAGCCATCCGACGCAGCCGCAGGTTTAGGCTGACAAAGCAGACAGCGGCTATGCGCGGCGTCTACGACAAAGCGGCCTTAGCGATGGCGGAGCGCTGATCATGCGCTTTGTGTTTTACACCCACTCGGTCGTTTCCGACTGGAACCATGGCAATGCCCATTTCCTGCGCGGCGTCATGCGAGAGCTGGTCCAGCGCCGGCATCAGACTATTGCGCTGGAGCCGGCGAATGGCTGGAGCCGGTCGAATCTGCTGGCTGAGAAGGGGTCGTTCGCCATCGAACGCTTCCGCAAGGATTTTCCCGAACTGATGCCGGTGACCTACGACGCCGGATTTGATCACGAAGCCTGGATTGCCGAGGCCGACGTTGTGATCGTTCATGAGTGGACGGATCCGGAGCTTGTCGCACGTATTGGCCGTGCCCGGGCCGCCGGCGGCAACTTCATCCTTCTTTTTCACGACACCCACCACCGGGCCGTGTCTGCGACCGAGGCACTCTCGGCGCTCCGGCTGGAGCACTATGACGGCGTTCTCGCCTTTGGCGAAACCTTGCGCGAGAGCTATCTGCGCGCCGGCTGGGGCAAGCGCGTCTTCACTTGGCATGAAGCGGCGGACGATCGCCTGTTCAAGCCGCACCCGGAGATCCACCCCACCTCCGATCTGGTCTGGATCGGCAACTGGGGCGATGATGAGCGGACCGCCGAACTCAAGGAGTTTCTGATCGAGCCGGTGCACGATCTCGGCCTTGATGCCGCTGTTCACGGCGTACGCTACCCCAAGACCGCACTTGCGGATCTGGCCACCGCAGGACTGCGCTATGAGGGGTGGATCGCCAATGCCGACGTGCCGAAGGCCTTCGCCGCGCATCGTGTCACCGTTCACGTTCCACGGCGCCCCTATCGCGAGAGGTTGCCCGGAATCCCGACGATCCGCATGTTCGAGGCACTCGCCTGCGGCATTCCGCTGATTTCAGCGCCATGGTCCGATGTCGAGCAGCTTTTCAGGCCCGGTGTCGACTTCCTGTTTGCCGAGAATGGCTCGCAAATGCGGCAACAGCTTCGGACGGTGTTGTCCGACGAGGACTTTGCGGCCTCCCTGGTGACCTCGGGTCTCGAGACCATCCGCTCGCGGCACACCTGCCGCCACCGCGTCGACGAGTTGCTCGGCGTGCTCACGCAATGCGCGAACCGACACACCGCCGTCCCGACAGCCGCAAAGGAAGCCGTCGCATGAAGATCGCATTCTATGGATCGAGCCTTTTGTCGTCCTACTGGAACGGTGCCGCGACGTACTATCGCGGTTTGCTCAAGGCACTTTCGCAATTGGGTTACGAGATCACGTTCTACGAACCCGATGTCTACGACCGGCAGAAGAACCGCGACATCGAAGCTCCCGACTGGTGCACTGTCGTCGTTTATGAGGCGACCCAGCATGCGCTGATGCAGGTCGCGGCACGTGCCGCCGGCGCCGACATCGTCGTCAAGGCGAGTGGCGTCGGTTTCGAAGACGAGGCGCTGCTTCGCGCCGTTCTCGACCACGCCCGCAGCGACGCGCTTGTCGTATTCTGGGACGTGGATGCGCCAGCCACGCTTGCCCAGTTGCGCGACGAGCCGGACCACCCGCTCCATCGTGCACTGCAGGAGATCGACCTCGTGCTGACCTATGGTGGCGGCGATCCCGTTGTCTGGGCCTATCGTGCCATGGGCGCCAAGGAGTGCGTGCCCATCTACAATGCGCTCGATCCCGAAACGCACCATCCGGTCGCCAGCAAAGCGCGTTTTGCCTGCGACCTGGCGTTCCTCGGAAACCGGCTGCCGGACCGTGAAGCGCGTGTCGAATCGTTTTTCCTCGATCCCGCCAGCCAGCTGCCGAAACAGCGTTTCCTGCTCGGAGGCTCGGGTTGGGGCGACAAGCCGCTCCCCACCAATGTAGGCTGGCTCGGCCATGTCGGCACCCGCGATCACAACGCCTTCAATGTCACCCCAAAAGCCGTGTTGAACATCAGCCGCGACAGCATGGCCGCCAACGGTTTTTCACCGGCCACGCGAGTGTTCGAGGCGGCCGGCGCGGGCGCCTGTCTCATCACGGATGCATGGCTGGGCGTGGAACTGTTCCTGAAACCAGGCGAGGAGATCCTGGTCGCGCGTGACGGCGGCGATGTCGCCGAAATAATGCGCTCGCTGAGCCCCGGGCGGGCCAAGGCAATCGGCCAAGCCGCACTTCACCGCG
This sequence comes from Mesorhizobium sp. M0292, assembly GCF_040321695.1. Classification (NCBI taxonomy): domain Bacteria; kingdom Pseudomonadati; phylum Pseudomonadota; class Alphaproteobacteria; order Hyphomicrobiales; family Phyllobacteriaceae; genus Mesorhizobium; species Mesorhizobium sp. M0292. Next base: position 384,664 of record NZ_JAMYSB010000004.1, read on the forward strand.
TGCTGGCGGACCATACCTACGCGCTTCGGGCGGATGTGGCGGATGCCGTCTTCAAACGTCATTTCGAGCACGGGGCCGTGGAGGCAGCGGAATGACCAAGAAACTGGACATCGTCTTTCTCGGCCTGTCGCTGTCCTCATCCTGGGGAAACGGTCACGCCACCACTTTTCGAGGTCTTTTGAAAGGCTTGCACGGACTCGGTCACCACGTGACTTTTCTGGAGCGCAACGTGCCATGGTATGCCAATCACCGCGATCTGCGCGAACCGGAGTTCTGCGCCTTGCGCTACTACGAAACCACTGCGGAGCTGCAACGCGACTACGCACAGTGCCTGGAGCAGGCCGACATCATCGTCATCGGATCCTTTGTTCCAGAAGGACGCCAGGTCATCGACATCGTCGCCTCGCTTTGCAAGGGGCAGCTCTGCTTTTACGACATCGACACCCCGGTGACCCTGGCCAAGCTTTCAGCCGACGATTGCGATTATCTGAGTTCGCGGCAAATTCCGTATTTCGATGTCTACTTCTCCTTCACTGGCGGCCCAACGCTCAACCATCTGGCGCAAGACTTCGGCGCGCGCCATGCCGAACCTCTCTATTGTTCGGTCGATCCGGAACGGCATCTCCCGACAGGAGATCCGGTCCGCTGGGATCTCGGCTATCTCGGCACCTACAGCATGGACCGGCAGACAACGCTGAACGCTCTGCTGCTCGAGCCCGCACGGCATATGCCAAACCTCCGTTTCGTCGTGGCCGGCTCCCAATATCCATCCGACATCATCTGGCCGGACAATGTCGAACGCATCGAACATTTGCCGCCAGCCGATCACGCCGCGTTCTATAGCCGTCAGCGCTACACGCTGAATGTCACACGCAGTTCCATGATCACCGCAGGATGGTCGCCCAGCGTGCGCCTGTTCGAAGCGGCGGCTTGCGGCACGCCCATCGTCAGCGACCGCTGGCCAGGGCTCGACAGCTTCTTTCCTGCATCGGCGATCCACACCGCCGCGGAGACGGACGAAGTCATCGATATCCTCGTTGGCGAGTCCGAGCGCGCACGCCTGGCCATGGCCGGCCGGGCTCGCAAACTCGTCCTCGCTTCCCACACCGGTGGGGCCAGGGCTCGCGAATTCGTGGCGGCGCTGACCCAACCAAGGGCGACGGCCCTCGATCTCGACATTGGAAGTGCAGCATGAACGGCAGACAGGAGAAAACAGCGATGCGACAGACAAGAAAGGCGCACAGGGCAAAGACGGTGCTTGTTGCCGGCGGCGCGGGTTTCCTCGGTTCGCATCTTTGCGAAGTATTGCTCCGCAACGGCTGGCGCGTGATCTGCGTCGACAATTTTCTGACCGGGCGCATGGAAAACATCATCTCGATCATGGACCGGCCGGGTTTCCGGTTGATCGAGCAGGACATCTGCCGGCCACTGGATCTCGGCGAGCCCGTGGATCACATCTTCAACCTGGCCTGCGCCGCCTCACCGCCGCGTTATCAGGCCGACCCGATACACACCACGCGTACCTGCGTGATCGGAACCCTCAACCTGCTCGAACTCGCTGTCCGCAATGACGCGCGACTGCTGCAGGCCTCGACGAGCGAAGTGTATGGCGATCCGGAACAACACCCGCAAAGGGAGGATTACGTCGGTCATGTGAACTGCACCGGCCCACGCGCCTGCTACGACGAGGGCAAGCGCACCGCCGAAACGCTTTGCTTCGACTATCTAAGGGCCGGCAAGGCCGACGTCCGCGTCGCGCGCATCTTCAACACCTACGGTCCGAGAATGGATCCGGCCGACGGTCGCATCGTCTCGAATTTGATCATGCAGGCGCTCGAGAAGCGTCCGCTGACGATATTCGGCGACGGCCAGCAGACGCGATCCTTCTGCTATGTCTCCGACTTGATTGATGGATTGATGCGCCTGATGAACATCGACCCCAATCCGGGCAAGCCGGTCAATCTGGGCAATCCCGGAGAATTCACCATCGTGCGACTGGCGGCATTGGTGAAGGCGATGACCGGCACCAAGTCGGATCTGAAATTTCTGCCCCTGCCGCAAGACGATCCTCGGCGCAGGCAGCCTGATATTTCGCGTGCGAAAACGCTGCTCGGCTGGTCGCCGAGAGTGCCGCTCAACGAAGGGCTCAAGCTGACGATCGATTATTTCGCGGCGCTCGAAGGCACCGGCATCGGCGATCAGATGACAGGCCTTGCCAAAAGGAGACCCGCAGGCGGGCTGCAGAACCTTCCTGCATGACGCGGGCCGCGGCCGGACCTGCCCGAGATCGTGCGGAACATCCATCCAACCTTGTAGTTTGGCGGGAGGGACCCGATACGGAGGATCATCCTCATGCAACCCAAGCGACCCGCGAAGGATGTCGACAAGATTGCCGAACGCGAGGCGGCTGCCTATCTGCGGCGCTCCTCGATCACCTATCTCGAGTGCTGCGTCAGCCTGATGATGACGCATCTGCAGCGCGAGGAAGTGGCCGCTATTCTCGAGCAGGAAGCAGACATGCTACGAAGGCTGGATTGATCGAAACGCTACCCCTGAGATTCGTCCAGGAATCGTATCAGCCCCGCCCTGTATCGGTCTGCGGTCGCGGCCAGCCTTGCTTTTTCCTGGCCATTTTCGGATTGCGCAGCCGTGCTCCAGAGCCCGATTTGGAACGCCAAATAGCAGGGTTCGAAAAAATCGATGTGGCCATTGTCAATATCGAGCCCCATCCCCTCGACCAATGTCGTCACATCGCTGTCGGATAGTCCATATTCGACACGGGCGCCGGCAATGTCCCACTCTATCGGCTGGCAGCCAATCAAATCGTGTGCCCGGCAATGGTCGACGGCATCTGTCTTGAGCACCGTGCCGTCGGCACAAACGAGAAACTCCCACGCGTGAAGCTTTCCGTCGATTTCCACCCGCTGCAGAACATACGCAGGGGTTTTTTTCGAGAGCCAACCGCGCAACGTCGCCGCTCGGTTCTCGCCCAGGGCTTCAGATGTATTGGAAACAGCCATTTCCGCGAGTGCGAGCAATGATGCACCCGGTTCGCATGTTCGGAGATTGAGCGCCCGCCAGGCTAGATAGCGCGCCAACTCCGCGACCAGCCTTCCTCTGGGCAGCGGCGCCTGGTCCATCGTGGTGCCGTCAGTCCACCGTTCAACCATAAAGCCGTGGCAAAGCCCGACCACTTGCGATCCCAACCCGGCTTTCCCCAACATTTCCGCGGTTCGTTTCTTATTCCGCCCGGTTTCGCCGAGGCCGGCGAACTTGACGAGCCAGCGACCACACCCCGCGGACGCCAGGAATTTACGCCGCTCGATGCCGCGCGGGCTCGGCGGCCAAAGCTTTTCATCGACGTAGTGGACGCTCCTCCATTCGCCACCAGACAGTTCGGTCAGGCGTAATTCGGGGCTGCCGACCGCCTGGGCCACCCAGTCGCTCAGCGTGGGAATGTTCGAGCTTTCGGTGAAGGTGCATTCGAACGCCGTCGCCACATGTTTCGGACAGCGCGACCATGTCTCCCTGGCCTCCCGCGACGCTTCGATGCCCGGGTCGCCAGGATGGCTGGGAAACAGGTGAATGCGGTCCATACCAATACCCAGTTCCCGCAGCCACGCGACAACGGCGTGCATCGAACTGCCGGACAGACCGGGACCTTCGTCTACAACGGCGAAGCGTGCCGATGGACTGTTCTTCCAGGTGGCGATCGAGCGCGGATCGGCATTGATGTGCCTGCGGAAAGGATGGCCGACCGGACGAACGCTGAATGGCGCCGGCGCGCCAATCGCGGCAGCCACTATGGCTGCAAGCCCCAGGCCGATGCTGCGGATGCCGATCACGCATGTGTTCGCATCGAGACCTGACTCCTGCGCCGCTCCCAAATAGCTTTCGGGATAAAGCGTGTAGTGCGCGTAACCCTCGGCCGAACCGGTCAGAACCTCAGCTTCGCAATCCAACCCGTCCAGTAGTTGGAGAAGTCCCGGGTCGATGCCACCGCCTACGGCGAAACCGCTTCGCCACGACTTCGCGACCTCGGCCGCAAGACCAACCAGCAATCTGGCGCCTTGCTGTTGCCGCGGCGAAAAGATGTCGATGCCCCTGTTCTCGAAATCGACATCGGCAAGCGCGCGAACCAGTTCCGATACGCTGATGAATAGGCCGACCAACGCGGCATGGCGTCGGACGCCATGAGCCATGCGGTCCAGACTTTGAGCAATCTCGCTGGCAGCTTCGCGAAGCCGTTCTGCGCTCTGCCTCCGCTTCTGGTCGCCGTAAACGATCATCGATCGGTTTTCCAATGCTTTGCCCTGCGCAACGCAGCGGGCGCTGCTTCGATCCATGCTGTCTTGCGCAATTTTTCGGCAGGCCAAGGAACATTCCGGCACGCTGGTGGTTCGGCGGCAGGAACTTACCTTTGAACAGCATAGGGCGGCAGTTTCGTGGGATCGAAAAAGGTTCGTGTCGGTATCGTCGGGGTCGGCAATTGCGCATCCTCCCTGGTGCAGGGCCTCTCCTATTATCGTCACGCAAAAAGCAACGAACCAATCCCAGGGCTGATGCATGCCGACCTCGGCGGCTACCATGTCGACGACGTCGAGATTGTCTGCGCGTTCGACGTCGCCAGGAGCAAGGTTGGCCTCGACGTCGCTGAAGCAATCTACGCCGCCCCCAACAACACGTTCCGCTTTGCCGATGCGGCGGCAAACGGCGTTCGCGTCGAGCGCGGACCGACACTTGACGGCATCGGAAAATACTTGCGCGACGAAATCGAGGAGGCGCCGGAGCCGGTTGCCGACGTCAGCGAAATCCTGCGCAACAGCGGCGCCGACGTGCTGGTCTCTTACCTGCCGGTGGGCTCCGAGGAGGCGACGCGCTTCTACGCCGAATGCGCGCTCGAGGCCGGCTGCGCCTTCGTCAACTGCATACCCGTTTTCATCGCCTCACGTCCGGAATGGCGCCGGCGCTTCGAGCAGCGAGGGCTGCCGCTGGTCGGCGATGATATCAAGAGCCAGGTCGGGGCGACCATCGTTCACCGCCTGCTGGCCAATCTCTTCCGCGAGCGCGGCGTGCGCATCGATCGCACTTATCAGCTGAATTTCGGCGGCAACACCGACTTCCTCAACATGCTGGAACGCGAGCGGCTGGAATCAAAGAAGATTTCCAAGACCCAGTCCGTGGCCAGCCAGTTCGATGTTCCCCTGGAGCCGGGCAATATTCATGTCGGACCCAGCGACCACGTACCGTGGCTGACCGATCGCAAATGGGCCTATATCCGGGTGGAAGGGACGACCTTCGGCGGCGTGCCGCTCAACGCCGAACTCAAGCTGGAAGTCTGGGATTCTCCAAATTCAGCCGGCGTGGTGATCGATGCGATACGCTGCGCCAAGCTTGCGCTCGATCGTGGCATAGCGGGAGCACTGACCGGCCCCTGCAGCTATTTCATGAAGTCGCCTCCCGAACAGTTCACCGACGCCGAAGCGCGGCAGCGCACGCTCGCTTTCATCGCCGGCAAGGACGAGCCTTTGCTGGATGCCGCGGAATGACGACAACGTTCTTTTTGATCCGTCATGCAGCGCACGACAATGTCGGCTCCTATCTTGCAGGACGGATGGACGGCGTTTGCCTTGGCGAGGCTGGGAAGGCGCAGGCCGCGCATCTTGGTGGCCGCATGGCCCGGGAGCCGATTGAAGCCATCTTGTGCAGCCCGCGTGAGCGTACGCAAGAGACGGCCGTGCCGATCGCGCTTGCCTGCGGCGTCGGCGAAATCGCGATCTGCGCCGAACTCGACGAGATCGATTTCGGCGATTGGTCGGGAAAGACTTTCGACGAGTTGAATGGCGATGCCGGTTGGCGGGCGTGGAACGACCAGCGGCAGGAGGCCAGGACACCGAGCGGCGAGACCATGCTGGATGTCCAGGAGCGGATCGTCGCACTGATGAACGCAGTGCGCGAGCGGCATCCGAATCAGTGTGTCGCCCTGGTCAGCCACGCCGACGTGATCAAAGCCGCCGTCTGCAAGGTGCTTGGCTTGCCGGTCGGCGACTGCTTCCGCTTCGACATCGATCCAGCCTCGATCACGACGATCGTGTCGGGTGACTGGGGCTCCAAGCTCCTGCGAATGAACGAAGCTGCCTGACGAGGACTTTCCGGATGCAGATGGTCATTTTCGGTCTCACCGTTACATCATCATGGGGCAACGGCCATGCCACGCTCTGGCGCGGACTGATCCGCGCCCTGGGTCGGCTGGGATGGTCCATCACCTTCTTCGAACGCGATACCCCCTACTATGCCGGGACGCGTGATCTCGATCGGCTCGATGGCGGCAACGTCGTCATTTATCCGGACTGGGAAGACATCCGTCGCGTTGCGGAGCGGGCAATGAAGCAAGCGGATGTCGTCGTCGTTACCTCCTACTGTGCCGACGCCGTGGAGGCCTCGCGGCTGGCGCAGCAGACAGGTCGCGGATTGCGTGTCTTCTACGATCTCGACACTCCGGTCACGCTTGCCCGCATCGAGCAAGGCGAGCGTCCGCCCTATTTCGGACCTGAGGGTCTTGCCGATTTCGACCTCGTTTTGAGTTACACCGGCGGCTCTGCGATCGAGGCGCTTAAGTCGGTTTTAGGCGCGCGTCACGTGGTGCCTCTCTATGGGCATGTCGATCCCGACCAACACCGGCCGGCAGAGAAGCGGGCCGAATTCGCCGGTGATCTGTCCTATCTCGGAACTTACGCGGCGGATCGCCAGGCCGGCGTCGAAAAGCTGCTGGTCCGCCCGGCCGCGCGCCTGCCTGACCACCGCTTCATCATTGGCGGCGCGCAATATCCGCAGGAATTCCCATGGAGCGACAATATCTTCTTTGTCAGGCATCTTCCGCCCGCCGACCATCCGGCTTTCTTCTCATCATCTCGCCTTACATTGAACGTCACCCGGGAGGCGATGGCGCAAAAGGGCTGGTGCCCGTCGGGACGGCTCTTCGAAGCGGCCGCGTGTGGGGCTGCCATCGTCACCGATGCATGGCCGGGCCTGGCCGAATTTTTCGAACCCGGCCGCGAAATCTTGTTGGCGCATGACACCGATGATGTGGTCGCCGCATTGCGATTGCCGGAGCGCGAGCTCGACGGCATTCGAAGGCGTGCCCGCGACCGGGTCTTGGGCGAACACACTTCCGCACGGCGCGCGGCGGAACTGGATCGCATCCTGAACGAGGCCTTTCAAAGATCTCCCGGCGAACCGATGAGGGAAGCGGTCTGATGTTGGGCATCGTACCCGCTGCCGGGCGCGGCAGCCGCATTCAGCCGCTCGGCTTCTCGAAAGAGCTGCTGCCGGTCGGTAGCCGGATCGATGGACAGACCGAGCGTCCATGCGCCGTGAGCGAGTATCTGGTACGGCGCATGGTGCAGGCCGGCGTCGACAAGATTTGCTTCATCATCGGATCGGGCAAATCCGACATCCTTGAATACTACGCCGCCGGCTACGGTGACGCGGCGGCTCTCTTCGTGGTGCAGCCGAACCCCGTCGGTCTGTGCGATGCGATCTTCCGGGCGGCGCCCCTCGTCGCGCGCGCCGAGGTCGTCCTGGTCGGCCTTCCCGATACGATCTGGTTTCCCGAGGACGGTTTCCGCCATTTGCCCGACGATCAGCTCTCATTTCTGCTTTTCCCGGTGGATCAGCCGGAATTCTTCGACGCCGTCGTCACCGACGTCCACGAGCGCGTGATCGAAATCCAGGTCAAACGACAGGATGCCGCCACGAACTGGGTTTGGGGTGCGTTCAAGATGCCGGGCCATATCCTGCATCAGCTTGCGGCACTCTGGCGTGAGCGCGAGCGCAGTGACGAATATATCGGCACTTTGGTCAACGCCTATATTGCGGCCGGCGGTACAGCTTTTGGTGTCAGGGCTGGGTCGGACTATGTCGATGTCGGCACTTTCAACGGCTATCGCACAGCTCTGCGGTTGCTTGAAAACGACGCCCCATCCGCGCACCGCCGGCCCACCATGATCATGCCCGGCGCGCAGTCGCATGTACCCGTCGTTCCTGGCGAAGGAGCTTGAGCCATGCTGCATTCCCATGCCGAAATCCGCCGCCGCATCGATGCGCTCGGCCCATGGTTCCACAACATGGAACTTGCCGGCGTCCAAACCGCTCCCAACCATTTTCTGGGCAACTACCCGCTGATCAAATGGCGCAAATTTGCCAATGCCATTCCCGCTGATCTGACGGGCAAGGCGGTACTCGATATCGGCTGCAATGCAGGATTTTACTCCATCGAGATGAAACGGCGAGGTGCTGACCGTGTCCTCGGCATCGATTTCGATGACGCCTATCTGGCCCAAGCTCGCTTTGCGGCCGAGGTTGCCGATTGCGAGATCGAATTCCAGAAGCTTTCGGTCTACGACGTCGGCTCGCTGCGCGAGACGTTCGATGTCGTGCTGTTCATGGGGGTGCTTTACCATTTGCGCCACCCCTTGCTCGCGCTCGACCTGATCCGCGAACATGTCGCCCGTGACCTGATGATCTTCCAGTCCATGCAGCGCGGCAGCGCGGATCTGCCCGAGTTGGAAGAAAACTATCATTTCTGGACGCATGACCTGTTCGACCAGCCGCAGTTTCCCAAGCTGCATTTCATCGAGCACCGCTATGCCGACGATCCCACCAACTGGTGGATTCCAAACCGCGCCTGCACCGAAGCGATGCTGCGCAGCGCCGGTTTCGAGATCGTTCTGCACCCCGAGCAGGAGGTCTATTTCTGCCGCGCAGCCGGGGACCCGGCCGGCGGCGGCGCCATCTACCCCTCGAAAGGACAGCTCCATGATTGAAGCCGCCATGATCTGGAACGAGCCCAACAACAAATCGCATTGGGACCCAGAGCTCGATCCCGATTGGAGCCGCTTTGGCAGGATGGCGATCTTGTCGGCTGACGCAATCGCGTCGGAGAACCCGTCTTTGACGAAAGTACTCGGTGGCATCTCGCCGATAGATCCGGGCTTTATCACCCGCATGAAGGAATTCGGCGTGCTGGACCATGTCGATGCCGTCGCCGTGCACGGCTTTCCGCTCGACTGGAACCTGTGGCAGATCCACGAATGGCCACAGAAGATCGGCGAGATCGCGACCGTCACCAACCTTCCCATCTGGGTCAGCGAAGTCGGCGTATCGACCTTCGGCGCGGAAGAGATCCAGGTCTGGGGGCTCAAGCGCACCGCCGAGTTGCTGATTGGCAACGCACCACGTATCCAGTGGTACAGCCTCTACGATCTTCCGCGCGAATGGGAAGCAACGACGCGGCATCGCGAGGCGGAGGGCTCTTCTTACTATCGACATTTCCACATGGGGCTGCTGCGCCAGGACGGCACGCCAAAACCAGCGCTGGAGAAGTTCCTGCGCTACTCGCCCGCAATGGGGCTGGTGCAGTGGTTTCATTTCGAGGACCCCCGGCTGGACGATGCTGTCGCCTGGATGAAGCGGCTGGGCGTCACCAATATGCGCACGGGGCTTTCCTGGGCAGACAGCTTCCGACCGAACGCGCTGGACTGGTTCGACCGGCAGATGGAGGCACTCGCCGATTTCGACGTGACGGTCACCTTTTGTTTTACACCGGAGCATCGGGGAATGATGCCCCACCACACCAGCCCGCCACTGGTGCCGGAGGAGTTCGCGGAATTCTGCGCAACCATGATCCGCCGCTATGCGCCCGGCATGGCGTCCGCTTCGCTCCCGACGCGGCGGGCCTCGGCAGCGTGAAAGTGTCATGCTGCCATGCATCAGACGCCTGACACATTGGACGAATTAGCGGCATCATCGACAGGTGGTGCGGCATACGGGACCGAGGCGCAACCAGCCGCGGCGCTCACTATCCTCAATGTCGCCTACCCTCTCGCACCCGTCGGACCCGATGCTGTCGGCGGTGCCGAACAGGTTCTGTCGATTCTCGATCGGGGGCTGGTTCGCGCCGGCCACCGCTCTATCGTCATTGGCTGCCGCGGCTCCAGCGCGAGCGGTACCCTTGTGGAAATACCGGCTGAAAACGGCGTGCTCGACGAGGCGGCGAAGAGCCGCGCGCAGCAGGCTCATCGCAAAGCGATCGCCGCTGCCCGCGCCCGATGGCCGATCGATGTGGTTCATCTGCACGGCATCGATTTTCATGCCTATCTGCCCGACGATGGTCCGACCCTGGTGAGCCTCCACCTGCCCTTGGACTGGTATCCGGCCGAGGCTCTGCGACCGACGCGCGACGACCTGTGGCTCCATGCGGTCTCGCCCACCCAGCAGCAAACGGCGCCACCAGGGGCCAGACTGGTGGCGCCGATTCCCAACGGCGTTGACATCGAAGCACTGAGCCTGGTGCAGCCGAAGCGAGACTTTGCCCTGGTTCTCAGCCGAGTCTGCCCGGAAAAGGGCATTCACCTGGCCCTGGACGCGGCCAAACAGGCGGGCGTGCCCCTGATCATCGGCGGCAAGGTCTACCCCTACGAAACACATACGCGCTACTTTCGCGACGAGGTCCAATCCCGTCTTGATGCTCGCCGCCGCTTCCTGGGCCCGCTCGGTTTTAACGCCAAGAGGCGCTTTCTCAACGCAGCCCGCTGTCTGGTCATTCCGAGCCTCGCCGCCGAGACAAGCTCGCTTGTCGCCATGGAGGCCCTCGCCTGCGGTACCCCGGTGGTCGCATTCCCGAATGGCGCGCTTGCGGATGTCATCGAGCACGGCAGGACGGGCTTTCTCGTCAACACAGTCGACGAAATGGCCCAAGCCATTCTTGCGGCGCCCAGCCTGGACGCCGAGGCGTGCCGGGTGGAGGCGCGACGGCGGTTTTCGCTGGAACGGATGATCTCGTCGTATATGGCTGCCTATCAGGCGCTGGCACAACTTGGCACAGATTGCCGGCGCTTCGCTGCGGCACCGTGAGAAAAGCAGTGTTGCGCAGCGAAATCATCGATGACCCCGTAAAATTCGATGCCTTGACACCGCACTGGTGGAAACTGTGGGAGCAGAGTTCCTCTGCGACGCCGTTCCAATCCCCCGCCTGGCTGGTGCCATGGTGGCGCGCATTCGCACCCGGTGAACTGGCGACAGTCGCGGTCTGGCGTGGCGGCGATCTGGTCGGGCTGGCGCCACTCTATCTCGAGCATGGAACGGCCGGTTCGAAGCTGCTTCCGGTCGGCATTTCGCTCAGTGATTATCTGGACATCCTGGCTGTCCAGGATATCGAGGCGGCGGTTGTCGCCACCATTGCCGAAACGATCTGCTCGGTCGGGTGGTCACAATGGATCTTGTCTGATCTGCCGCAAAACAGTGCCGGTCTTACGATCGCGCATCCCGGTTTAACGGTCGAGAGGCCGGCAATTCATGCAGCCTGCCCCGTGCTTGCTGTTGCCGGCGACGAAACGTTGGCCGGCTGCGTTCCCGCTCGGCGCAGGCGCCAGTTGCGCCGGGCGCGTCAAGCGGCGTCCAGACGCGGCCGGCTCGCGTTGGCGTCAGCCCGGGGCGATCAGAACTTCCTGAACCAATTGATCCGCCTGCACCATGCACGCTGGGTTGGACATGGAGGTGGTGTATTGGCCGACCCCGCCGTGCAGCACTTCCATGGGCTTTCACTTCCCTTGCTCGATGCTCACGGTCTGGTCCGATGCTGGTTGCTCGCGATCGATGGCACGACTGTCGCCGCCTATTACGGATTTCACCACCGCGGCCGCGCCTATGCCTATCTCGGCGGCCTCGATCCTGCTTATGCCGAGGAGAGCCCAGGTGCGATCCTGATCGGCCACGCGATCGCGGAGTCGATCCGCGAGGATGCGCGCGAGTTCGACTTCCTGCGCGGCCAGGAAGCCTACAAATATGGCTGGGGCGCCGTCGACAGGTGGACGATGCGGAGGATCTGGACGCGGAGTTGATGTCATGAGTGTGCACGCGCAGCGCCGGACATCGGTCAGACGGGCGGTCGAAGGTTGTGTGGCCGATGGTGCCTGCGCCGAAGCTGTTCTCGTCAGGCTGGCGCTTCACCTGCCGCCCACAATTGAAGCGGCGGAATTGGCGGAGGTCGTGCTGAAAGTCCGTCCGGCGAATACCGGCGATGCTGAAAGACTGCGAAAGGTCGCTGGACTGCTGCGCCACAAACCGGGCGTCCTTGCCACTTTGCGAGCGACAGGCGGCGCCGTTCGGCATGAGCGCGGTAACGGCGAGACGGATATCGCCGTCGTCACGCGGCTGGCCTCGAGTTTTGATGCCGCGGCAGCAATTTCGACAGCCGCAAGTGTCCAGTTAGGATCCCTTGGCGATGACGAGCGGCTGACAGCCATGACCGATGAAATCGTTGAATGGCTCGAGGCGCGAGAATTCACCGGAATTGAACGAGACATTCTCGACATCGGTTGCGGCATCGGACGTTTCGAGCGCGCGCTGTCCAATTCCTTCAAGCGGATGGTCGGCATCGACATATCATCGCGGATGATCGCTATCGCCTCCGAGCAATGCGCAGCGCTCGGCAATGTCGAACTGCGCCAAACCTCCGGTCTCGATCTGGCCGACTTCGACGACGACAGTTTCGATTGCGTGTTGGCGGTCGACAGCTTTCCCTACCTGGTCCTGGCCGGCATGGCTGAGCGGCTTTTCGATGAAATTGCGCGCGTTCTCAAACGGCCGGGCCGGCTCGCATTGCTGAACTATTCTTATCGCGGATCGCTTTCTTTGGACCGGGCCGACATCGGCCGTCTTGCGCAAGCTCACCAATTGCGGGTCGTCATCGACGGCGAGAAGCCGTTTCGGTCATGGGATGGCGACGCCTTCCTGCTTGCTGGGTGAGACGGAACATTACAGCGCGATGCCGGTTCGGGCGTCGGCACCGATCAGTGTCCTGGATTCGAAGGAGGAGATCATGGCATCCGGCGGCAAAAAGCATTTCGGCCAAGGCAGCCAAGGCAAAGGTGCCGGCGCCGGCGCAATGACCACCTTGGACAAGGACAAGATCGAGGAAAACGCGGTTTTGTCCAACCGCGACAGGAAGCAGCATGGCCGAGAGCGCGGGCTGGACGGCAATCGAATCAAGTCCGATCAATTTCAGGATCACGCCGCAAACCGGTTGCTGAAGGACTGACGCCACCGCGCCGCGTCTTGCCGCGGCACGGAGGAAAATCTGTGCAAGGGCCGCCGGTGAGCCTCCCGGCGGTCGACAACGCCTTGTAGTGCCGAGCGCTCATCACCAGACTTGGATCTAGGGATGCTATCAAGAGAACGTGATGTCTCATTCGAGCGACGATACCACGGATCTGCTTGTCGAGATGGCAGTGGATCGGGAGATTACTTCCCTCCTGGCCGCCATAGAGCAGGAAAAGATACCAGACCGCCTATCCAAGCTGGCGATCCAATTGCAAAACGCTCTCGTCGAGAAGCGTCGGCGAGACGTGAAGAGCTGATTATCTGCGGCTGTCGACCTCTATATCGAGCTGACCATCCGACAGCTGATTTCGTCTCTCTATCAATGTCTGCAGAGAGCTCTCCCCGAGTAGCTCAAGGATGTTGGCGCGGGCACGGTTCAGCCGGCTCTTGACCGTCCCTACCGCACACCCGCATATTTCGGCCGTTTCCTCGTAGCCCACTCCCAAAACGCCGATCAGCATCAGCACCTCGCGCTGGTGTTCGGGCAGCTTTTGGATGGCGCCGTGAACTTCCTTGCTCTGAACGGTCCATTCCTGGGTAGCTTCCGAAATCGGTCTCGAAGACGCGCAGTCGAGAAGGCCTGGCGCTTCCCGTGCAGCGATCTTGATCCGGGTGTAGTAGGTGTTGCGCATGATGGTGAAGAGCCACGACTTCATGCGTGTACCAGGTTCGAACTTGTCGATGTTGGCGAGCCCTTTGGTCAACGTTTCCTGCACCAGATCGTCGGCATCGTCTGGAACGCGGCAGAAGGTGCGCGCGAAAGCCCGCAGGGCAGGTATCAGATCAACGATGGAAACGTCATTGGTTTGTTGGTCGGCCAAGAGATAGCCTCCGGATGACAATGGTCCAGCTCCCAGAAGAAAGAGTGAATGAACGAAGCCAGAGCTAAATGCATGGAAGTTTGGTTCGTTCCCGCCGTTGGAAACAACTCTTCGAAAATTCCATCGGGCGCGAACGCGCCGACTACGGTCTTCCCCCAAACACGCCCACTTCAAGGGAACGAAACACCATGCCGAGCTTCATTCCCGGGAAGCCTCGCCGGTGCGTTTGGCTGTGCAGGGCATGGACCGAGTCGTGCGGCTGGCAACGCGCAAACCACTGCCTAGCGAACCACGTGGCGAACTCGGCTACCATTGATACATAGCGTCCAGCAATCGGTCGTAGTTGCCGGGAGGCCGGCCAACGAACGTGCTCGTCCAGCACTTGCTCTATTCTGCCCTCCGATCGGGCTAAGCATTCACCCTTGACGACGTCGCCGAACGGCGTGCTTTCGCGTACAATCTGCAGCTGCTCTCCGAAGCTGGCTGTTGCGGTGCTGTGCAACTCGCTTTGGCGAAGATCACGGATGACGATCAGCGCTTGAGTGAGCGCCCAAACCGGTCCTCGATCCGCGACTGCAGGAACTCGAGCCCCATCGAGAGCAGCCAATAGATCATCGAGGCGGTGATGAGCATCTCGATGTGGCGGAACTCGGTCTGGCCCTGCGTGCGTGCGAGATACATGATCTCCCAGACCCCGACCACCGAGACCAGCGAAGAATCCTTCAGCATCGCAATGAACTGGTTGCCGGTTGGCGGCACGATGACCCGCATCGCCTGCGGCAGGATCACCAGGAACATCGTCTGGTTAGCGCTAAGGCCGAGTGCCGTAGCACCCTCGGTCTGGCCGCGCGAGATGCTTTCGATGCCGGCGCGGAAGATCTCGGTCATGTACGCGCCGTAGCAGAGCGACAGCGCCATGATGCCGGCCGGCACGGCGCCGATCACGTAGCCAATCTGCGGCAGGCCGAGATAGATGATGTAGATCTGCATCAACAACGGCAAGCCACGAAACAGAGAGGTATAGAAGGTCGCCAAGCCATAGACCACGCCGTTGCGGGAAAGTTTGGCGATGGCGCCAACGAAGGCGATGAGGGTGGCGATGGCGATCGAAATGGCCGAAATGTAGAGGGTCGTCACCACACCCTTCGAGACAAGGAAGCCGATCTTCTTGGCGATGAACGCGAAGGACAGGTCGAAGGAATAGAAAAACAACATTAGCAACACGAACAGCTCTATCCAAACTGCCACAATCTGCTGTTTGCGGCTGAGATACCGCAGCGCGTTCCAGTTCGCCACCAAGATCAATGCGATCAGCACCGCCGAGACCGCCCGCCCGACGTCCGGGTTGGCGGCGAGCCACTCGACCGACCCCGGAACGAGCTTGCCGAGCCAACTGGCTTTGATGCCGAGCCCATACAGGCCGGCGGCGATGGCGGCGAGCACGAAGAACACGCCAACGCGGCGCGCCGCGTCCGGGTGGTTGAGCAATAGTCGGCCGATCACGTCTTCGATCTCCCTGCGGTCAGCGGGCCCGCTCGCGCCACCAATCCTGCGCCTGCAGCTTCCAGTAGGTGAGTTGCGCAACCGCAAGTCCAGCCGGGCCGCCCGCCCAGGCAAGGCCGAAGGGTGTGAACAGCCGGTAGCGGTCCGATTGTCCCAGTATGGCTTCGGCGATCAACTTGCCGGCGATCGCCGTGGTGTTGATGCCATGGCCACCAAAAGCCGTGAGGTACCAGACGCCCGGCTGCAACGGGCCTATTTGGGGCATCATGTGCCGGGCATAAGACATGAGCCCGGACCAGGCGAGTTCGGTCTTGAGGTGTTCGAGCTGCGGATAAGTGGTGACCATCTCACGGCGCAATTGCCTCCCCAACACGCCCGATGAGGCTGCCCGGGTGGTGATGCGCCCTCCCCAGAGCAGCCGCCTGCCGTCTTCGACAACACGGTAATAATCGCCTGCGCGACGGTTATCGCCGACGGCGTCGGTCGTCGTAATCGCCTTGGCGATGAGGTCAGGCGCCTCCTCGCTCACCATAACGTAGGTGGCGATCGGCAGGAATGCCCGCTGCAGCCGACTGACCAGTGGCCCCGTATATCCGCCGGTGGCAACTACGGCCTGGCGGGCGCGCACTTCGCCGCTGTCGGTACGCAAGATCTTTTCGGCGCCGTCAAGGTTGGCTTCAACGGCAGCCGTTCTCTCGTATATCCTGCCGCCCAGCCGCTCGATCTCGCCAGCAACGGCGCGCAGATAGTTAAGCGGATGCATGTGGAAGGCGCTGGGATCGCGCAGGCCTTGGTGGTAGCGATCCGAATGCAGCACCGCTCGCACCTGGTCGCGATCGAGATAGTCGAGCCGATAGTCGAAATCCCGCGCCAGTTGCTCGGCATATGCCTTGAGCGCGGCGCCACCATCGTGGCGAAGCACGCTCAATATACCGGAGCGCGGCTCTGCCGCCTTGATGTCGAGATCGCGGATCGTCTGCCGCACGAAGTCGACGCCTTCGATGGACAGGCGGTGCAGTTTTTGTGCCGCGTCGACGCCGGCCATCGCGGCGATGTTGTCGGTGCCGGTGGCGAAACCGGGATTGACGAAGCCGCCATTGCGACCGGAAGCGCCGAATCCTATCCGCTGCGCCTCAAGCACGACGACCTGCTGGCCGGCGCGAGCCAGTTGCAACGCCGTCGTCAGGCCGGCCAGTCCGCCGCCGACAACGACTGTCTCGCACTCGGAAACGCCGCTCAGCGGCGGCCTGATGGTGTTGTCGGCAAGCGTGCGTCGGTAATAGGTGTCAGGACATGTCATGATCAATACAATAAGGTGGCGGCACTAGAGCATTTTGCAGGCAGGCGGAGCCGCCCGGTGTCGTGGAAATGCGGCTGAAACAAAACAGATGGAGCGGGATGTTCAATTGAATGCACCCCGCTCAAGCTTTATCCACGATGCCTCTCAGTCAGAGCTGTAATCCTTGCCGTACCACTTGGTGGTCAGTTTCGCGAGGGTACCGTCCTTCTTCATCTCGTCGAGAATGCCGCCGATCTTGGCATTCCACTCGGCATCACCTTTTTCCGCGATCACCACCAGTGGCTCACGGAAGGCATAGCCGCCTTCCAGGACACGCAACGGGTAGCCGTTCTTTATCGCGTTCTGAGCCGTCTGTTCTGGTGCGATGACCGCGTTGAGGCGCACGCCGTCGCCGAGCCTCAAATCGTCGAACGGCAGCATTGAGTCAGCGAAAGTCCTGATCTCACCGGGCTCCAGCTTGTATTCGATGGGCGGCAGGCCGGGAGCATCGATCTCGAGTTGTCTACGGATGAAATCCTCCGACGTGGTGGCGGTCTCGACGCCGATGATCTTGCCGTTCAGGTCGGCGACCGATTTGGCCGGGCTGTCCTTGTGAACCACGTAGACGTAGGGGCTATAATAATAGATGCCTTCGAAATCGATCACCTTGGCCCGCGCTTTGGTCGGCGTCACCGAGCCGACACCCAGATCGTAACGTCCCTGCCAATGGCCGCCCGTCATCGTCGCCCAGTCCGGCGTATCGAAACTGACCTCGACACCGAGGCGCCTTGCGATCTCTTTCGAGACGTCTATGTCGAAGCCGACCAACTGATTGCTGTCGTCCAGGAAACTCTGCGGCGGCCAACCGCTGTTTGTGGCGACCACCATTGCCTTCTTCGAGGTAACCCGGTTGATGGTTTCACCCGCCGAGGCCGCAGACGCGAACGCGAGCGTGGTAGTGGCCAAGGCCAGCCACGCGATCAATTTCCTCACTTGAACCTCCCTCTTCATCGTCATTCAGACATATGCTTCCCAGAGCGCGCTCCCGTAGAGAAACAGCAATTGAGAGCGCGGCATGAGATCGATCTCATATCAGCACACATATCGACGAGGGGATCAAGTCCTTTTTCAAATAGCCAGTTGTCCTCCGGGGGCGCAAAGCATCGGCACCCGCACGGTGCGGCGGAACCCGCGTTTGATGTGACGCGCGTGACTTTCAAGACAGAGGAAACGAAGATCTACTTCAACCTATCACATCATTGCCAGATGGGCGGCACAGGATGGCTTGCTGTCTACGAGTTTCCGATGTTCCGGTTAAGCATGGGTGCGCGGCACACCGGCAGCAGCACCAGCAGGATAATGGCGGAATCGACCCAGAGGACCCTGTTCACGCCCATCGTGTCGACGATCTGACTGGTCGCTAGGGTACCCACGGAGATGGCAAGATTGAAAGTGAAGCAGTAGATGGCCGTCGCGGTCTCCGCGCTTTCTGATGCTGCACTCAGCACCCACGTCTGCAGCGTAATGGGCGCCGCGCCATACGCGAAGCCCCACACCAGCAGCAGGATGGTTCCTGTGAGCGGCGTGACCCCGAGCAACGGGAAAAGAGCCAGCGTGGCGCCGAGCCCAATGACGATGCAGGCCAATGTGCGACCGACGGATTTGGCGGCCCAGACGCCTGCGACGGCGTTGCCAATCATTCCGAGAATGCCATACCCCAACAGTAACCAACCTATGCTCCCTGCAGTGACGCCCGAGACCTCCAGCAACACCGGGCTCACGAAAGTGTAGGCACCGTAGTGGGCAGCCACCAGCAGTGCGGTCGCAACCACGCCCGACAGGAGGGCGGGATTGCGCAATTGCGCACGCAGGGCTTTCACCTCCACAGGCTGCGCCGCCTCCAGCTTCGGAAGCACAAGCAGGGCGGCGAGCAGTATGGCAAAGCTCAGGCCGGCGAGAGACCAGAACGCGCCGCGCCAGCCGACTAGATCACCGATGATCGTGCCGGCCGGCACGCCCAGCACCCAGCGGCACTTACACCGCCGAAGACAATAGTCATGGCGCGCGGCACGGACGGTCCAGGAACAAGGCGTACTGCGATGCTTCCGGCTATCGCCCAAAAGCCACCGATGGTGATCCCGACGAGCAGCCTGGACGCGAGCAGAACGGGAAAGTTCGTTGCGAGCGCTGAAATCACGCTCGCCGCAGCCATTACCGCGAGCAGGCCCGCCATCAGAATACGCCGGTCGAGCCTCCCCACTGCCAACGGCAAACCGATAGAAGCGAACGCCGCAATTACGCCGGGTATCGTCACCGTGAGACCGCCACTCCCAATAGAGACATTCAACTCGGAAGAAATTGCCGGAATCAGCCCCACAGGGAGTTGCTCCGCAGTGATCATCGAAAAGATACCCAGCGATACAGTGAGCACGGAGAGCCACATGCGAAAAGTGGCTCCCTCTTTCTCCCGAAGGGCTGCTTTGGTCAGAGACATGATCACCTCCAGCCCGCGAGAAGGCACTCGACGCCAACGTTTCGGGCAAACGTTAGAGAGACGGATCGGGCAATTGATCCCGGCCTGGTTTCAGATAATCTGTCCACTGCGGATTGATAATCGAGGGAGATATGGATGGTGAATTCACGAAACGTGAATGAAAGAGGTGATTGCAGTTGGACCGGCTGACCAGCATGACCGTGTTTGCCAACGTCGTCGGTGAAGGCAGCTTCGCTGGAGCGGCCAAGCGGATGCGACTATCGCCAGCGGCCGTGAGCAAGCATGTCCAAATGCTGGAAGAGTGGCTTGGCGCACGCCTTCTCAACCGGACGACCCGGCGCATCAGCCTGACAGAGCTCGGCGCCTCCGTCTACGAGCGCAGTCTGCGCATAATCGAGGATGTCGAGGAAGTTCGTACGAGCGCGGCCGAGAGCAAGACACGTCCGACCGGCTCACTGCGTGTCAGCGCGCCGATCTCCTTCGGCGCGATGCACCTTGGGAGAGTCGTTGCAGAATATCTCGCGGTCTACCCGGAGGTGTCGGTTGAGTTGGTGTTGGACGACCGTGTGGTTGACATCGTGGAAGAGGGCCTGGATGTCGCGGTACGCATCGCTCCACTCACGGTTTCCAATCTGGTTGCTCGCCGAATCGCGCCGTCACGCGAGGTGGTCTGCGCTTCGCGCGATTATCTGGACAGACGCGGGCGTCCCACAAAGCCGTCGGATCTCCACGACCATGATTGTCTGGACTACGCGTTGCGCGCCAGCCGCGGAAAATGGCGGTTCGACGGACCAAAGGGGGAAGTGGCGGTAAAAATCACTGCACGGATGACGGCAACGAACGGGCAGCTCCTGCGCGATGCGGCGCTGGGTGGAGCAGGCATAGTACTTTGCCCCACTTTCCTTGTTGGAGAAGCCATTCGTTCGGGCCAGCTGGAGACAGTGATGCCCCAGTTCAAGCCGGTAAGCCGGTCGATCTACGCGATGTACCCGTCAAGAAGGCATCTTTCCGCCAAAGTTCAAAGCTTCGTAACGCTTCTCGCCGCCCACTTTGGTGAGAACCCGCCTTGGGACAACTTTGGACCATGACGACTGGAATGTTGAGCCCAGAGGCCGCGCGCACTTGCACGGCCTTACTGTGCATGGGACCAGCACCCAGGGCCAAGGGGCGGTGCATATCGAGCCGTCCAGCACCTTTTCGAGACTGAAGCATCCGCTATTTGCCGACGGTCAGTCGCTGAGGCTCAATCCACCGCCCATCCTAAGCGCCGCCACAGCGCGAGTTGTAGCATCTGCGGTGTCTCTGGTTCTCTGCGGCCACCGGCGGAACGGGTTGTAAGCAGGCGCGTTCCTCCAGCGTCAAGCTTGGAGAACATACATGGATGACGAGCTGCGCCTGAAGTTACAAGAGCTGAGCCAAAGCATGCAAACGCGAGCGGCCGAACTTTCGACGCTCGGCGGCAGCGCAGACATAAGTACGGTGATGTCGGGGATCGCCGTCGCTCTGGAGGCGCTACTGGTGATTGCCGAAGAGATGAAAACGCCACGTTCCGGCCCTTCGGTCCTGCCCGACGCTACATGAACATCTCCGATCGTTTGGGAGAGGCTCCAGAGCGAGAGCGCCTACCGCTCACCAGCAAATCGCTCGCCGAGGAACTGGCTTTAATCCACATTCCGGGTTGGAGAGTGGAGAGCGCAATCTACTCAGTGGAGTACTCCAGGTGGGGTGAGCGTCGGCAGAAATGGATTTTGCACTCGACGATGCCTTTTGGGTAATCGAGGACGGCCTTAGGACGGAGGACCATGATGGCTTGGATGGCCGCAATTTGCCCTATCACAGATGAGCAGGCACTCGTTAATTCGGAGACAGTTGGCGACATCCGGGAGTTTCGCTGTCCGAGTTGCGGCGACTTCAAAATCACGAACTCGGCCACCGCGATGTTCAAAGGCCTGTCGGCAGAACAGAAGTTGGAGCGCTTCGAATACGCTAGGGCAATCGCGGGCGACAACGCGATCACAGTGACGACGGAACATGGATCTGTCGATACCGAAGATCAATAGAATACCCGCCCGACGAGCCGGGTTCCCAGCGCATCTCCTCATTGCTGCCCTGAGACCATTTGACTGCCGGTCCAGGTAATTGGGCAGTTTTGAAGGTAGAAGCTCACGTCAAGATGGCCAGACCATTTTTACACTGCCGATCTGCGCGGCCAGCAACGCCTCTCGTGAGGGGCAAGGCATGGGCATCGAACGTCGCGGACCGGTCGGCGGCGTAAGGCTGGTTGCCTATGATCCTCCTACCGGCGAATGGAACCAGATCTGCCACAGCGCGTCATAGAGACAGATCAGGTGCGATTTAACGTAAGGAGTGACATCGATGATCAGGCTCCTTCTCCTCCTCGCCATTGCACTCGCCTTCGCATGCGGCGGGACGGAGGCGGCCAAGCTGGATCTAGCCGCGGTAAATCAGGCGCAATTCTCCGCCGGCGGTCCGAAAGGGCTCGATCCTGCCGTGCTGAAGGCGCAAATTTTTTTGGATCGTGCGCGCTTCTCACCGGGGCTCATCGACGGCCGCCTTGGAGAGAACTTCGCCAAGGCGGTCAAGGCCTTCCAGGCGTCGAACGGACTGGCGCCAGATGGCAAGCTCACCCAGGCGACTTGGGACAAGCTGATGGCAACCTCCACCAGCCCAGCTCTGGTCACCTATGAACTGACCCGCAAAGATGTACGCGGCCCCTTCACCAAACGCATTCCGGGGCGCATGGAGAGGATGGCTCGCCTGAGAAGGCTTGGCTATCACGACTCGATCGAGAAGCTGGCGGAGCGCTTCCATGTGAGCGAACCATTGCTCAGGAGGCTAAACCCAGGCACCGGATTCAGGAAAGCTGGAACCACGCTGCTGGTACCAGATGTTGGCCGGGGTGAACCTCCCGCCACCATTGCCGGCGTGGAAGTCGACAAAGGCGCTCATCAGGTGCGCGTGCTCGACCCCTCCAATAAAGCGCTTGCCGTCTACCCTGCCTCGATCGGGAGCGACGAGAAGCCGGCACCAAGTGGGCAGGCAGAGATCCAAAGGGTGGTGCACAACCCGACCTATCACTACGATCCCGATTTTGCATTCAAGGGAGTCAAAACCAAGCGGCCCTTCACCATTGCTGCCGGCCCTAACAATCCCGTGGGATCAATCTGGATCGACCTCTCCATCGAAAGCTACGGCATTCACGGCACGCCCGAACCCGGCAAGATCGGGAAGACCTTCTCTCACGGCTGCATCAGGCTCACGAACTGGGATGCCGAGGACCTCGCCTCGATGGTCCAAAAACATATGAAGGTGACTTTCAAGGACGAGTGACGCAAGCCGTCGCATCCCTCGATGGTCGCCGAAACAAGATGTCCGTCTGTGCCCGTGACAATTGCATCTTGCGATCCGCTGGATCCGATCAGCGGATGCTCCGGGTTCGGGGTGTCAGGTCAAGCGGCGCCATTTGCACGGATGGCGGCGAACCAACCACCATGGCGGGGGCGCCAGATTTCTCACCACGTTGGCTCTCTACTTCGCGGCTCATACCTTGTTGAGCAGCTTGCATCTCCGGAACGGTGAAAACCGGCACCTCGCCCTTGAAACCCTGGAGCTCAAAGGCGCCCGCCTGGACGACCGGCATCGATGCTGCTGCCGCAAAGCCGGGTCCAAGCACCAGGGGGATGCCCAGCTTCTTGGTCGTCGATTCGAGCCGTGCCGCGCGGTTCACGGGGGAGCCGATCGCGGTGTAATCGAAGCGCCGTTCGGAGCCGAAATTGCCTACCGAGCAGATGCCGGTCTCGATGGCGACGCCGATTTCGATGGAGCGATGGCCATCCGCGGTGAAGGCGGCGTCTTCGCGCCTCACCCGCTCGATAAGGGCCAGGCCCGCGTCGAGCGCACGCTCACGATGATCGGGTTGATCTAGCGGTGCGTTCCAGAAGGCCAGCACCGCATCGCCCATGAACTTGTCGATGGTGCCGTCGCGCTTGAGGATCTCATCGGTCGCAATGCCGAGGAAATGGTTGACCACCTTGGCGATCTCTTGGGTGTCGAGCTGTTCGCTCATGGTCGTGAAGCCACGTATGTCGCTGATCAAAATTGTGATCTCGCGCTTCTCGCCGGACAGGATTGCCTCGGTGTCCGAGCTTGCGAGGCGCTGCACCACGGAGGGCGACAGATATTGGGAGAACTGTCGCGTCAGGGTGGACCGGCGCTGCTCGCTGCGCCTGTAGAGGACATAGCCTTCGAAGCCCGCAACCATGATGGTTGCAAGCGCCGGCTGCAGCGGGTCATAGAGTGCACCCTGCAGGCTGTACTCGAGAGCGCCGAACACGAACGGCGTGAGGGCCAGCAGCGCCAGGGAGATGGCGCCAAGCACGACACGCCCGGCGAGCACTCCAGAAAGCCCGATGAAAACGACGGCACTGAGGAGAAACCAGAGCCGCTCGAGCATACGCGCGTGCGCTGGCTCTGCCAGGAAGCGCCCGGCAAGCATCTGGCCGATCGCATCGGCGTGGATCTCCGCTCCTGGTCGCGCTGGACTCGTCGGCGTGGGCAGGTACTGCGTCAGGCCCACAGCCGACAGGTCGACAATGGCGATGGCGTCCCGCAGCCGCGGATCGCCATGGCCCGAAAGGATAGTGCTGGCAGACAGGCGAGGCGTGTCGGTGGCGGTTTCCCAGAGGCGGATGCTCCCCTCCGGCTCGAGCGGCACAATGGCGCCTGCCATCCTGAGTGCGTCGAACCCGGCTGCATTCATCCGGGCTGTGTAACCGTCCTGTCCAGCGTAAAGGCGCAGGAGCTCGAGTGCGAAAGACGGCCACAGCTGCGCGCGTTGAGGGGTGTTGCGAAGCCAGAGCAGCGGCACATGGCGCAGTACGCCGTCGGGATCGGGCAAGGTGCGAATCACGCCTAGGCCTGCGGCGGCGTTCGAGAATTCGGCAAGCGACCCGGTAAGACCGGTGAAGCCGGGAAGTGTATCGGGTACTTGCCCGACGATCGACCAGCCGGCTTTGGGTTCTGCTTCTGAAACCGTCGCTTCATTGCCCAGGCTGACGGCAAGCGCCGTTCGATTTTTGGACAGCGCCGCTGCCAGGCGCTTGTCTCCGGCGATGCCCTCAGGCGAGGTGTCAGCCTCGGGGAGTACCAGCGCAAGCCCGACCACCGCCGCGCCGGATTGCGTGATGCCATCGACCAGATCGGCCAGGAGGCCACGGTTCCAGGGCCATCGCCCATGTGCCTTGAGGCTGTCGTCGTCTATCGAGACGATCACGACAGGATTGCTCGTCGCCTGGCGTGGGGCGAGAAACTGATAAAAGTCGTACGTCCGCTCACGCAGGCGCGACAACGGCCCGTCAAAAGCCAAATGGCAAGCGAGCAGCAGGAGCACGACCACAAGGCCGGATATTTTGCGCCTGCCGGCTTGCCGCCAATCAGCCCAGCGCCTACCAACCGAGTGGCTCATCTCGTGCAGCCAGGCCTAATCGCAGTTGTAGTAGTAGCAGCAACCCTCACCCTCACACTCGCCCCGCCGCCCCCCGCTGCCCGCAGGTGGCGTTGGGCTGTCAGGGAATTCCATGACCACTCCTGGCAGTGCGCCGTCCCTGGACCCGCAGACTTTGAGCGAGGAGCCTAGAGCCGACGCACAAATTGCGCTTACGTCCAACCCAGGACCCGGTGCGCCCGGCAGGCCGGTTCCCGCTATCCGGTCGATACTGTCCAAGATCGGGAAGGCGTCGATGCCGCCGTAGCCGGCCAGAAGCTTGCCATCGTCCGACGTGCAGGCGTAGCCCGGGTTCGTGATGACCAGCCGTTTGCCATTGATCGTGCAGGTCATACGGCCGGCGCGCAATATGCCGACGGTCTGGCCGGCTGCCACCAGCACTTCGATGATGCCGCCTCTCGCTCCGAGCACCATGTGTGGCGTCGCAACCTGCATGACGCCCCCTTTCGAAACCTGGCCGCCATAAAAACGGGCCAGGCCGCTGTTCATCCCGATGTCGATCTTTCCCGACCCGGAGCCCGGATTGTAGACGAACTCATCGATCGTCAGGCTGGTGTTTGGACCAATCTTGGCGCTCGATTCATCCCGGAACACCAGCATTCCGAGACCGGTGGGATTGCTGCGCAACTGGTCGCCGAGTTCGACGCCGGCGCCAACGTTCATCGTCCCGCCGTTATTGCGGACGATGATGGTCTGATAGGCCGTCATCGACCCGACCGTCTCAGCAGCGGATGGTGCCGCGAAGGCGAGGCAGGCGATAAAAATGACGATCAGATGATACCTCATCGCGGCCTCTTTCAATTGAGCGTCAACGTATAGCTCATGAGCATTTCGAACGATTTTCGGTCGCGGTTGGCGAGGGCGAAGTTGGTTTTGCGGTAGGCGAGATCGACGCTGATCTTCTGCGCTTCCGTCAGCTGAAAATCGCTTTCCGAGGCAATGCGCCAGAAGTCGCTCTTGATATTTGTGCCGATGCCGACGGACAGATCGGGAGTGTCGCTGTGGCCGGCCGATAAGGCGATCTGGTGCGACCATGCGAAAAGATCCGGTACGTTCATCAACAGTCCGCCATAGCGGACCTCGCCCGTATAGCTGCGGCTGATTTCGCCCGATCCGGAAGCGAAGTCATTCGAGCCGACAAAGCGCAAGCCGAGCGCCTGGCCATTGCGGAAGCGGTAGCTGCCGCCTGCCTCATAGAAGACCCTGCTATCCGCGAAAATGCCTTGCGAGGCGCTTAGATCGATGTAGCCGCCACCGGCGAAGAGCGTCGTCTCGACCGTCGGGCGAACGACGAAACGTCCACTGAGGCCGATACCGGTTTCGTAAATGTCGCTGTCGAAACGATCCGTAACGGTGAACGCGGAAAGCAGCAGGCGCAGCGAATCGATCCCGCTGTTGGGCAGTCCCTTGTCCCAGGTAATCGCTGCGTTGCCATGGATAAAAGTCTTCTCGCCACCCGGAACCGACAGGTCTTCCGTGAAAAGACGCTCAGTCGCGGTCAACGACCCCGAAAGAACGAGCGCGTCGGCACTTGGCGTGCCGAGGTCCCACCGCACAAAACCTTCCGCCTGCCCGTAAGGCGAGACGAAGCTGTCGTCGTCCTGCGCCCCGCCTGGCTCAAAATCGGTGAATGCGCTGAATACGCCGCCGGTCAGGGCGAGTTCCCAGGTGACGCCACGCAACGCGCGCTCGATGCGGGCGAGCAGGCGTACAGCTTCCTGTTGCTCACTTGCGGTCAGACCTCCGACTTCGATGCCGTACTGCACCTGCCGCCGGGCCAATTCATAGGACCCGACATGATAATACAAACGGCTGGCCGCAAGCCGGGCGCGCGCATCGCGCGGGTATTGGATCAGATACTGCTCGATCGAGGAGATCGCCTGATCGTATTGCCCAGCGTTGACCGCAACCGTGACGAATTGGGCGAGCGTTCCATTGTCGGCCGGACTGGCGATGCGGGCCGCAAACGCATCGTCATAGGCCCCAAAAAGACCTTGTGCGCCGGCCGGCAACACGCCGGCACAAAGCAGCGCTGCGGCGACGCCGAAGATCGTTCGAAACGAAGATTGCATGCCGAGAACCCACCCCAAACCCGACTAGTGCGAGGGATTTAGCACGACTGCAAGAAAAAGGCGACTGAACGGTCGCCTGACTTATGCGAGTCTCAGCAGCTGTTGCAGCTGCGCAACGAGATATCCGGTTTATTCCTTTTTCGGCTCCGCTGATTGTCAAAAACTCTTCTCAACATTGCTGCACGTGATTGAAGTATTTGGCCCAAGGCTTAACAAAATCAAATCATCAGCGTGGATCGCACAGCCGACAAGATTAATATTGGGTGGGCGATCCTGCGTATCTGGTCACCAGGCTTCAAGGTCACCCACGGCTTTTCCAAAGGCCTTCCGTCGCGTTTCGCAAGGGGCCGGAGAGCTGCCGGAAGGTGCTTCTCACGACGCGTGTGCGATTCGGCCCGGGTCTTGCAATTTCTTTGAACGCGAGGTCAGCTCATTGCCTCAACGCCCAGGGACGCGTCACCGCACGCAGCTTGCTACAGCACGAGCATGGTGGCCAGCCCCAGCATCAGGCCCATGCCTACAATATCGGTCACGGTGGTGAGGAAGATCGCCGAGGCGACCGCCGGATCGGCGCCTACCCGGCGCAGGCCCAACGGGATCAGCACGCCGGAGATGCCGGACATGAGGCACGCTCCGGACATGGCAAGCAGGATCACAAGTGCCAGCATCGGCGCCTGCGCCGCCGACTCCGGTTGCCTCGAGGCATAGAACCACATCGCCGCAGCCGCAACAACGCCGACGAGCGCGCCGTTGGCGGCCGCGAGCGCGCCCTCTCTCATCACCAAGTTTGTCCACATCCCCCAGGGCAAGGCCACGCAGCGTCATAGCCAGTGCCTGGCAGCCGGTGTTTCCGCTCTGCCCGGCCAAGACTGGGAGAAACGCCGCCAGAGCGACGATCTTCTCGATCGTGCCTGTGAACGAACTGACCACGAATGCGGCCATGAAGGCCGTCAGGAGATTCAACTGCAGCCACGGATGACGCTTCAGGAAGGCTGAAAACAGCGGCGTAAAAGAGCGCTCCTCCTTCTGGAGGCCTACCATCTGTCCAGACTGGGCGGAAATCTCGATGATTTGCTGCTCGAACAATCGCCAGCCGCGAACCTGCCCGAGCAGCCGGTTCTCCGCATCCACCACCGGATAGACAGGATAGTGACGCCGTACCGCCGCCTTGCATGCGTTACTCAAAGAGAGACCGACATAAAGAGCGAACGGCCTGGGCAGCATGATGTGATCGACAATCGCGTCGGGTTCGCTCAGCATCAGATCGCGCAGGACCGCCAGGCCAACCAGTTTATTGCCCTTGTCCGTGACGTAGAGATAAGTGAGCTCGGTCGGCACCTGGGCGCCTCTGACAGCTTCCACCGCGGCAGCAACCGTCGTCCCGACAGGAACGCTGGCGGGGATCGGGTCCATCACCTCGATGAGCGACTCGGGGATCGCGAAACCCATGTCACCATCATGAGAGCTGATGGGCCGCATATGCTGTGGCAAATGCTCGGCCACCTTACGGGCGTGCCCGTCAGGCAACAGCTTTAGTGTGTCGCGGATGAACTCGGGAGACTCTCTAGCGAGCAATTCAGCTGCGTCATCAGGTGCTCGAGCACGCAGCGTGCGCACCAACTTCTGAACGCCGGTCTCTTCGTTCATATGATATGGCCCCCCAATTGAAAGTGAAAAAGTTGTGAAGTATCGGATCGCACCGGGGCGGAAATACGACAGTTCTTCCGGCCCAGCAGTCCGCCTTGTGGTTCTCGCAAGCGCCGCCTGCACGCTCCTAGCTTGAGAAGGCAAAGCAGACGTCTACATTTTGGGCGTGCCCTCGTCAGGTCAGCATGCGAGTGTCCGCGCTATTTCCCTCGCTTTTCAACCTTTAGATTTGGGAGGTCGGGTCGCTTGGATACCACACCGGCCTCCTTCAAGGCGGTGTATCCAACCTTTTTGAGGAGCTTCTCTGTTTTGGCGCGCTCCTTGTCCAGAGCGGTATCACCTTTGACCTTGGGCATCCGTCCTCCATTTAGTCGTTGTCGTTCGCCGGTAAATGAGATTGCCGGAAATGTCCCGCAGTGTCGTGCTTTGACCCGCGGCCGAGGACTGAATTGAGGCGCTTTGCCGCCCGGCAGCCTTTGGGCGGGAAGCGGACGGGCGGGCTATTCCTGCTGGAATTGACAGGGCCAATTTTCTGGCCTCGTCATGCCAGAAGGCAACTCGGTCCGGGCGTCCCCGCAAGCCATGTTGAGCTGCCACTGGGACAGACCCGCCGAATTGGATAGATCGAGGCCCTCGATACGGGTCAGAAAGAAAAAAGCGCCCTCAAAGTCTATCGGTGCGGTGAACTTCGCTCCTCGGAAGTCCGCCCGCGCGAGATTGGCAAACGAAAAGTGGCTGCCGCTGATATCGGCGTCATGGAACTGCGCACGCCCCAATTCCGCCTTTGTGAAATCAACATTGACCAGATTGGCGTCCTGGAAATTCGAGCGCTGCACTTCCGCGCCCGTAAACACGGCGCCCTGCGCGTCCATATGGCTGAAGTCGGTCCTGTACGCCTCGATTTTGTCGAACCGGGCGCCTTTGGCGGTAGAGCCGGCCAGGGAAGCGCGCACAAGCGTTGCCTTCTCAAAATTTGCCGCAAGGAGATTGCTGTTCCTGAGGTCGGTCGAAGTGAAATCAACACCGAACAGGTTTGCCCCGCTCAGGTCCTGTCCTTCTAGGATGAGAAGCTTTTTGTCACACTCCTGCCAATTGACGCCAGGCGTCGCGGCTGCGTAGCAATCTTGAGCGGCGGTGGCGTTTTGCCAAGCCAATACTGTGCAAACCGCCAGAACCAAGCCGGATCCGCCGTAAGCTCTGGTTCGTCTCAAAGTCATTGTTGCTGGACCCCTCTGCTACTCGTCGACAATCAGCCTTACCACATCTGCTGACACTCGAGCCACGGTAACGACCGCCGTCACAGTTGCGCATCAACGTTCCGCCGATAGCCAGCAGCAGCTTGCGAAATTATCGAGAGGTGGGGAAAGGCTTTGACGGTAGAGTGCTTTTTCGCGGATGCGCGTGAGCGCCTCAAGTGCACGAACGAGGAGCGTGAGCAGCGCCTGGAGGAGCGTCTGACGCTCGCGAAGGAAATGACGGGGAGCGTAGATCCGTGGATTTCATAGAAACCTGGATATCCCCCGGCCAGAGACACCATCCAAAGTTCGGTGGTGACCCTCCCAGCGCCGGCGGGGCGGACAGCGACAGCTGAAGCGTGAGGCCGTGACAACCATAGTGACTGTCAACGAGCGCCTTCCCGTGGTTTGAGCCATCGGTCGTGTGAACCCATCCTGTTGCACGTCGTAGCCGCCGATTGCCGCACGAATCGCTGGAAGTCTTTCGAAGCTGAAATTCTTGGGTTACGTGTGACAGGTGGCATCCCAGAAGGTGAATAGACGAACGGACTGACGACTATGTCGATCCAAAGGCACATACTTTCGGGAAAGCGCTCAATTCACAAAACAAAGAGTTCGGCGTAAGCCGTGAGTTATTGGTGGACCCGGAGGGCGAACGGAAATTGTTGATTTTGCTGAATTTTTGGTGGGCCAAAATCTGAAAGGTCCCGTATCATCCCGTATGCTCCCGCGACCCCCAAACTGCCGACCATAGCTGACCTCGTTTTGCAAACGTTGGGAGACAGGGTCCAGAACGGCGGAAATGGGGGCGGTTGCAGATCGGCAGCTGCGGCAACAGCGCGCGACCAGCCGACGGTCTAGCGCCTCGAGTATGTTTTATTCGCCGGCTCCGGGATTTATGCCCACGCTTCAGGTCGAAGAAAGGCCGGGGTGTCCGTTCCAGGCTCTTGGCAAACGGGCTAAGATTATCCTGCCGATTGTAGCCGCCAACCAAGATGTTGTCGGTCACCTCGCTGAAAAAGTACACCCAGAAATAGTCAAGCCATCAGGAGAAAATAGGTCATAAGGGGGCCTTGCGGTCCTCCTTCCCGGAGCGGTTTCGCTTGCCTGTTCAAACTCGGAAGGCTGTTACCCAAAAACCGCAGTGGGTATTTTATGTGCCATTTTTGCGACATTCTATAGAATTTTGCTTGAATTTAGCGTTTTAGCGGTCACTAAATCAATAAGTGCTCCCATATTTTGCAAATTTGTGAACAATCACGGTTGAGTTGTAACGCCTGGCAATAATGGCGCATGGGAACGTTGGGGTGGGGTGAAATGAATACGACATCTATGTCGGCGATAGGCAAGCGCCTCGGCCTGCTGACGACGGTCGCCATATTGAGTTGTGGGAATGCTCACGCGCTCACTCTCCAGGAGGCGATGGCGGTTGCGGTGGAGTCCAACCCCGAAATTGGCCAGGCGATCGAAAACCGCGAAGCAATCGAATTCGAGCTGCGCCAAGCGAAGGGACTTTATCTTCCCAGCGTCGATGTCGAGGCGTCGGCGGGGGTTCGTCGTCTCGACAATTCCTCCCGGCGTTCGCTGTCCATAGAGGATGACGCGCTCTATCCGGCGGAAGCCGACGTCGTTGTCACGCAGACGCTTTATGACAGCGGCGCAAGGCGGGCGGAACTGAACCGCCAGGCGTCGCGGGTCGACGGCGCATCGTTCCGGGTGCTGGAACGGTCTGAATTCATTGGACTGTCTGTCGTCCAGGACTATCTCGAATACATGCTGCAGGCTTCGATCGTTTCGGAAGCGAAGAAGAATCTGGGCTTTCACCAGGCAATCCTCGGCGACATCCGGCAAGGTATTGCAGGCGGCGCGTTGAACGAGGCTGATCGCCAGCAGGCCGAGGAGCGGCTGTTCGCTGCCAAGGCACGTATGCAGGAGGCGACCGAAGAACTGGAGGCTTCCAAGATACGGTTCTTCAAGACGGTCGGTAAGCCGCTGACCAACGCGTCAAGGCCAGGCGATGTCTCGAGCGCGCTGCCAAGGTCGCTCGACGACGCGCTAGGGCTGGCGCGACAGAACAATCCGCGCGTCCACATGGCCAACAGCGATATCGACGCCGCCGCCTCCCTGGTGGATGCGGCGCGGGCGAAATTCGGGCCCTCCGTCATCGCCGAAGGCCGCGCCCGCGGCGGCTATGACATCGACGGCGACGATGGCGACGCTAGCGACCTGCAGGCGCGGCTGGTGCTGCGCTGGAACCTCTATCGCGGCGGCATCGACAAAGCCAACGAGCAAGAGCAGGTCCGCCGCACCAGCGAGCAGCGCCTTGTGCTGCACCAGGTTCTGCGCGAGATCGAGGAAGCCGTCCGTACGTCATGGGATCGCCGCTTCCGGCAGGCCGATCTGGCAAAGACATTGAAGCTTCAGGCTGCCGCCAACGAAAGGCTGGTGGCGTCCTATCGCGAGCAGTTCAAGGTCGGACAGCGCTCGCTGCTCGACGTGCTCGACGCGCAGAACACGCGGTTCAACACAGCTACGCTTGCCGACACCGCATCCTACGCGTCGCTTTTCGCGCAGTACCGGCTGCTGGCGGCAACCGGGCAGTTGCTGAAGACCATGAATCTTCAGCCGGCAAAACAGGCCACCGCCTATGCCAAGGCCGAGTTCAATGCGCCTGAAACGGCCGACACCGAAACGTATGCGCGCACGCCGTCGGAGCAGACGAACGATCTGCCTTTCGACATCCTCGCACCGGTAAGAAAGAAGTAGGAAGGTCAAGGACGAACGATAGTCCTGCGGGCTGATCGTGAACCCACAACCCAAAATCCTCTCCCCAAAAGAGGCGTTCAAGGCCTGCTTCTCCGCTGTTGCCGGGTACCTCGGCAGGCCGAGTTCCGAGACCGTGCTGTTTGCCGGCGTGCCGCTGTCAGACACCCGCATCGATATCGACGCCATCCGGCATCTTGCCGAACGCATCGGTCTTGAAATCACGGAATTCAGCCATCGCGACTTTCTTCGCGGACGCATCGACCTTCCCGCCATTCTGTTTCGCGTCAGCCAGTTGCCGGTTGCGCTGCTTGCCCAGACCGAGGACGGTGGATTTACGACCGCTCCCCAGGAAGACGGGCGCACCACAATTAGCAAATCCGAGTTTTCCGGAAGTTATATTAGTGGCGGCGTTTCCTTCTCGATAACCTATGCCAACGCAGTAGAGGCGATGAGCGTCGGTTCGGCGGCCAAGATCGAGCGGCGACATTGGCTGACCGGCACGATGGGGCCGTTCTGGCGCACCTATTCGAAGGTCATCCTGTCGGCGGTATTCATCAATCTGCTGGCTCTTGCCTCACCGATCTTCACCATGAACGTCTACGACAGGATCTTGCCGAACAAGGCCATATCGACGCTCTGGGTGCTGTCGATCGGGATCGGCGCGGTCATTCTGTTCGACCTGCTCTTGAAGACCGCCAGAGCGTCACTGATCGACTATGCCGGGCGCAAGGCCGATCTTCGCATCTCCTATATGCTTTTCGAGAAGGTGCTGAATTCGTCCTTGTCCGCAAGGCCCGGCTCAACCGGCGAATATGCAAATCGGGTGACCCAGTACGAGTTCGTGCGCGAGTTTTTCACGTCGAACACCATCAGCGTCTTCATCGACACAGCCTTCGTCTTCGTCTTTCTTCTTGTCATCTATGCGATAGGCGGTTGGCTGGTCGTCATACCGGCCATTGCCTTTGTCGCCTCGGTGATCGTCGGGCTGATCACGCAACGGCGCATCGGCAAACGCGTTGCCGCTTCCATGAACGAGGCTTCGCAGCGCCAGGCCCTGCTGGTGGAATCCATCTCCACGCTGGAAACGATCAAATCGCTGCGCGCAGAGGCTTACCTTCTGCGAAAATGGGCGGAGCATTCCAAGAACGCATCCAACACGTCCGAGAAGATCAAACAGCTTTCGGCTGCCGCCGGCAACATAACCCAAGCCATCCAGCAGATGGTCACCGTCGCTTTGATCGTGGCCGGCGCCTATGCCTTTTCGGAAGGGCATGTCTCGACCGGCGCCATCATCGGCACCGTCATGCTGGCGGGCCGGGCGGTGGCCCCGCTTGGGCAGATTGCGATCACCTTGTCCAGACTTCGCCAGGCGATGCTGTCCCTGCGAATGGTGAATTCGATCATGGCGCAGCCTGAGGATCGGCCGGACACGGTTGGTTTCGTCAACCGCCCCATTCGCAACGGTGCAATGGCATTCAGGAATGTCGGCTTTGTCTACCCGGGTTCCGAAAACGAAGTGCTGACCGGCCTGAATTTCTCGGTGAAGCCCGGTGAGCGGATCGGCATCATCGGCCGCATAGGCTCGGGAAAGACGACCATGGGGCGGCTGATCGGCAGGCTTTTCCTGCCGACCTCCGGCGAGCTGCTGCTGGACGGGATCGACATCCGCCAATACCACCCATCTGAGGTTCGCGCCGCGGTCGGGATCGTCGCGCAAGCCAACGATCTATTTTCCGGCACCATCAAGGAAAATCTCCTGATGGCGTGCCCGGAGGCGACCGATGAGCAGATCGTCGAGGCGGCCAAGGCTGCAGGCGTCGACGACTTCGTCTCCCGCCATCCGCGAGGCTACGACATGAATGTCGGCGAGCGCGGCACCAATCTCTCGGGCGGTCAGAGGCAGACAATGGCAATTGCCCGCCTGTTGCTGACCAAACCGAAAATCGTGTTCCTGGACGAGCCGTCCGGCTCGATGGATCTGGCTTCCGAGCGCCAGCTGATCAAGCAGCTCAAAGTGGCTTTCGATCGCAACACGACCCTGATCGTATCGACGCACCGCTTCAGCATGCTCGAGCTGGCCGACCGCCTGATCGTCATCGAGCAGGGCAAGATCGTTGCCGATGGACCGAAAGACCAAGTGA
This sequence comes from Mesorhizobium sp. M0292, assembly GCF_040321695.1. Taxonomy (NCBI): domain Bacteria; kingdom Pseudomonadati; phylum Pseudomonadota; class Alphaproteobacteria; order Hyphomicrobiales; family Phyllobacteriaceae; genus Mesorhizobium; species Mesorhizobium sp. M0292. Next base: position 419,307 of record NZ_JAMYSB010000004.1, read on the forward strand.
TACAAGCGCTGCAGAAAACAAGCGCCTGACGAACAGAATTATGCGTGAACACAGCACGTTGGGACGTGGTAAATGCTAGCCAGGGAAGACCGTCCGCCGCTTTTTGCGTCGGCTTCGATATTCATTATCGGGGCGCTTTTTGCGAGTTCGGTAGCCTGGGCATCCTTCGCCGAGGTCGATGAAATCGCACGCGGCGACGGCAAGATCATACCGGCGTCGAAGACCCAGATCATCCAGGCCAGCGAGCCGGGCGTGGTTCAGGAAATCGCCGTGACGATCGGTCAGGTCGTCAAGAAGAATGACCTCATCATTCGTCTCGACAACACCTTCAACACTTCCAGCCTTGGCGAGCAGCAGGCCAAGGCGCGGGCGCTGCAGACGCGCATTGCACGGCTCCAATTCGAACAGACCGGCAGCCTCGAGGGCGCGTTTCCCTGTCCGCCCGAGATCCAGAAGGTGGCGCCGGAAATCTGCGACAACGAGCAGAAGCTGCTAATCGCGCGGCGCGACAACTTCGAAGTCAAACTGTCGGTTCTAAAGTCGCGGCTCGATCAGCGTGAGAAGGAACTCGACGAAGCCAACGCCAATGCCGATCGCCTCACCAAGAACCTGGCCGTCAGCGACCAGGAGGCGAAGCTGGTCGAAGCGATGGTCAAGAAAGGCCTGATGGCGCGAACCGAGCAGCTCCGCGTCGAGCGCGAGCAGACCGAGCTCAATGGTCAGCTGACGCTTGCCGGAGAGACCATCAAGAAAGCCAGGTCTGCCATCACGGAAGCCAAGCTTCAGGTCGACGAACTTGGCCTGCAGCTGCAACAGGAAGCGCTCAGCGATCTGACGCAGGCGCTGGCCGATCTCTCGGTGGTGGACGAGACGATACGCGGTGCCACCGACAAGGTGGCGCGTACCGATATCCGTTCGCCTGTCGATGGTATCGTCAACACGCTTGACATCAATACGGTCGGCGCCTTCGTCCAGCCCGGCGCGGTCGTCGCGGGTATCGTGCCGACGTCCGAGACCCTGCTGGTCGAAGCCCGGGTCTCACCGCGGGACGTCGCCTTCATCCGGCCGGGCCAGGATGCCCTGATCAAGGTGACCGCCTATGACTTCTCGATCTTCGGCGGCATCGAAGGCAAGGTGTCGAACATCACTGCCGACAGCCTTGTCGACCAGAAGACCGGCGAACCGTACTATCAGGTGCGTGTCGCCACCGACAAATCGACCCTGACACGCGACGGCAAGACCTATTCGATCATCCCCGGCATGATCTGTTCGGTCGACATCAAGACCGGACGCAAAACGATTCTCACCTACCTTATGAAGCCGATCAACAAGGCGCGAGAGGAGGCAATGAGTGAGCGATAGCGCGGTCTCCCTTCCTGCCGATCGCGACCGGCTGCTGCCACCGCTGGCGGCAGAGGATTTCGGACTGGAGTTCCGGGTTGTGGCGCGTGGCGGCATGCGCCGCGGCATTCGTCTGGAACGGGCGTTCTGGACATCGCTGAAGCAGATGGCGGAAAGCCGCAAATGCACGATCGGCACACTGATCGAGGAAATTGCAGAGAGCCACGCCAACGCCGGAAACCTGACATCGGCAATTCGCGTAGCCTGCATGCGTGGATTGGCCGACCAAAACCTCACCTTGCAGAGGCTCGCGTCGATCAAGACCATCAGCGCCATTCTCGTCGCCTGTCCCTCGCCGGCCTTTGCCCTGGCATCGTCGAAGAAGATCCTGACCTTCAATGCGCCGTTCCAGCAACTGGTGCGGCGGCAATTGCCGGTGGCGCCGAACGAGGACGCGCGCCAGGATCTCAAGCTGGCGCTGGACCTCAATGTCGCCGACATATTCGCCAGGCTCGACGCCAATGGCGAGACGCCGGTCGCGACCGGTTTCGTCATAGGCGCCGGCGACCGCCGCTACCGCGGTCAACTGAGCGCGGTGCGGGCGCCGGTGGTCGAGCCGGAACTGCTGATGGCGTTCGTCTTCGGCGGCTAGAGCAATTCCGGGAAAAGTGTGAGCGGTTTCCGTGGAAAATTGCGTCAAACAAGAGATAGAGCGCTCAAGACTCTCTGATGGGAGCTTACGGCTGCACACCTTCACCAGGCGCGACCGTCGAAAGGCCGCCCTTGATATCGGCTATTTGAGCAGAACCGGTCTTCGAGCCATGGATCCACGCGCGATCCGTGCTGAACGAATAGAGCGGTACGTAGGTCGGCAGGTCTGTGTCGCGCGAAACGACGTTGCTCAGGCTGTCGAGAATGAAGACGCCGCTGCCGGTGCTGACCGATAGCACGGCATGAAAGAAACCGCGCTTGCGATCCTGCAAGACGACCAGCGACATGCTCTGCGCCGGGATGCCTGCATGCAGCAGCGCGGCCATCTTGAGGATGGCGAAATCCTCGCAGTCCCCTGCCCGCCGCTCAAGGATTTCCGCGGGCTTGGCCCAGTAGTCGAGCCTGCCGTAAACCGCGCTATCCTTCTTGTAGGCGATGGCGCGATTTATACTTGAGTTGACGAAGGACAACTTATCGATGAAGCGCTTGTTCCCGGCTGCCTTGACGATCTCGGCAAAGGCGCTGTTCTTGCGTTCGCACGCGCTGCTCGCGGTACAGTCGACAATTGCCTTGTAGACCGGCGCCCAGCGCGCCGAAACCGGGAAATTGCGCATCGACAGGGCAACAGAACCGAACACGCCGGGAATGATCGCCGCCGTCTGGATCGGGTCGATCCCGGCGGCGGGCGGCGCGATCGAAGAACCACGCTTTTCATCAACGGCAACAGGACCATAGCTGCTGAAAATCATGCCGATCCAGTAGGCTGAAACCGGCTGCCATGGCGGCCGAGCCAGCGAAACGCCGCCGAGACTGGAAGGGGTTTCGACCGCCGCCAGAACTCCAGCGGCAGCGCCGGCATTCACGGTAATTGCTTTCGCGGATGATGGCTGCGGCAGGCTTGTGATCGCCATTGCCAGCAGGATGAGCCTGAGCCCGGTTATTCCCAGGGCAGATTTTTCTTTTTTCATAACGCCCACCTCTTGACTGTGGACGGTATCAATCTTGTCTCAAATTACTGGAAAGGAAGGTGGATAAGCTTCCTTCAATCGGGAACACCCATTTTGTGTAAAGTTTTATTCAAATTTATACTTCTGTTTACCAATCCAGCTCAGCCGGCGGATATCAAACGAAGCGCGGCGCGGCCAATGTATATCAGATTATATCTTCCGGGTTTACCACACGTAAAAAATGCCGAGACTTGCATATCGGGATATATGAAATTGATTGCGGGACAGTTGCAAAGCAGAAGTCGTCACTGTCTCTATCCGGGAAATGCCGGAGGGGTTTGGCGATGACGACGAGTAACGATTTGGATACCGTCTCGAATTCTTGGGACGAGCACTCTTCACATGAACATGGCGGCTCGCCATCGCAGGCAGGCATCCAGGTAGCGCAGGCCGCTCAGGCGGCGCCTGCCGAGCCGGTGCCGGTCGATGTCGGCAGTGGCGCACCCGTTCAGCCGGCAGCACCCGCGGAGGCGAAAGCGCCGGCGGCAGCCGCGCCGCATGAATACGTGGCCGACGCCAGCAACATCGTGAAACTTCCGGCGGACGTCTCCATCGACAACATCAAGGTCGACGGCCACAATCTGTTGCTGGAACAGGCCGACGGTTCAGTCATCCTCATCAAGGATGGCGCGCTCAACGTGCCGACCTTCATCATCGGTGATGTCGAAGTTCCGCGCGTGGCCTTGCTGGCCGCTCTTGAAGCGAGCCACGTCGATGTCGCCTTCGGTGCCGATGGTTCGATCTCGGCCGGCCCCGGAGGCTCGAACCCAAGCGCAGGCGCAGACTTCTCGGTTCCCCCAGGCGGCATCGGCGACGGCTTCGATCTTTCCGCATTGTTGCCGCCGACAGACCTGGCGTTCGGCCAGCCGGATCATCGCGAGCTGTTCCCAAGCCTGCGGCCGGATTCCACACCGTCGATCATCGACCTGACGCCTTCCGTCGAGGGCGGCGACACCATCGTCAATGAAAAGGGCCTGCCGGAAAGCCCTGGGCCGGAAGGTTCGGGCGAAGCGTCGGCGCCAGGCGTTGACGGCGACATCTCCGAACACAACACCGGCACCTTCACCATCGCCTCTCCCGACGGTGTCGGCTCGCTGACCATCGCCGGCCAGGTGATTTCGGGCGCGGCTCTTGCCAACAGCGCATCGACGCCGATCGACATCATCACGCCGCTCGGCAACACGCTGACCGTCAACGGCTACGACGCCAGCACAGGCCAGGTGAGCTACAGCTACACGCTCGTCCATAGCGCGACTCACCCCGACGCGGGGACAGATTCCATCTTCGACGACATGACGGTGACGGTTACCGACACCGACGGAGACGTGTCCCTTCCGGGCACGCTGTCCGTTCAGATCGTCGACGACGTGCCGACGGCGCATGATGAGGCCTCGCAGTCGATTGCGGAAGGTGCCCCGGCGCTGACGGGCACGCTGGACTTCGTCGCCGGCGCCGACGGCGCGACGGTGACGCATATCAACGGCACGGCGCTGATCTTCGATGCCGGCACGGGTTATTCGCAGTTGATCGACATCGGCGCGGGCACCATCCAGGTGAAGGCGGACGGGTCCTACTCGTTCACGCCGGACGCTTCGGTGGATAACAGTTCCGGTCCGGTAGCTGTTAACGCGACCTACACTGTGACGGACGGCGATCTCGACACGTCGACGGCCAACATCGCCTTCACAATCACGGACGGCGCGGCCCCGGTTGCCGGCGCTCCGATCACGCTGGCGCTTGACGACCAGAACCTGAGTGACGGCTCGACGCCGGCCGGCGCTGACTTCGCCTCGAACTCGATCACCTTCACGCCGGGCTCGGATGCGATGGCCTCGATCGCCTTTGGCACCGACCTGAGCGGGTTGAACACCGCCAACTTGACCTGGACCCGGGTGTCGGACACCCAGGTCGTCGGCAATGACGGCGCCGTGACTGTGGTGACGCTGGATCTGGCGGTTGCCAACAATGTGGCAACGGTGACGGCGACGCTGAACAACAATTACGATGCCCATCCTAGCATTAACGCCGACGACCTAGTCGATCTGGGCCATCTCGGCGTGGTTGCCACCGACACCGACGGCACCCAGGCGACAGGCACGGTCAACGTGACGGTGTCCGATGACGTGCCGACCGCGGTTGCCGACATCGACAGCATCGGGGCCGGCCTGTTCGGCCCGGCCACCGGCAATGTGCTGGTTGGCGGAACCGATGCCCTCGACGGCAACACGACCGACGGGGTTGCCGATACCAAGGGCGCCGACGGCGCTGCCGTGGTCGGCGTCGTCGCCGGCGACACCAATGCCGCCCTCGACAATACCGCAACACTCGGCGTGCAGATCCAGGGTCTCTACGGCAAGCTGACGCTGGCCGCCGACGGCACCTACACCTATACCCGCGATGCCGGCTCCGCCGGTGGCCATGACGACGTCTTCACCTACACCATCAAGGACGGCGACGGCGACACCTCGCACACCACGCTGACCATCTCGATCGGCAACTCGCCGCCGGTGATCACCGACCTGACGCCGGCCGCCAACGGCGGCGACGTCACCGTCAATGAGGATGACCTCCTGGCCAGCCGCGGCGTTGGCGAATCGGCCGGCTCCGACACCTCGAAGGAAAGCACCACCCAGGGCGGCACCTTCACCATCTCCTCGCCCGACGGCATCGCCTCGCTGACCATCGACGGCCATGCCTTCATCACCAACGGCGTGTTCACCGCCAGCTCCTTCACCACCGCGCTCGGCAATACGCTGAACGTGACCGGCTACAATCCCGCAACCGGCACCGTCAGCTATACCTACACGCTGCTCGACAACGAGGCCCATGCTACCGGCGCCTCCACCAACAGCCTGTTCGAGAACCTTGCCGTCTCGCTCACCGACCAGGACGGCCAGAACGCCACAGGCACGCTGTCCGTCAACATCGTCGATGACGTGCCGACCGCGGTTGCCGACATCGACAGCATCGGGGCCGGCCTGTTCGGCCCGGCCACCGGCAATGTGCTGGTTGGC